>VGZV01000008.1 GCA_016872385.1 SAR202 cluster bacterium | reverse complement strand
TCACTCGCCATGATTCCCTCGGTAACATTTCTAGCTGAGGGAACCATACCCCTTTGGGTAACATTTTAGGTGAGTGAATACGACCCATTGACATCAATCTGGGTTGGAGTATAATACGGCCCGTCTAAAATTGGTCTGACCATCGGACAGGTATGCAGGCGCAAATCCAGAGTGTGAAACGCCGCCGGTTGCACGAGGATATCGTGCAGCAGTTCCATGCCTTGATTCGGGAGGGGGCGCTGAAACATGGCGACCGCCTGCCTGCCGAGCGGGAATTGGCGGAACAATTCCAGGTGAGCCGCAGCTCCGTGCGCGAGGCAATCCGTTCCCTGGAGCGGCAGGGATTGGTGGTCAGCAAACCCGGCGCGGGCACCTTTATCAACACCGAGACTCTGGATTCGGTGGTGACCCTCCTGTCCTCCACCTTCGGCACAGGTTCCGATGCTTTGCGCGACGCTTTCGAGATGCGGCATCTGCTGGAGCCGCCCATTGCTGCGCTGGCCGCCCAGCGGGCTACTCCTGAGGAAGTGGCGAAGTTGCGGGAGATTCTGGAAGAGCAGCAGCGCCAGATTGACCAGGGTGACACCGGCGTGGAGGCTGATACCGCCTTCCACTTTGCCTTGGCCGCCGCTACTCACAACGCCGCATTGATCAAGGTGGTCAGCGCCGTGGAAGACGTCTTGCAGCACTCCCGCGGTCAGTCGTTGGAAGAACCAGGCCGCCGCCAGCGTTCCCTGGCTTCCCACCGGCAGATTTTGGAGCGGGTGGAAGCTGGCGATTACCGGGGCGCGCAGCAGGCCATGGACCACCATCTGACAGTAGTAGAACCATCCAGCCCCCAGTCAGGGGAGACCGGTGGGTCCGAGCCCGCTGGCTGGCGGCCCTGATAGCCCTGGGCCAGGGCCCGGGCGATAATTTAGCCGGAACGGGCGTCCAAAATTCGGCACTTAGGAGGAGGAGCTATGGTCACCAAGCTAGGCCACGTTGGCATAATTTGCAACGACTTCCTAAAGATGCGCGACTTCTACACCCGGGTCATCGGCCTGACCATCACCGACGAGGACCCGGACCGGGGCAGTTGCTTTCTCAGCGCCGACCCAGAGAATGAGCACCACGAGCTAGCCCTGGGACGGGCCAATGGGGCAGAGCGTCCCAAGACCCAGGGACTGGGCCAGGTGTCCTTTATTGTGAAGGACCTGGATTCCTTGAAGAAGTTGTACCAGCGGCTTTTGGACGAAAAGGTGCGCATTGACCGCTGCGTCACCCACGGCATTTCGTGCAGCGTATACTTCTACGACCCCGAGGACAATCGAGTGGAGCTGTACTACAAGACCGGCTACAATGTCAAGCAGGGCTTCAGCCAGCCCATTGACCTGAAAAAGCAGTCCAACGCAGAATTGTTGGCCTTTTCCCAGTCCTTTGAGGCGACCCAGGGGCCTTTCCAGGGCGCCAAATTGCCGGTGGGACGGGCACGCTAAGGTTGGCTTGCCTGAGGGTACGGCCACAAGTCCGGCCCCCAGGACGGTTTAAACAAAGAACTCATTTGGAGGAACGCTTATGGCCACAGTGGCGGTGGAGGTGGTGTACCGGGGTATTTACCAGAGAACTCTGGCCCGGAACATCGTCCGCTCCATAGTATTCGCCGCGCGCAAAGAAGGCAAAATCGGCACGGCCTTCGGGCGCTACGGCGACTCCCCGGAACGCAACGGCATCCCCGCAAAGCAATTCGCCATCGTTGCCGACACGCCTGAGGAACTGGAAGAGAACCTGGCGGTGTACGAAGCCCAGGAAGTGGATGTCACCATCAATGTGGACGACACCATGTGCAAGGGCATCGAGTCCTGGGCCTGGTATGGCCTGGAACCCATTAACAAGTTGACCAAGCCCGGCGGAACGCTGATCGTCACCTCCCGCCAGCCCGCTGAGGACCTCATCCAGGACATCCACCAGCGCAGTGAGCCGTTCAATCTGTCCATCATACCCAGCACAGCCAGCTTCTCCGGTTTGTGGGTCTACAAGGACGACCACACGGACATGCGCATCCTGGGGGCGCTGTGCAAAGTGTGCCCTGACCTGGTGAGCCTGGACTCCATGATGGCTGCCCTCAAGGACCAGGGCACGTCCGATGTGAAATTGTCTTCCGCCCAGAAGGCCTACGACCGCACCACCCAGCGGCCCGTGGAACCTGGCGAAGGCAGCACGGAAGTCCCCTTCTCCTTTGACCTGCCCGGCTGGAAGAGCATGGAAGAAGGTCTGGTCATCCGGGGCATCGAGCAGGGCGGCGGCTTCCGCGGCGGGCAGGAAGGCTACCAGCCGGCGCGCAATGCCGTGTTCAAGAAGTGGAGCACCCGCTCCATGCGCCCGGTGGTCAACTTCGAGACTTGCATCAAGTGCACCCTGTGCTGGCTCCAGTGCCCGGACACCTGTTTTGACGTGACTCCCGATGGCCTGTTTGACGCCAACATGGAGTCCTGCTGCGGTTGCGGCGTCTGTGAGTCGGTGTGCCCGGTGCCCAACTGCATCACCATGGTAAACGAGGCCGAGTTCAACGACAACAACAGCGAGTGGGAAGCCTGGCAGAAGGACGCCAACTCCTACAAGCAGTGGATGACCGCCCTAGTGGAGAAGCAGCAGGCCGCTGGCGAGCGCTCCCATGGCTTCCACCACGTTGGCGGATACGCTGAAGAGATTGCCAATTCGAGGGACAGCTAAATGACTACTACTCAGACCCAGCTTTTCCAGACGGAAAAGGAAGAGCTAATCAGCGGCAGCGAAGCCATCGCCATTGCCTGCGCCTTGGCCGATGTGGACGTGATTACCGCCTACCCCATTCGGCCCTACGACACCGTCATGCAGTACGTGTCCAAGCTCAAGGCCGACGGCGCCTTCGACTGCGACTTCATCGTGGCTGAGAGCGAGCACTCCCAGTTTGAAATCGTCAAGCACGCCTCCGCCGTGGGCGCCCGCACCTTCTGCGGCTCCAGCGGCGTGGGCTGGTTCTACGCTATGGAGGCCATCACCGTCACCGCCGGCCTGCGGCTGCCGGTGGTGGCAATGGTGGGCAACCGCGCCCTGGACGACCCCGGCGCTTTCGGCGTGGAACACAACGACGCCTTGGCGGTCCGCGACCTGGGATGGATGCTCTACTGGGTGGCTACCGCCCAGGAGGCCCTGGACACCGCCCTGCTGGCCTGGAAAATTGCAGAGGACCCTAGAGTGTTCCTGCCCTTCGCTGTCAGCTGCGACGGCTCCTTCCTTACCCACTCCCAGGCCATTGTGCGGGTGCCGGACAACAAGAAGGTGCGCCAGTTCCTGCCCAACTACAACCGGGGCAAGCTCCAGCTTCACCCGGACAACCCCATCACCGTGGCGCCCCAGGTCAATGAGGACTGGCTGATGGAAATCCGCCGCCAGACCAACGAGGCCATGCTGCGGGCCACCCAGGTGATCCCCGAAGCCTATGATGAGTTCAAGCAGGTCTTTGGCCGCGGTGACCCCAGTCCCTGGATTGAAGAGTTCATGACCGAGGATGCGGAAATCGTCCTGGTGGGCATGGGCACTCTGGCCATGCCGGTGCGGGTCGCCATCCGGCGGCTGCGGGAGCAGGGCAAGAAAGTGGGGTTCCTGCGGGTCAAATTCTTCCGCCCCTTCGCCACCGAAGAAATTCGCAACGCCCTGAGCCACTGTAAGGCGGTGGGAGTCATTGACCGGGACTACTCTTACGGCTCCCCCTCCTTCGGCGGAGTGCTGTTCAACGACCTGCGTGCCGCCCTGTATCCCCTGCAGCGTCACCCGCTGATGCTTAGCTTCATTGCTGGCTTGGGTGGCCGCGAGGTGATGGTGCGGGACGTGAACCAGGTGGTGGATATGTGCCAGAAAGCCATAGACACCGGCAAGATAGAGCAGGAAAATACCTGGATCGCAGTAAGGGAGTAACGACTATGACCAGTGTGCAAGATCTTCCCCAGGTCCGTGGGGTCAAAAATATACCGGTAGAAGAATACTTTACTTCAGGCCACCGCACCTGCCAGGGCTGCGAATCTGCCCTGGTGATGCGGCTGATGGTCAAGGCGGCGGGCCAGCGCACCATTGTGCTGGGCAGCACCGGCTGTATGTACGTGGCCAACACCACCTACTACAGCACCCCCTGGGTAGTGCCGTGGATGCACACTCAGTTGGGTTCCTCCGGCTCCGCCGCCACCGGCACCGCCGCGGCCCTGGCCTCCATGATGCGCAAAGGCAAGATGAAGCAGGAACCCATCAACGTCATCGCCTTCTGCGGCGACGGCGGCGGCGTGGACATGGGCCTCTCCGCCATCTCGGCGGCGTTGCAGCACGACGAGTATAACCTGCTCATCATCTGCTATGACAACGAGTCCTACGCCAACACCGACATCCAAGTGTCTGGCAGCTCCCCATGGGGCGCCAACTCCACCTTCAGCCCGCCGGGCAAGGTGCACCGCATCATGAACAAGCGGTGGAAGAAGAACACCGCGCCCATGCTGGCCGCCGGCCATCCGGACTGCAAGTATGTGGCCACCACCTGCGCCTCCTATGGCCTGGACTTCACCAACAAAATCCGGCGCGCCCTGACCATCGGTGGCCCCACCTTTGTCCACTGCTTTGACCCGTGCCCCAAGGGCTGGGACTACGACCCCAAGTACTCCCACGAGCTGGGAATGCTGGGCATCGAGACGGGCCTGTGGGTGCTGTACGAAATCGTCAACGGCGAGCTGGTGCTCAACGGCCCCTCCCGGACCATTGCCAAGGGCATCCGCCAGCGCAAGCCAGTGGAGGAGTACCTGATGCGCCAGGGCCGCTTTGCCCACATGACCAAGGAGGACATCAAGTTCTTCCAGGAGAAGGTGGACGAAAGCTGGGAGAAGTGGTGGATTCCGGGGCTAATACCCTTTGGGGAGAAGGAGGAAGCATAACCAACTGTCCAAGGCACACACACGGCGAAACAGGCAGGGGGCGGGGTTTTGAACCCGCCCCTCATGGTTTTTATGGATGATTGTTGGCAATTCTGTGTTGCTGCTGGGCAAGGTATGACCAGTCGGGCTAGGCGCTTAATGCGCAACAGCACTTGACGCAGCACACATTCTGGCATATGGTGATCTCATGCCTTGGGCCACACGCAGCTATTCATTAGAAGAAATTGATGCCGCAGGGAAGGCCCTTATCTCCCGTAGGTCTACACCCGAGGAGATTGAAGCCGCTATTGACGTAATTAATAACTGGCGGGCAGCGCATGCGTTCCCTCTGAACACCATGCAGATGCGCTTGCGCACGAAGGCGAGTGAGGTCGACCGCCGAAGCCCGTTTGTAAGCCAGCGCATCAAGCGCCTATCAGCGATTGAGTCAAAACTGAGACGGTTGAGAAATGTCCCGCACTACTTCGCTGACACCGATGTATTTCTCAGGGAGTTAAGGCGGGCAACGCGCTGATGACTGAATTGATGAACAGTGCTTGAGCGAAAACTCCCCGACGATCCTTTAGCCTTCATTTGTGATTGCCTGCGCAGTGGCCGGATCCTGTGGACTTATCATATCAATATGCGCCTGGAGCAAAGGTTTATTGCTCGCGAGGCAATAATCGCCGCCGAGGGCTACGAGATCGTTGAGGCGTACCCCTATGACCAACCTCTCCCAAGCTACTTGCTGTTGGGGCGCCGGGGGCAAGTGGCGTTCCACGTCCTGTTCGCCACCGACGTGGATGGGCAGAACGTGCGAATCGTTACCGCATACCATCCCAGCCCGGAAGAGTGGGAAGCGGACTTAAAGGCGCGAAGGAGAACCCCATGAGGTGCACGATTTGCGGCGCTGGCATGGTGTCAATCACCACTGACTTGCCCTTCAAGCTGTCAGAAAACCGCATCGTAATTTTGAAGCAACTCCCGGTCTTACAGTGCCAGGCGTGCCGTGAATACTTGATTGAGGATGCGGTTATGGCACGCATTGACGCCCTTTTGGCCCGTACCGACGGCACGGCGGAATTGGAAGTGCTCCAGTATGCGGCCTGAGTATCCGTTATAACTAATGCACTCGCCCACCCCTTGCCACCCTCCTGCCCAGGTAGTAAAGTAGCTGCGACTTAACTACGGCCTCGGCTTGGTTCCCTGGCAGGCCGGAATTGCAGGAGGTACTCCCATGCGGATGGACCCCATTAACCTTCACGACTTTGAAGTGCGGGCCAAGCAGTGCCTGCCCCATAATAACTGGGACTTTATTGAAGCGGGTGCTATGGACGAGATTACTACTCGCCGCAACCGCACCGCCTTCGACGCTTTGACCCTGCGCCCCCGCTTCTTGCGGGACGTGGACCAGCGCAAGCTCTCCACCACCATGCTGGGCAGCGAAATCAGCTTCCCCGTGTTTGTCTGCCCCGCGGGCGGCCACAAGCTGGCCCACCCCGACGGTGAACTGGCTACCGCCCGGGGCGCGGGCAAGTCCAACACCCTGATGATGCTCAGCACTTCCTCTCACTACAGTATGGAGGACGTGGCCGGGGCGGCTTCGGCCCCCCTGTGGTTCCAGCTTTACCACCGGGGCTACGAGTTCACCGAGATGCTGGTGCACCGGGCCGAGGAGGCTGGCTACAAGGCCATTGTCTTGACCGTAGACACGCCGGTGCCCAGCCCCAAGGAGCGGGACCAGCGCAACCGCTATGAGAACCCCTTCCCCCTAGGCAACTTCCGCGCTACCACGGAAGAACTGCCCGCCATGAGCGGCACCGACGAGGCACCCAACTGGCGGCCTTCGCCCACTGCGCCGCTGACCTGGAAGGAGCTGGAGTGGCTGCGGGGCCTCACTTCCCTGCCGCTGGTGCTCAAGGGTATCCGCACTGCGGAAGATACCCACTTGGCGGTGGAGAACGGCGTCAACGGCATCCTGGTGTCTAACCACGGCGGGCGGCAGCTGGACCAAACGCAAAGCGCCATTGAGATGGTCCCGGAAGTGGTGGCGGCGTGCAAAGGCCAGGCGGAAATCTATCTGGACTCCGGCGTGCGCCGGGGCAGTGATGTGCTCAAGGCCCTGGCCATGGGTGTCAAGGCCGTGGGCATCGGGCGGCCTCTTTACTGGGGCCTGGCGGTAGACGGCGCAGATGGCGTCCACGGTGTGCTGGAACTCCTGCGTAAGGAACTGGACCAGGTCATGGCCTACTGCGGCCAGACTAATGTGGAAGCCATTGAGCCCTCCCTGGTCAACATTCCCGATGGCTGGGGGCCGGGCCGGGTGGCGGGCTAGTAAGCGAGCCTACTGCCCAACGGGCAAAACGACAACGGAGGGGTACCCGGTGGGTGCCCCTTTTCCTTTGGGGCCCCTATTTGTTGCCCATGACGCAGCCGTAGTTGACCAGCTAGGCAGCCAGGGGTAAACTTCATATTATCCAAAGGCGCATGATAGCTGCTGCTGCAAGAGAGGCAGCAGTGATGACGGCCTTATCGGAGGATAGGAACAATGGCTGAACCCATCAACGTGACCGAGAGCACCTGGGATGCCGAGGTGCTGAAATCCGAGTTGCCGGTGCTGGTGGACTTTTGGGCCGAGTGGTGCGGGCCCTGCAAGATGATTGCCCCGGCGGTCCATGACTTGGCGGGGGAGTATGCGGGCCGCCTGAACGTTGCCAAGCTGGACGTAGACAGCAGCCCCAACATCGCCGCCAAGTACGGTGTCCGCAGCATCCCTGCGCTGATTTTCTTTAAGCAGGGTAAGCCCGTGGACCAGATTATTGGCGCGGCGCCCAAGGGCCAGCTAAAGCGCAAGATTGACGCGGTGCTGGCCGCCAAGTAGCCAGCGCCGACTCCCCGACGGCTGGGAGTGGATGGGGCCCGGTGGCCCTTGCGGACTTCAAATCCGTTATGCCTCGTGATGAGCGGGGTAGGTGGGTTCGACTCCCTCGCACTCCCGCCAGCCTTTACACTTTCTCCGGTGAGACCTGCGGTCCCCTACCCCAGCCAGAGGTGTACCGTGGCGAATATACCCATAGTCTATACTCTCACTGCTTGTCCCACCTGCGACAAGCTCCGCGCCGCATGGCACAGGCAGCGGATTCAATATGAGGAACGGCAGGTGGACCAGAGCCAGGAGACCTTGGATGAGGCTCTAAACTATGCGGACACTGTGCCTATCATCGTCTATCCTGACGGCAGGGTAGTGATTGGGTTTAACGGCGAGACGGGTTGAGACATTGGTTGATGGGCCGTTGGCTCATCTAGATTAGGCTCGTCGGCATAAGATTCCAGAACAAGGTGGTCAAGTGGGAGGAAATGTATGTCCAGCCAAGCTAGCGTGGTGACTCCCCAGCGATTCCAGCAGGGTCTGTCCTACGCCCAGTTTATGGCCCAGGCCAAGGTGAACAAGGCCCGGTTTGATGGTTTCTATGCCAATTTCAAAGTTCAAGCCGACGACGCCAAGGAGTTGCAGGCCCTGGCCCGCAGGCCAAATGGCCCGGCCAAAATGCTGGCGCTGGGCGAGGATTGGTGCGGCGACGTGGTGCGGGGTTTGCCGGTGCTGGCCAGGCTAGCCGAAGCCGCTGGGCTGGAATTCCGCATTTTCCCCAGGGACCAGAACCTGGATATCATGAACGAGTTTCTGAACCAGGGACGCTACCAGTCCATTCCGGTGGCAGTGTTTTATACCAAGGACCACAAGTACATTGGCCACTGGATTGAACGCCCGGAAATGGCAAAGAAGGAAGTGGCGGTAATCGAGGCCGCCATCAAAAAAGAAAAGCCCGGCCTCAACGACCAGGAGTTTAACCAGGAGCGGCGCGCCCGCACCAGCGCCCGGGCCGAAGCCTGGCAGCAGGCTACCGTGCAAGAGATTAAGGAACTGTTGAAGAAGAGCGTGAAGTAAGGTCCGCCTGGAGATCCTAGTCAATCCCAGAAGGCGGAGGGGGCGCGGTATGGTGCGCCCCCTCATTTGTTCAACGCGCCGCCAGTTCTTCCACCTGGAACTTGAAGTCCTCTATAACCGGGTTGGCCAGCAATTTTTGGCACATTTCCCGCACCACTGCTTCTGCCTGGGCCCGGTTTTGGGAGTCCAGCCGCACTTCCAGGTACTTGCCAACGCGGACATCGCTGACACTGGCAAAACCAAGATTTTTCAGCCCGCCCAGCACTGTGCGGCCCTGGGGGTCGTTGACCGTGGGCTTCAAACTAATTGAGATGCGCGCTACGTACACTTGGCAGCTCCAGCCTTAACAGGGAATGCCGATGCCCCTGGCGTCTTTTTCTGGCCCAATCCGGCCCGCATAAGTCTCAAAGAACTTTTTGATGCGGTTGTCGTCCACGCCCTTCATGGGGTCGGATATCCCCCAGGCAGCAACCACCACCGTGCCCGGCTCCAGCTTGTCATAAAACCGGGTGACGCCCCAAGCCCGGTTTAACGAAATGCTTTCCATTGCCTTGCGCAACTTTTCCACTTCTTCCGGTGACGCCAGGTTGTAGCTGACCACTATGTTGCTGTGCTCCAGGTTATGCACAATTCGTTCGTCTGGAAGCCCTTCCGGATAGAAGCCGCAGGTGGCCCAGCGCCCCCAGTGGTCCCCCGAAGTGGGCGGAGTAGTATTATAGGAGATTACCCGGCCCTCCGGCAGGTGGTCCCGGGTAGGCATCAATTGCTGGCTGGAACCGACGCCCTCCACATACTTGTCGCTCCTTCCCAGGCCGGTGGTCCCGCCGCCACCAAAGGGAATGGTGGTCAGGCCAAAGGAACCAATGACCAGGAGGGCGATAATGATGAAGGCCCCCAGCAGCAGATAGTTGGTCTTCTTCTTGCGGCTGCGTGATGGCAGAGCAGTCGCTCCGGCGCCGCGGCCCGCGCTTCCGCGAGCAGACCGCCGGCGATGTCTCGATTCTGGCAAAGTATTAACCTCTCTTTAAATTAGGGGCCTGGCTTAGAGCCTCTCCCCGGTCAACTTTTGGTAGGCCTCCAAATACCGCTGGGACGTCCTGGCCACCACATCCTCAGGCAGGGCAGGGGCAGGGGGCTGTTGGTTCCAGCCCAGGCCCAGTAGGTAATCCCGTACAAACTGCTTGTCGTAGTTGGGCTGGGACTTGCCCGGCTCGTAACCCGCGGCGTCCCAGAAGCGGCTGGAATCGGGAGTGAGGAGTTCGTCTATCAGAATTAGCTGCCCGTCCAGCAGGCCAAACTCCATCTTGGTATCCGCCAGAACAATGCCGCGCTGCCGGGCGTATTCATGGGCAAATTGGTACACCGCCTTACTGGTCTCCTCCAGCTGGCGGGCCACGCCTTGCCCCACCAGATCCACCACTTGCTGATGGGTCATGTTCTGGTCATGCCCCGACTCGGCCTTGGTGGTGGGAGTGAACAACGGCTCCGGGAAAGCCTGCCCCTCCAGCAGGCCTTTGGGCATCTTCTGGCCCGACACGGTGCCTTGCCGCCGGTACTCGCCCCACGCCGAGCCAGCAATGTAGCCCCGCACGATGCACTCCACATCCAGGCGCCGGGCACGTTGGACAATCATAGCCTGGCGTGCCACCTCCGGCGGCAGGCGGCGCAGCAAGGGGTGGTTGCCGAACCGCGAGGCCACGCTAGGGACGTCGGCCAGGGCCAGAAAGTGGTTGGGCGTCAGGTGGGCGGTCTTCTCAAACCAGAAGGCCGAAATCCGGTTGAGCACCCTGCCTTTCTCAGGGATGGCGTTGGGCAGCACCACGTCAAAGGCGGAGATGCGGTCCGTGGCCACCATCAGCAGCAGATCGTCCCCCAGGGCGAAAGTATCCCGCACCTTGCCCCGGTGAAGGATGTTGGGCAAATTGGTTTCGATGAGCATGGAAGTCCTGATCTAAATATAAGACATCTGAATTGATAATTACAGGGGCAAGCCGACGCTAGCTCCGGTAGTGTATTAGTTTACCCCAAGCCTTAACTCGTCGCATCCCGACTTGTCGGGGCGCCCAGATACTTACATGGTTTAGAACCCCTAACAAAATGCCGAAGCTGTCACCCTTCGTCCTTCGGCTGAAGGACGAAGGGTCTGGGGTGGTGGGCGTTTGCCCCACCCCAGATTCTTCGTCGTCCCGATGCAATCGGGACTCCTCAGAATGACATCCTTCATTTTGTTAGGCGCTCTTAATATTCTTCTGGCTTCCGGCTTCCGCCGGAATGACGAACGGCTAACTGATGCGCTACTCTAGCTCCTGCCCGTTTAGGCGAAAACAGTCCGGCAGGACACTTAAGCCATTACCCCAGCAGGCAGCAATCCAATGCGCTGGAAGGTCTCCGCCACGTAGCGGGTGTAGTAGCTGTAGTCAAACAGCTCCTCCAACTCCGCCAGAGATAGGTGGGCCAGGGCCTCGGCATCGGCGCGGATAAGCTGGCGGAAGTCTTCGTGGTGGTCCCAAGCCCGCATGGCGTTGCGCTGCACCACCTTGTAGGCGGCCTCCCGGGCCATGCCCTTGTCCACCAGGGCCAGCAGCACCCGCTGGCTGAACACCAGGCCCCGGCTGCTCTCCACGTTGGCCCACATCTGGTCGGGAAAGACTCGCAGGTCTTTAACGATGCGGGTGAAGATGCTGAGGATGTAGTCCAGGGCCAGGCAGGAGTCGGGCAGGATGATGCGCTCCGCCGAGGAGTGGCTGATGTCCCGCTCGCCCCACAGGGCCACGTTCTCCAGGGCGGTGACGCTGTGGCCTCTAATCAGGCGGGCCAGGCCGCAGATGCGTTCCGCCAATTCCGGGTTGCGCTTGTGCGGCATGGAGGAGGAGCCGGTCTGCCCCTGGCCGAAGGGTTCTTCCAGCTCGTGGATTTCCGTGCGCTGCAGGGCGCGGATTTCCGTGGCGAATTTCTCCAGGGAGGCGGCCACCAGGGCCAGCGCCATAACAAAATGGGCGTAGCGGTCCCGCTGAATGACCTGGTTGGACACCGGTGCGGGCTGTAACCCCAGCCGCTGGCATACCCGGTCTTCCACCGATGGCGGGATGGTAGCATGGGTGCCCACTGCGCCGGAAATCTTGCCCACGCGGATGCTTTCGCAGGCATCCACCAGCCGCGCCCGCTGGCGGCGCATCTCTTCCCACCACAGGGCCAGCCGCAGGCCAAAGGTCATGGGTTCGGCGTGGACCCCGTGGGTGCGACCCATGCACAAAGTGTTCTGGTAGCGTAGGGCCTGAGCGCCCAGGGCTTTAATGGCCTCATCCACACCTTTGAGCAGCAGCTCCCCCGCCTCCACCATCTGCAAGGCCTGGGCGGTGTCCAGCATATCCGAGGAGGTCATGCCCAGGTGCAGCCAGCGGCCCTCGGGGCCAAGACCCTCGGTTACTGAAGTAAGAAATGCCGTCACGTCGTGGCGGGTGGTCTCAAAAAGCTCCATCATGCGGGCGTGGTTATATTTGGCCTGGCGCAGGCGGCCAATGTCGTCCTGGGGGATGACGCCCTCCTCCGCCCAGGCTTCGCACACCGCCAGTTCCACATCCAGCCATTTCTGGCACTTGTTTTCTTCGGACCACACCTTTTTCATGGCGGGCCGGGAGTATCGGTCAATCACGGGGCGCCCTCCTCGTGGTATGCAGCAAAAGCCCTGGACTCTCTGGGGCGGAGCCGGGCAGCTCTGCGCCAGGGCTTGGCCGAGGCGCCCGCGTTCTGGGGAGCGAACTCTTTCACCGCCGCCAGCACGTCGCCAAAGTCGCCAAAGGGCCGGAAGGGTATCTGCTTGCGAGTGCACTCCTCAGCCAGCACTTTGTGGGCAAATACCATATCCGCCCGTTCCGCCGCCTCAAAGTCCGAGCGACCATCGCCAATGTAAATGACATAACGCCCGCGCCGGCGGTAGCTGTCCACCACCAGGCCTTTGGAGTTGCCCAGGCGCTCCTGGCCGGGATGGGCGTGGCGGTACTGGTAGGTGATGCCCTGGCTGGTGAACCGAGTGTTCACGGAGTACACCGGCACTTGGGGGAAGCCCTCTTTATCCAGGAGAGCCTGGATGTAAAAGTCCAGCCCCTGGCTGACCACGGCCAAAGGTATGCCCTGGGCCTGGCAGTGTTCCCACAGTGCGCCAAAGTGGGGCCGCAGGCAGGCGCTGGCCTTGACATACTCCTGCATGGTGATGCGGTCGGCCCTGATTTGCCGGAAAGCGATTTCCTGGTACTCCATCAAGGAAATCTCCCCACCGCGGAACCGCTGGCGCACCTGCTTCCATGCGGGGTCGCCGAACTGCTCCAACAGCATCTCCGCCACGTTTTGCACCGCGGCGGTATCATCAAAATCGGTGAGGACTGCGGGAAGGGGCTGTCCTTGGGAGGGCGTTGGCTGGCTGGTTGTCATGTTTAATTAGATTACAGGTCCAGCTCTTCTTTGAAGGCGCTGACCAGGACGCGCTCCAGCGCCGGTTTGTCCTGCTTTGATTCCTCGCCATTCACCTCCAGGAACAGTCCATCATCGTCCCAGCCCAGGTCCACGGCAATCTCCCGCTCGCCATCCTCATCCCAGGTCAAGGTGCTGGAGATGAAGTCTACATCGCCACCCATGTCATCCTCATCTTCGCCTTCGTCATCCAACATGCCCGGCTGTGGGCCAAACAACGCGGTCAACTCCTGGGCCATCTGCTCTTCATCGGCATCCAGCAATTGCCAAGACCGCACTACTTCAAGGCTGCCCTTTCCTTCCAGTAGCACCGCATTCATTTCTTCCAGCAGCTGGCGAATCTCCAGACGTTCAACAATTTTCTCCAACTCCTGGCGGTGCTCCTGCCTTTCCGCCTCCCGAGTCTTCGCCTCTTTCAGACGGTCGGCGCGGGTTTCGGCCACACTGTTTTTCAGCTTGACCAGGGTATCTCGCCAGGCCATAGCAATTCCTCTCCCTAATTTTGTGTCGCTTTCACTCTGGCTATAGCATAGCAGAAATCGTCCGCCGCCCGAAAGTCAGCCAGCCCGTGGCGGCGCATCACTGTTTGCAAGGCCTCCAGCAGGTCCAGGTAACGCAGCCCCAGATGGCCGCGGCGCAGGGCAGGAGGATAGAGGTCCAGTTGCCGCAACGCCTGCTCTGTATAGCTTCGCCACGGGGCAAACAAAGATGGATCGCGCAGGCAAAGGCAATACGATACGAATTCCTTACCTGCACCGGCCAGTTTGTATGCGCCGTCCTCCGCGGCGCATTCGGCGAAGCGGCCCTCCAGGGTGACGTTGTCGTAGAGCAGGAAGTCCAGGGAGTCCCGCACCTCGGCGATGGGGTTGGCTGCGAATTCTGCAACACGCCTGCCCCCGGCGGCCCGGTACAGGGCCAAAACCTGTTCCAGGGACAACTGGGACAGCGCATCCTGGGTCAGCCACGCCGCCATTTCCGCTGCCTGCGCCCAGCGCCTTTGCCCCAACTGCGCCAGTGACTGCGCGTCGAGCGGCTGGCCGTGGGAATCGGAAGAAGCTAACCCTTGGCGGCGGCGGGGCGCAACGCCCAATTCAGGTCTCCTTGCAGGCGGCTGGATGCAGCAATGTCCCGCCGGAAGCAAGCCCCAGGAAAACTTGTGCCCAGGGTGCGCTGGTAGGCCCGGAACCGGGCTTGCTCCAAAGATTCCCCCATACCTACTATCGTTAGCACCCGCCCGCCGGAGGTGACTATCTTCGCACCCTCCAGCCTGGTGCCCGCGTGGAATACCAGGGAGGCGTCATCGTCCTGCCCCAGTCCAGTGATTTCCACGCCGGTGGCGTACTTTCCTGGGTAGCCGCCCGAGGCCATAACTACGCCTACGCAGGCGCGCTGGCTGTCCCACTTCACTGCCGTCCGGTCCAGCTGGCCCTGGACGCAGGCCAGCATCAACTCCAGCGGGTCGGTCTCCAGCAAGGGGAGCACCACCTGGGTCTCAGGATCGCCCAGGCGGCAGTTGAACTCCAGCACCTTGGGGCCTTCGGTGGTTAACATAAGCCCGGCATACAACACGCCGCGATAAGGTGTCCCGCGCTGGGCCAAAGCCTGCACAACGGGCTGCATGATGGTCGCCTTCACCTGGCCGGCCAGAGACTCGTCCCAGAGCGGCGGCGGGCTGAAACTGCCCATGCCACCGGTGTTGGGGCCCTGGTCGCCATCGGCCAGGCGCTTGTAGTCGCAGGCAGCAGTCAGCGCCGAAAGATGCTGGCCATCGCAAAAGGCAAAAACGCTAACCTCCGGGCCTTGCAGCATCTCTTCAATCACCACCCGCTGCCCCGCCGCGCCAAAGGCCTGGCCGGTCATGCTGGCCTGTACCGCCTGGGCCGCCTCTGCAGGCGAGGCGCAGAGGGTAACGCCCTTGCCTGCCGCCAGGCCGTCAGCCTTGACCACCAGGGGGCCGTGGTGCCGCTGCACCATGTCCAGGGCGGAAGGCAAGTCCGAGAACACGCGGAACTGGGGACTGGGAACGCCCGCTTCCTGCATTAACTGGCGGGCAAAGCCCTTGCTGGCTTCAATCTGGGCGGCGGCGGCGGTGGGTCCGAAGGCGGGGATGCCTGCTTCTGCCAGGCGGTCCACCAGGCCGCGGGCCAGGGGCACTTCCGGCCCCACCGCCACCAGGTCCACGGACAGCCGCCGGGCGGCATCAAGCACCTGCGGCACGTCTTCCGGCGATACCGCCACGTTTTCCGCGATGGAAGCGGTCCCGGCATTGCCGCCCGCAACCCAAAGGCGGGTCAGGCGGGGACTCCGGCGGATCCGCCAGGCCAGGGCATGCTCGCGGCCGCCGGAGCCGACAATGAGGACTTTCATGGGACGGCCTTTAATAGGGCAGAGGCATCTGGCCAGCTATTCCCACTCGATGGTGCCGGGGGGCTTGCTGGTGATGTCATAAACCACGCGGTTGACGTTGGGCACCTCGTTAACGATGCGATTAGAGATGCGGCCCAGCACGTCGTAGGGCAGGCGCACCCAATCGGCGGTCATGGCGTCCTCGCTGGTCACAGCCCGCACGGCGCAGACATAGCCGTAGGTGCGATAGTCGCCCATCACTCCCACGGTACGGCTGTCCGTAAGCACGGCAAAGCTTTGCCAAAGGTCCTCGTACAGGTTGGCCTTCTTGATTTCGTCAATGACAATCCAGTCGCAGGCCCGCAAAGTGTCCAACCGGTCTTTGGTGACTTCGCCAATCACCCGGATGGCCAGGCCCGGGCCGGGGAAGGGCTGCCGCACCACCATCTCATGGGGCAATCCCAGTTCCAGGCCCACGTTGCGCACTTCGTCCTTGAACAGGTAGCGCAGCGGCTCCACCAGCTTGAGCTTCATGTGCTCCGGCAGGCCGCCCACGTTGTGGTGGGTCTTGATGCGGGCGGAGGTGCGGTTTTCCGGCGTTTGGCTCTCAATCACGTCGGGATAAAGGGTGCCCTGGGCTAGGAAATCGGTGCGGCCAAGCTGGGAGGCCGCTTCCTCAAACACGCGGATGAACTCCTGGCCTACGGCCTTGCGCTTCACCTCAGGATCTATGACTCCTTTGAGACAGGCCAGGAAACGATCCGTGGCGTCCACAAACTGTAGCTTCAAGCCCAGGTGCCGCCGGAAGGTGGCCTGCACGCGCTCCGGCTCTTCCAGCCGCATCAGCCCATTATTTACAAAGATGCAGGTAAGCTGCTCGCCAATGGCCCGGTGCAGCAGGACCGCGGTGACCGAAGAGTCCACGCCGCCCGACAGGGCGCAGATGACTTGTCCATCGCCCACCTGCTCACGGATTCGGGCCACGGACTCAGCCACAAAGTTGCGGGGCGTCCACGTGCCTTGGCAGCGGCAGGTCTGAAATAGGAAGTTCTGCAGGATGGTTTTGCCCAGGGGTGTGTGGTTGACTTCGGGGTGGAACTGGAGGCCTACGATGTTCTGGCCGTTGCCCATGGCAGCTATGGGGGAGTTGTCGGTAAAGGCCAGGGAGGAGAAGCCAGGAGGAAGAGCTTCTACCCGGTCGCCGTGGCTCATCCACACCTGGAAGGAGGGGGGCATACCGCAGAATAGGTCCGCCTCCATATTGTTCTGGTGCAAAAGGGAGTGGCCGTATTCCCGTTTGGCGCCGGCGACTACTTTGCCACCCAACTGGTGCACCAGGGCTTGCATTCCATAACAGATGCCCAGCACCGGCAAACGCTTCTCAAACACCCAGTCGGGAACGCGCGGCGCGCCGGCGTCGTACACGCTGGCCGGGCCGCCGGACAGGATAACCCCCTTGGGATCCAGGTGGCTGACCTGGTCCCAGGCGGCGGTGGCGGGCACTATCTCTGAATAGACGTGGAGCTCACGGACGCGGCGGGCGATAAGGTGGGTGTACTGGCTGCCGAAATCAATGACCACCATCCCTTCGCCCACGGGCCTCTCCCCATCCGCCAGTTCAGTGGCCGCCCCCTCTGCCTGGCTAGCCGCCTGCAGGTAACTGGAGACCTCCAGATCGCCAGTGGTTGTCACGCGTGTCCCCGGAGTTACTCTGTCTCTAACCGTAAATTACCTCCTGGCCTGCGTTTTTCATCCCGCTTGTCGGGGATGCGCCTGGCGTCCTGGCGGTTATCGTATGCAGACCCTCTGCCACACCATCAATTCGACTTGCTGTCTCACGTACTCTCCGCAAATCGTCACAGCCACGCCGAAATCATCACTGCCATTCCTGGACTCAGGTTCGACCTAAGTCTAGCAACTGTGCTATACTCCGTCAAGCTACCGAATCTGCACGAGGCTACCCGCATGGAGCGGGCCGGCCAGTATTGAAAGTTGTCCGAAGAGTACATCCCAGACACTGTTACCAGCCAACAGGCAGAAGGGATATTCCAAAGGGAGATCGCCGTTGCCCTGGAGCACCTGCGCCGGGGTGGCGTGGTGGCTATACCCACCGATACTCTCTACGGCCTGGCGGCGGACGTTTTCAACGATGCAGCCCTGGAGCGGATATACACAATTAAAGGAAGACCCTCTGATCGGGCAATTCCGGTCCTGGTAGCCAACTGGGACCAGGTGGAGCGGGTGACCCGGGATATACCCCCGGCGGCCCGGCAGTTGGCGGAACGGTTTTGGCCCGGCCAGCTGACCCTAGTGATGCGCAAGGCAGCGTGGATGACCGACTTGATTACCGGAGGCCGTGATTCGGTAGCGGTGCGGATGCCCGATCACCCGGTGCCTTTGGCCCTGGCGACGGAGTTGAGCCGTCCCATTACCGGCACCAGCGCCAATTTGAGCGGCGCTCCCAACCTGTTGAGCTTGGACGCAGTAGTTGCCGAGCTGGGAAACAAGGTTGACTACATAGTGCGCTGCGGCCCAGCTCCTCAAGGCATCGGCTCCACTATTATTGATTTGACTACCTGCGCGCCACGGCTGCTGCGCCACGGCGCGGTGCCCTTCCAGCAGGTGCTGCAAACGGTGCGGTAAGCCATGTCCCAAGCAGAGTTAAAGCTGGACCAGTACCGCCAGTCCCTTACCCAGGAGCTGCAAGCTGTCTTTGCCCAGCGGCAGGGGTTTCTGTACAATCTGTTGCGCTACCACCTGGGGTGGACAGACCAGCAGGGCGGGCCGGAAGAAGTCCCCGCCCAGGCCCACTGGCGGTCTTTACTAACCCTGGCGGTGGCAGACGGTCTGGGAAAGGCCTTCCAGTCGGCTTTGCCATCGGCGGCGGCCATAGAGTTGGTGCACAGCTTCACCCTGGCCCACGCTGACGTACAAGCTGGCCGCACCGCGGCCAGCGCGCGTCCAAGCATCTGGTGGGTCTGGGGCCCGGCCCAAGCCATCAACGCGGGCGACGGCCTGCATGCCCTATGCCGGGTTGCGCTGCTGCATCAGCGCGGGCAAAATATCCCAGCAGAACGTGTTTTGCAGGCGGTCGAAGCCCTTGATCGCGCTTGCCTGGCATTGTGCGAAGGCCAGTACCTGGACCTGAGTTTTCAGGATCAGCTCCTGGTCACGCGCAGTCAGTATCTGGACATGGCCCACCGCAAGTCCGGCGCGCTGGCTGGCTGCGCCGCTGAGCTGGGCGCGCTGGCCTCGGCGACGGAGGATCCTCTCCGTCCGCCATTACGGGAGGCAGGAGCAGCTCTGGGCACAGGCGTGCAAATACGCCAGGATATTCACGACCTGTGGGGCAAGCACGGCGATGGCCTGACGCCCAGCAACCTGCTTAACAAAAAGAAAGGCCTGCCGCTGGTATGCGCCCTGGAAAAGTCCACCCCTGGTGTGAAACGGGAACTGGGCGCCATCTACATGAAGCGCGTGCTGGAACCGGCCGATGTTTCCCGCATCCTGGAAATCCTGGACGCGGCTGGCGGACGGGCGGAGGCCCTGAAAATCGCGGATAATCTGGTATCCCAAGGCATGGACAAACTGTCCGCCGCAGGGATAGCTGACCAAACTTTGGAAACCGTGAGATTTTTGGTGCAGGGGGCTGTGGAAAGCCCCACCTGAACACGGAGGTATGATGGCCAAGCGAGCACTTTCCAGCCTGGATGTTGCCGGGAAGCGGGTGCTGGTGCGGGTGGACTTTAACGTGCCCATTGAACAGGGCGTGGAGGCCATTGCCTCTTACGACCAGCGGCTGCGGGCCACGCTGCCCACTATCCAGTACCTGGTGCAAAAGAACTCGCGGGTTATCCTATGCTCCCACCTGGGGCGGCCCGCAGGCAAAGTGGTGGAAAACCTGCGCCTGGCCCCCGTGGGCGACCGCCTTGCCGTGCTGCTGGGCAAGCCGGTCAAGAGCCTCAAGGACTGTATTGGGTCGGAGGTGGAAACGGCGGTCAAGGCCATGCGCCCTGGTGAGATTGTGCTGCTGGAGAACCTACGCTTCCACGCCGGCGAAGAGAAAAACGACCCCGCCTTTGCCAAAGCCCTGGCCGGCCTGGCCGATTGTTTCGTCATGGACGCCTTCGCCGTGGCCCACCGCGCCCACGCTTCTACGGTAGGCATCTCCAAGTTGCTTCCCTCAGCTATGGGGCTGCTGGTCCAGCGGGAAGTGGACTCTATGAATAAGGCTCTGGAATCGCCTGCCAGGCCCCTGGCGGCGCTGATGGGCGGGGCCAAAGTCAGCGACAAAATCCTGGTGCTGGAAAACCTCATCTCCCGCCTGGACCACCTGTTCATCGGCGGCGGCATGGCGGTGACCTTCTTGAAGGCCGCGGGCTACGGCACCGGCGCTTCCAACGTAGAGGCGGACCGGCTGGAGTTTGCCCGCCAGGTGCTGGCCCAGGGCAAGGCCGGCAAAGTAAAGGTGCATTTGCCTGAGGACGTGGTAATTGCCAGCAAGTTCGCCGCGGAGCCTCCTGAGGCCAAGACGGTGCCGGTTAGCCAGGTGCCCGAAGGCTGGTATATCATGGATATCGGGGAGAAGTCCGCGCGCCAGTTTGGCCAGGGGCTAAAAGGCTGCAAGACCATCATTTGGAACGGCCCTATGGGGGTCTTTGAGATGCCCAAGTTCAGCCAGGGCACCCGTTCCGTAGCCCAGGCCATCGCCGGGCTGCGGGGCGTGACCACCGTGGTGGGCGGCGGTTCCACCGCGGAAGCCGTGGAGGAGATGAGCCTGATGTCCAAGATGACCCACGTCTCCACCGGCGGCGGGGCCTCCCTGGAGTTTCTGGAGGGCAAGTCCCTGCCGGGCATTGCCGCGTTGCCGGAGGCGTAATCGTAGCCCAGGCCTAATGCCTGTCTGGAGTAGTATTCGATGATTGACCTGGAAACCATTCGCGACTGCTATATTTCCACTCCTTCCAAGATTGTGCTGCTGGTGGTGGACGGCCTGGGCGGTTTGGCCAACCCGGATACGGGCAGGTCCGAGTTGGAAAGCGCCCGAATCCCCAACCTGGACGCTATGGCCCAGCAGAGCGCCTGCGGCCTGACCACGCCGGTGCTGCCGGGGGTGGCGCCGGGCAGCGGCCCCGGCCACCTGGCCCTCTTTGGCTACGATCCCCTGAAGTACATGATTGGCCGGGGCGCCCTGGAGGGCCTGGGCATTGACATGGAGCTTAAGCCCGGCGACGTGGCCGCCCGGGGCAACTTCTGCACCGTGGACCACCGGGGAATGCTTACCGACCGGCGGGCCGGGCGCATACCTTCGGAACTCAGCGAGCCGCTGTGCCGCCGCCTGGACCAGATTACGGTGCCGGGCGCAGAGTTGAGCGTGCTGCCCGTAGAAAGCTACCGGTTTGTGCTGCGGCTGCGCAGCCCTGGCCTTTCCGAGCGCATCACCGAGACCGACCCACAGCAGGTGGGCGTGCCTGCCCTGGCGGTGCAGCCTTTGGACCATAATGCTGAAAAGACGGCTCGCCTGGTCAACCAGTTCGTGGAGCAGGCGCGGCAGATGCTGGCTGAGGAGGAGCGGGCCAACATGGTGTTGCTGCGGGGCTTCGCCCAGCTGCCCAGCCTGCCGCCCATGGGCGACGTTTACCGGCTGAACCCGGCGGGCATCGCCGCCTACCCCATGTACCGGGGCCTGGCCACCGTGGCAGGCATGAAGATTATCGCCACCGGCCACACCTTTGGCGACGAAGTGGAGACCTTGCGGGAGCACTACAAGCAGCACGACTTCTTCTTCATTCATTACAAACCCGCCGACGCAGCGGGCGAGGACGGCAATTTCGCCGCCAAGGTGAAGCGCCTGGAAGAATTGGACCCCTTCATTCCCCAGATACGGGAATTAAACCCTGACGTGTTCATCGTGGCAGGCGACCACGCCACTCCCGCAATCATGGCGGCCCATAGCTGGCACCCGGTGCCCTTCATGCTGCATTCCAAGCTGACCCGCGGCGAGGGCGTGCCCCGCTTCAACGAAAGGGCCTGCGCCCAGGGCTCTCTGGGGCGCATCCCGGCTACCCAGGCCATGCTGCTGGCCCTGGCTCACGCCGGCAAGCTGGTGAAATACGGACCGTAGCCACCCGTTGCCAGGATACGGTTCGCTGATCCTGAGCCTGTCGTAGGACGAGCCACCGCAATTATTTTGCTCATGGTTCGACAAGCTTACCATGAGTGGTTGAGTCCCAATTCAGCTTTGGTTAATAAATTGCCGTAGGTGCAATCATGCCGCAGACAGTCATTGCCGGAAACTGGAAGATGAACACCACCCTGGCCGAGGCCGTGGCCCTGGCCCAGGGAGTGAGAAAGGGCCTGACTGGGGCGGGCGGCGCACACCTGGTGCTGTGTCCGCCCTTCATCTCCCTGGCGGCGGTGCAGGACGCAGTGCGTGGCTCGGCCATCCAGACCGGCGCACAAAACATGCACTTTGAAAAATCCGGGGCCTTCACCGGCGAGGTCTCGGCGGCCATGCTCCAGGGCCTCTGCCAGTACGTCATACTGGGCCATTCGGAGCGCCGCCAACTTTTCGGCGAAACCGACACACTCATCAACAAAAAAGTGCAAGCGGCTTTCCAGAATGACTTGAAGCCCATCCTCTGCGTGGGCGAAACCCTGGAACAGCGGGAAGCAGGCCGCGCCGCGGCGCTGGTGGCGGAGCAGGTGCGCCAGGGCTTAAACGGAGTAAGTAACATAACCGGCCTGGTGGTAGCCTACGAACCAGTATGGGCCATCGGCACCGGAAAGGCGGCCACGCCGGAGATTGCCGCGGAAATCATGGACGGCGCCATTGGCAAGACGCTGCAGAGCATGTTTGGGACCGCCTCCGGCCAGGTGCCGCTGCTGTATGGGGGCAGCGTCAACCCAGGCAACGCCGCCGGGTTTGCCGCCCAGAAGTGCATCCACGGCGCGCTGGTGGGCGGTGCCAGCCTGCGGGCTGACCAGGTCCTCGATATCGCGCGGCTCATGGCCCAGGCCAAAGGTGCGGGATAGGCCATCCTCATGCCCATCAGCAGGGAAGAGTTTTAACGGCGTCGTATTGACTTTGGCTTGCCCATTGCTGATTTATTGGCGGCCAGCCCGGAGTTGGCTTTTACTGCCGATGAGGTCAGGCGTTTGCTGATAGAGACTGCAGGTAGAAACGAGAGTTTGACCGATGTAGAGGATGGCTTGGAAGCTTTGGTCTCGCAGGGAAAGGTAGAAAAGGCTGAGGTTGAAGGAGACCAATCGTATACTATAGCTCAAAGAAAATTGGGCTTTATCTATGGGCTTTATCTAGGAGTGACACCATGCCACTTACCAAGCGTCAATTTGAGCTGAGGATCGACGACGAAGTGGAATCTTTGATGCGCTCCATTTACGAGCAGGTGGGGAGGCATCGAGAACTAGCTTACTCCCAGTACGAATTGGAAGAGATACTCGTTGGCGAACATGTTTCGTCACATCAGCGGCGCAAAATACAACAGGCGTTAGAGGCACTTACCAGAATCAGCGCGCTCGACAAACGCGACATTGGCGGTACCGACTATTACGCCTTCTTGCAGGGGTTCAACACAGATTCGTGGGAACGGAAGTTTGACCACGTATGATTGATGCCGTTTGGCAGGCATCTGGTATATACAGCCTTGAGTGACGTGGCCTACGCCACACGCTCCCCAGTCCTCTTTATCGTTGGCCCCACTGCGGTGGGCAAGACCCGCCTGGGTATTGCCCTGGCCCAGCAGTTTCAAGGCGAGGTCATCAACGCCGACAGCCGCCAGGTCTACCGGGGCATGGAAATCGGCACGGCCAAGCCCACGCCGGAGGAACGCAGGCAGGCCCAACACCACCTGCTGGACTTATTGGACCCCGCCGAGGACTTCAGCCTGGGCGCATTCCTCACCCTGGCCCGCGACTGCATTGTAGAAATTGACGCCCGCGGCCATCTGCCCATAGTAGTCGGGGGAACCGGTCAGTATATATGGGCGCTAGCCCAGGGATGGCAGGTGCCAGCGGTGCTCCCGGACCCACAATTCCGCCAGGAGAAAGAGCGCCAGGCCGCGGAGCAGGGGCCCATGGCGCTCTACCGGGAGCTGGCTGCTCTGGACCCGGTGCGGGCGGCCCAGCTAGATCCCAGGAATGTGCGGCGCGTTATACGAGCGCTGGAGGTGCGCCAGGCTCAGACCCACGGACGTACCGAAACTTCTCCTCCCGCAGTTCCCGCTATATTGCCTTGCATCATTGGGCTTACGTTGTCCAGGGAAGAGCTGTACCATCGCATTGATGTCCGTGTAGACGCTATGATGGCTGCCGGGTTCCTGGAGGAAGCCCAGCGTTTGGTTTCCCAGGGGCACAAGCTGGGCGCTGGCGCGCTGGCGTGTCCCGGCTACCGGGAGCTGGGCCAACACCTGGCTGGGGAAATCCCATTGGCCGAGGCGGTGCAGCGCACCAAATTCCAGACCCACCGCATGGCCCGCCGCCAGTATACGTGGTTCAAGCTGGATGACCCGCGCATCCACTGGCTGGATGCTTCCGACCCCGGCCTGACTGGCCTCGCCGCGGCCCAAGTCCAGCCTTTCTTATCCGCCAAAGCGGCCTGTGATACAATAGCACGGCAGCCCAGCCAGGAGGCGGAAGATGCGATTCACCAAAATGCACGGAGCGGGCAATGACTACGTTTACGTTGACGCCCGTGGCCTGGAGCGAGACTGGCCCCAACTGGCGCGGGTTATGAGCGACCGCCATTTTGGCGTGGGCAGTGATGGCCTGATTCTGGTCATGGGCTCGGAAAAGGCGGACCTGCGGATGCGCATGTTCAATGCCGACGGCTCCGAGGGTGAAATGTGCGGCAACGGCATCCGCTGTTTCGCCAAGTATGCCATTGAACGGGGCATCGCTTCGCCGGGCGAAGGCGGCCTGTCGGTGGAGACTTTGGCGGGAATCCGCACAGTGGCCCCCATCTACCAGGGGAAGAAAGTCTCTGCCGCCCGGGTGTCCATGGGCAAGCCCCGCCTGGAGCCTCAGGACTTGCCGGTGAGCCTTGACCCCTCCATGGGCTTCTTGCGGGGTCCGGTGCTCAAATACCCATTGCGGGTGCAGGACGTTCGCCTGCCCAGCAGTTTTGTCTCCATGGGCAACCCCCATGCCGTCACTTTCATTGACCAGCCGGTGCGGGAGTTCCCGCTGCACAATGTAGGCCCCTTGGTGGAACGGCATCCCATGTTCCCACGGCGCGTCAACTTTGAGATTGTGAATGCAGACCGCCGCGACCACCTGACCGCCCGCGTTTGGGAGCGCGGTTCCGGCGAGACCATGGCCTGCGGCACCGGCGCGTGCGCCATTGCGGTAGCGGGCCGCTTGCTGGGCCTGGTGGGGGATAAAGTAGACATAACACTGCCCGGCGGCACGCTGACTATTCAGTGGGACGGCAAGGGAGAAGTAATTCTGGAAGGTCCCGCCGCGGAAGTGTTTGAAGGGGATTGGCCGGAAGCATGAGCACCCAGACCAGGACACTCACATACGAGGCATATCTGGCTCTGCCCGAAATGAAGCAGCGTTATGACATTGTGGATGGAGTTCTGGTCATTGCGCCAAGTCCATCAGCACCACATCAGTGGATAACCCAAGAAATCTTCGTCCGTCTCCGGAATTTCGCGAGAGAACGGAATGCGGGCACAGCCATGATGGCACCTTTGGACTTGCTCATCCGCCCGGCACCATTACGGGTGCGGCAGCCGGACATATTGTACTTGAGCGGAGAGCGCACTGGTATCTTTGGGATAGCTCAATTACGCGGTGTTCAGGTACTGGATGTCGCACCGGATCTGATAGTGGAAGTCCTGTCTCCCAGCAACAGCCGCCGGGATATTGAAGATAAATTGCAGGATTACCGGGCCGTGGGCGTGCGAGAGTGCTGGCTGGTCAGCCCGGAGGCAGAGACCATAGAGGTGCTGCACCTCACTCCCCAAACAACCGAGACTGCCAGCATCTTCGGCGTAGATGGAATTTCGACTTCAGAGGTATTACAAGGCTTCGCACTGCGGTTGAGGGATGTTTTTGGGCAATCATAGCTGTAACAGCCTTTAGCCAATCGATTTAAGTGAAACCTAGACGCTTTTGCTATTTGGAGGATAGAGGCCCCGAAGAAGGATCTGACGAATAATGCTCGCGGTCATCCGGTTTCAGCACAGGTCGATGGAAGGTAATGAGATAGCGGGACTCTTGCAAGCGTGTTTTGGCATGAACGTGCCTTTCAATCTGGCCATCTCTCGAAGCAGACGATTCAGCGCTGGAATGAACTTGGCACCACTTGCATTGCACTCTTGTAATCCCACTTCGGCTTCTCTCGCTATCTTCTTTAAACAGAACAGCAGAACCTTTGAGTGTATACTTGAAGATAGTCTCGAGAGGGGCGAGACTATCTACCAAGCCTGTCAGTACGTGGTCGGCGAAATCCAAAAGTCACTCCATGTCAGCAACGGTAAACCCAAACTCCTCGAGCTGTACCTAGAAGAAGACAATGGCCGCAGAACGGACATATCGGCTAGTGTTGCGACTTTCTGGGGAGGCTTTCGGAAAAGACTTGAATTGAGAGATTGGCTCTTTCGTCTCGCTAATTCCCTGCTATTAGGGGCGGCATCGTTAGCTTTTACTGAATTGAATTCGCTCGGTGCCCTGTTCGTGGGTCTCATTGGTCTGTCTACAACGCTTATCATATCTGCTCTACAAAGCCTTTTAGATGGCAGGGGACAAGGACTCCAGTGGAAGGTGGGATGATGCAAGAGTGGCGAAACCGTGAAGCGCAGATTGCCTACCGGGTGGAGCAGCTGTTCGCCGAGTTCGAAGGCGAACTGGTTAGGGAATTTCCACTGGCAGAGGGAATCCGAAGCGATTATCTTTTCAGAACAGATAAGGCGGCCTATCTAATTGAGGTTAAGGGCGTATCCAGCGGTAGGTTCCTGTCGTTTGCCACGTGGGGGCAGATGGTCATGTATCAGAAGGTAGCCGAGTCTTGGCATGATACCGAAATTCCAGTAGTGCCAGTCCTGCTCACCAATGCCGAACTGTCTGCCGCTTTGCGATTCTCATTCCAAAAATCAAGGATTCCTGTCGTAGAGTTAGATTTAGATGAAAGCCTTTATAGTTTCCAGAGAAAGCTAGAGAAAGTTCTGAATGATTTGGACTTGCCTGTTCCTCAAATTAAGGTTGGCTCGACACTTCAGCAGTAGGAGTGTTCCTCGCACATGAAATTATCCAACCGTCTAGGCAAACTGGCGCCCTATCCCTTCGTGGAAATCTCCCGGATTATCGCCGCCAAGCGGGCCGCCGGAGTGGATGTGGTTACCTTCGGCATTGGCGACCCGGACATGCCTACCCCCCAGCCTTTCATTGACAAGCTTCTGGATGCCTGCCAGTCTCCGCCCAACCACCGCTACCCGGAAACCGACGGCCTGCCGGAGGTACGCCGGGCCATCGCCTACTGGTACGAACAGCGGTTTGGCGTAAAGCTGGACCCGGACAAGGAAGTGCTGCCGTTGATTGGCGCCAAGGAGGGCATCGGTCACGCCGCCTTCTGCTTCCTGGACCCTGGCGACCTGGCCCTGGTTCCAGACCCCGCCTACCCGGTCTATGGCGTGGGCACCATGTTTGCTGGCGCGGAAAGCTACTTGATGCCCCTGTACGAGCAGAACGGCTGGCTGCCGGAGCTGGACGCAATTCCTCAGGAAGTGGCGCGGGCGGCCAAGGTCATGTGGCTGAACTACCCCAACAACCCCACCAGCGCCATCGCCACGGCGGAAGACCTGTCCTCGGCGCTGGCATTCTGTCACGAGAACGATATTGCCTTGCTGCACGACGCCGCCTACAGCGAGATTGGCTACGATGGGTACCGGCCCATCAGCTTTATGGAGTTGGACGGGGCCAAGGATATCGGCCTGGAGTTCCACTCTCTGTCCAAGACCTATAACATGACGGGCTGGCGCATCGGCATGGCGGTGGGCAACGCCGACATGATCAAGGCCTTGTTCCAGATTAAGGCCAACCTGGATTCGGGCATCCCTCAGGCCATCCAGGAAATGGCCATCCAGGCCTTGACTGGGCCCCAGGACTGTGTGGAGGACAACCGCGTGGTTTACCAGCGCCGCCGGGACCGGGTGGTGCGGGCGCTGCGTAACCTGGGTCTCAGGGTGGCAGTGCCCAAGGCCAGCCTTTACATCTGGGCCAGGGTGCCCGACGGTTTTACTTCTGCCCAGTTTGCTGCCCGGCTGCTGGAAGAAATCAACATCGTAGTAACCCCAGGTTCCAGCTACGGCAAGTGCGGGGAAGGTTACATAAGGTTGTCTCTGACCACGCCCGATGAACGCATTGAAGAAGGGTGCCGCCGCCTGGAGTCCTGGCGCATGCCTGCAGCCCCGGGGAGGGGTTAAGCCATCCCGCGCGAAGCTATTCAGACCGGGCCAAAGCAAGAGCGCGCCGTCCTGGCAGCCGTGGAGTTGCGGGACCGTCCTGGCCTTTGGGACCTCAGCGACACGGTAGCTGAACTGGCTTACTTGGCCCGCACGGCCGGGGCTGAAATTGTGGGGCAAGTGGCCCAGCGCGCCGAACGCTTCACTTCCACCTACTTGGGCAAGGGCAAACTACAGGAACTTCAAGACCTGGCAGCCGGGCAGCACGCCGACGTGGTCATTTTCGATGACGAGCTGACTCCCGCCCAGCAGCGCAATCTGGAAAGGGCGCTCCAGCTAAAGGTAATTGACCGGACCGCCCTGATTCTGGACGTGTTCGGCCGCCACGCCCGCACCCACGAAGGGAAACTCCAGGTGGAGCTGGCCCAGCACCAATATCTGCTGCCCCGCCTGGTAGGACAGTGGTCCCACCTGGAGCGTTTGGGCGCGGGCATCGGCACCCGCGGCCCCGGCGAGAGCCAGTTGGAGACCGACCGGCGGCTTATCCGCCAGCGTATTCGGAAAATTGAGCAGGAACTGGAGAAGGTCCGGCAGCGCCGCAGCCTGTACCGTGGGCAGCGCAAGAAGGCCGGAGTGCCACAAGCCACCCTGGTGGGCTATACCAACGTGGGGAAAAGCACTCTGTTCAATGCCCTGACCAGCGCGGGAGTGGTGGCGCAAGATCAGCTGTTCTCCACCTTGGACGCTGTGACGCGCCGCATCCGGCTGCCCTCTGGCGGGCCGCTGCTCCTATCGGACACCGTGGGATTCATCCAGAAACTCTCACCCACGGTGGTAGCCGCCTTTCGGGCCACACTGGAAGAACTCGCCGACTCAGACCTGCTGCTGCACGTAGTGGACATAACTCATCCCAAGGCGCCGGAGCAGGCGGAAGTGGTGGAAACTACGCTGCGGGAGTTGGATTTGGGCGACAAGCCCAGGCTGCTGGTGGTCAACAAGATTGACCTGCTGGAGCTTCCCAACGGCGCCAGCACGCCCTCTTTGGCCGGGCTGGCAGGGTCCAACGAGTATCCCAGCGTGCTGGTCTCCGCCGCCAAAGGGTGGAACCTGGACCTTTTGCTCCGGCAAATCGAGGCTCTGCTAGTGAAGCTGGATGGGCCGATGATGGTGGTAAAGACCACTGCGCGAGGTTAGCACCCACTGACCCCGCGGTCGGCAATGACTCACCTCAGAAAGCGCCCTTCAAGACGGTGAGCGGCTTTTCTCGGCTCCCGCAGAGCTTGTGGAACCATGCGCGCCAAATCTTTTTAAACACCATATGACAAAAGGTTCCGAGACGTTGGTTCGCACAAGATACGTTATGTAGACTTCACTATATAATGTTACCCCAGCAGGCTTTCCATGGCGCTGAACACGCCCACCACGGTGGCCACCTGGGGGATTAGCAGTTTCACCATCATCGCCAGATTAAAGGGCCACACCTCCTGGTGCTGGTGGCTCTGGTAAGTGTGGCGCATCAGCTCCAGTTCTTTGGTCATGCGCTCACCCTCGTCCGCGGGTATCCGGCCGGCCCGGTCCAGCAGTTCCCGGGAGCGGTTGCTGATTTGCTGGGAAAGTTGGTCCAGTTGTTCCCGCACCATTGTCCGCCGGGCTACCATAAGCTGGTGGATGCTCCACACCGGCAAAAAGAACGCCACCCCTGACAGCACCAGGAACACCAAGAGCTGGGACAGAAAGGGGACAGCCCAGTAGTCGGCAAGGCACCGGTAGAGATTGCTGGGGAGAAAGGGCCCCAGCACAGCCCATCCGCCAAGAAATGTGCCGGCGACACTGATAATCATGGCGTTCATCACGCACAAGTTCCCCACCGGTCCCATGCCGCCGCAGCGGTCCCAATGCTCCGATTGGGGAATTACGGTGAACCTGCGCCCCAGCCGTCCTACCTGAAAACCAATCACCATCATGCGCCAGACCATTAGCCCCACAAAGAACCCGGCGGCCGCCTCCAGAATCAGGAGGACGTTTACAGGCAAAACTCTAAGGTAGTAGGGTCCAACTCAGGATGAAAGCTCCAAATCTCCCAAATGCCGACAAAGCTCAACCGGTAGGAAACCAGCAGCAAGGCGAAGACCGATCCGGCCACAAATTGCAGGGGGGAGTTGAGCCAGCGCTCCACGTTGGACACGTAGGCAACGTAGTTGCTTTCCAAGGCATCAGGCTGCAACTGTTCCGGCTTTGGCCCAACCAGTCCCCTGGACCAGGTGGCGCCCAGCGCCCGAGGCACGCTGCGCACCAGCAAGTGGGCGGTGAGAATGACCACCATGAGGGAAAGGACAGCGCTGATGTACATGGCGCTGGCCGGGGAGAATCGGGCGTTGCCTGCCTCCAGAACCAATGTCTGGAATCCCACTCCAATGTCACAACTAGCCAGTGTACGCTCGGACAGCGCCAGCCCACCTTCCACCGCCACCCGGGCAAAGCCGTGGCCAATGGACATGCCTGCCATGGCTGGCAGGACTACCAGTGGCATCAACCAGAGTCCCCAGACCAGCGCCCGGCCTTTTATGCTCTGAAAGCGTGCCGCCGCCTGCGCCACGTTACTTTGAGGGACAGGTGCGGCCAGAGACCCGGATTCTGGTGCAGCCGCACCCGTGGGCGGCCCAAACGGTGAGCGGCCGCCCCCATTCAGGAGCTGAACGGGGAAGAACTTCCGGGCGGCATGGCCAAGACGGCTGGTTTTCATGGCAGGCCGGCGTAGTTCATGTCTAGCACCGGCGGGTTGCTGGCCCTATGCGCCAACCCCCAGTTTCATCATCAACGGCTTGGTGCTGACAATGTTGCGCTGCAAACCCAACTCCCGGGGACTGATGCCCATAGCCAGCCCAATAAGCTGCGGCAGATGCAGGATAGGCAGGTCAATGCGGCGCTGGGCCTGGGACGCAGCCTTGGGCTGGTAGCCGTCCAGGTTCAGGTGGCACAGCGGACAGGGTGTAACCATGGCGTCGGCCCCCAGGTCCTTGGCCTGGGAAGTATGCTTGCCCACCATGGTCATGGAGTTCTTTTCGTTAATGGTCAAAATGGGGAAGCCGCAGCACCGGGTCTTACCCTCAAAGTCCACCACGGTAGCCCCCACGGTGGAAATGAGGGTCTCCAGGGAGCGCTGGCGCTCCGGGTGGTCCTGAATACCCAGAGCCTCGGTGGGCCGCACAATGTAGCAGCCATAAAATGGGGCTATCCGCAGGCCCCCCAGGGGCTTGGTGATTAGAGGCGTCAGCTTGTCCAGGCCAAAGTCTTCAATCAAGACCCACAGCAGATGCTTGGGCTGGACCGTGCCCTTGTATTCCAGCCCTTCCTCAGCAATGTGGGAATTAATCTGGGCCAGATAGGCCGGGTCGGACTTCATCCGGTGGTTGGCCTGGCTCATCACGCCCTGGCAGGTGCTGCAAATGGTCATCAAAGGCAGGCCGCGCTTTTCCGCCATGGCCAGGGTGCGGGCATTAAGCACGTCGCCCAGCAGCCGGTTTTTCTCCTGCATAACACCGGCGCCGCAACAGGCGGCGGAGGGCATCTCGTCCAATTCAATGCCCAAACGCTGGCAGATAAGCTTGGCCGCCGGGTAAAGTTCCGGGCAGCCGCCGCGGGACACACATCCGGGATAGAATGCGTACTTCAAAAGTTCCTCCAGCCTGCCACTGTCCCAGCATAGATAATCAGTACCGCTCGTCCTGAGCTTGTCGGAGGACGAGGGCCAGCACGTTCATGGTTCGACAGGCTCACCATGAGCGGATTCCTACTTCATTTTTCCGATTCAGAGGCGTCCAGCTTTTGGTACAGCTTGCGGACGTTCTCCACATTCTCGATGTTCTTGTGCACCAGGGGCGGCAGCTTGCCGTGGGTCAGCGCGCGGAATCCCACGGGGGCGAAGCCCAGCAGGGCGGGCAAGTTGGTGACTCCCACGGTCTTGATGGGCAGCTGCAACTCATCCAGCATTCCACTGTGCCCTACCGACTCGGTGAACGCCTCGGTGTGGCGGGCGCCGTTGTTGTTGCCGAACCCGGCCTTGATGGCCTGATCCCGCAGAGCCATGATGCGGTCCATGGGCGCCACGCCCTTGGGGCAGGCCTGGACGCATTCGTAACAGCGGGTGCAGTCCCACATGCCGCCATACTCGCTGAGGGTACGCAGCCGGTCCCGGGACACACCCTTGGCGTCGCCGTCCCGAGGGTCAGCAGTGAAGCGGTAGGCTTTGGCCAAAGCCGCAGGCCCCAGGAAGTTGGGGTCCACTTCCAGCACGGTGCAGTCCGAAACGCAAGCGCCGCACATAATGCAGGCCGTAACGCCCGAAAGGTGCAGCATGGACTCGTTGGAGACCACGTACTCGGCCTCCGGCACCGGCCCCTGGGGTTTCAAATACGGCTCCACCTGCTCAATCTTGCGCCAGAACAGGTCCAGGTTCACCGCCAGGTCTTTAACGGCGGGCATGTTGCCGGCGGGTTCCACGCGGATTACGCCGTCCTTGTCTTTAGCCTCGCTGGCCTTGGTCTTGCAGGCGAGGCCCGCGTGGCCGTTGATGCGCATGGCGCAGGAGCCGCAGATAGCGCTGCGGCAGGAACAGCGCAAGGTAAGGGAACCGTCGAGGGACTCGCGAATATAGATGAGGGTGTCCAACACAGTGGCGTTGTCCTCAATGGACACCGGGTAGTCCTTCCAGTAAGCCTGGGGGCGCTCGGCGCCGGGGTTAAACCGCTTGATGCGAAGTGTGAGCTCCATGGATTAATACTTCCGCTCCTCTGGCTTCCACTTGGTAAAAGTCACCGGCATGTAGGAAACCTCCGGCCCCACCTCTCCCTTGCGCACCGATATGTGCTTGAGCCAGTTTTCGTCATCGCGCTTGGGGTAGTCGGTGCGGAACTGCGCGCCGCGGCTGTCTTTCCGCTCCAGGGCGCTGACGGCAATGGTCTCAGCGCAGTCCAGCATGAAACCCAGCTCCAGGGCAAAGACCAGGTCGGTGTTGAACACCCTGCCCTTGTCGTCCACAGGCGCCTGGGCGTAGCGGGTCTTGAGTTCCTGCAACTCCTGGATGGTCTCCTCGATCCCCTCTTGCTTCCGGAAGACCGCCAGGTTGCGGTTCATGGACTGGCCCATTGCCAGCCGCACCTTGGCGACCCGGTCTCCGTTCTGGGGACGATTAAGTATCCCCTGGATGCGCTGTTCCTCCCGCTTCACCGCCGCATCACCATCGAATTCGATGAACTCCATCTGCTTGGAAACTGCCGCGGCGTGGTTGCCGGACCGTTCCCCAAAAACGATGGTGTCCAACAGCGAGTTAGCGCCCAGGCGGTTGCCGCCGTGGACGCTGACACAGGCGCACTCGCCCGCAGCATACACGCCAGGCAGGTTAGTCAGGCCGTCAACGTCGGTCTTGATGCCGCCCATTATGTAATGCATCCCGGGCCGGATGGGTATGGGTTCGCGAATCATGTCTGCCCCGGCCAGGTCTATGCCAATCTCCCGAATCTGGCTGAGCTTTTCCTTAATCAGCTTCTCGCCCAGGTGGCGGCAGTCCAGCAGCACGCAGCCGTTAATCCCGTTGCCCGCGTTAATCTCGGTCTGCTCGGCGCGGGACACCACGTCCCGGGAAGCCAGCTCCATCATGTTGGGAGCGTACTTCTTCATAAAGCGCTCCCCATTCTTGTCCAGCAGGTGCGCACCTTCGCCACGGGCGGCTTCGGAGATTAGCACGCCGCTGCCCGCCAGGGTGGTGGGGTGGTATTGCACCATCTCCATATCCATGAGCCGCGCCCCCGCGTTGTAGGCCAGGGCCATGCCGTCGCCGGTGACGATGAGGGCGTTGGTGCTGGGCTCAAATACCCGGCCCAGGCCGCCGGTGCAGAAGATGAGAGTCTTGGCCCGAATGGCTTGCAACTGGCCGGTGCGGATTTCCAGGGCCACCACGCCGCAGACCCGGCCCTGCTCCTGGATGAGGGAGGTGACGAACCATTCTTCATAGCGGCGCACGCCGGACTTGATGAGCTGCTCAAACATGACGTGGAGCAGCGCCTGGCCGGTGAAGTCCCCCACGAAGAAGGTGCGGGCGCGGCGCTGGCCGCCGAAGGCGCGGGTGCCCAGGTGCCCCTCATCGTCCCGGTTGAAGGTGACGCCCATGTGCTCCATGTCAATGAGGGAACGCCCGGCCTGGCGGCACATGACCTCAATGGCATCCTGGTCGCCCAGGAAGTCGCTGCCCTTGACCGTATCGTAGGCGTGGTCTTCCCAGTTGTCGCCCCGGTCGGTGAGGGCGGCGTTGATGCCCCCCTGGGCAGCGTTGGAATGGCTGCGCACCGGGTGGACCTTGCTTATGATGGCGGTATTGGCGCCGCCGGCCTTGGCCGCAATGGCGGCGCGCATTCCGGCCAGCCCGGCCCCAATCACCAGGACATCATGCTCCAACATTGATGGCGTCTCCTTTGATTATCAAATGGTGGCTCAGGTTATGTCTATGCCTTTAAGTCCCTTGCACTTGCATTGCCAGCAGCAGGGCGGCAATGCTTTTGGCGTCCTGTATCTCTCCGCTGGCGATGAGCTTGGGGACGTGATTCAGGGGCAGCGAGACCACAGTGATGTTCTCGTCGTCGTCCGCTTCAAGCTTGGAAGGCGTCAACTCGGTAGCCAGGTAGGCGTGCATGTATTCGGTGCACCAACCGGGAGACACCCAGAAGCTGGACAAATGGCGTAGTTTCCCTGCGGTGAACCCTGTCTCTTCTTGAAGTTCCCGCAGCACCGTCTCTTCGGAAACTTCGCCGTGGTTAATGCCCCCGGCTGGGACCTCCAGCAAGACATCATTTGCGGGCTTGCGGTACTGGCGCACCAGCACCACATTGCCCTGGCCGTCCAGGGGGACGATGCACACCGAATTGCCGTGCTCGGCAATTTCCCTGGTAGTGACGCGGCCGCTGGGCAACTGCACCTTATCCACACGCACATTCATAATACGGCCGCGAAAAACCACCTGAGTTTCCACTGTTGGTTCGGATTCGGATCCTGACATGTTCTGTCACTGCTACTGGCCGCGGCGGCTCAGGCCAAAGCCCAAGCGGCGGGTAAGGGTAGCATAGAAATGATTGGGCGGGTTAGCGCGCAAAAACTTGGCCCGAAGGGGACTTTGCTCCAGTTCCACCCGGTCGCCGGGGGACATAGGGTAGTCCAAACTGCCGTCCAGGCTCAGGGTGGCCTGCTGGTCGCCGCCCAGGGCCAGCTCAATCTTGGTGGCCGGAGCCAGCACCAGCGCAGCCGACAGACCAATGTGGGCCGCCACTGGCTTGAGCACGATGCACTGGGACATGGGGTCAAGGATTGGGCCGCCGACCGACAAGTTGTAGCCAGTGCTGCCGGTGGCAGTAGACAGAATGACTGCGTCAGAACGGAAGGTGGTCACGTCTGCCCCGTCTACGGTGGCGCGAATGGTTACAACCCGGGAAACTGCGCCCCGAGCCAGCACCACGTCATTTACTGCGTGGTAGGGACCCTCTTTTATCGAGGGGCCATCGCCGCTACACCGGAACAACCGCGCCTGAAGCATGGTGCGTTCTTCCACACGGCAGCTGCCCTCAAAATAATGGGGCAGCTTTTCCAGGGCTTCCTGCACGGAGAGTTCGGTCATAAAACCCAGGCGGCCCATGTTGATGCCCACCACCGGGACGCCGCAGGGAGCGGTCACACGCATGGCCCGCAGAATGGTGCCATCGCCGCCCACCGTTATTACCATGTCCGTAGCAGACATGCGCTGGCGCAGGTTCTCCAGGTCTTCGGCGGCGGAGACCCAACTCCCGCCGTCCAGGGCCAGGCCGTCAAAAATGGCAGTGCTCAAGTCCAGAGCTTCTGGGATACGGGCATTATAAACAATCCCCACAGTCTTCATGGAGTATTAGCAGCCAACCTTACGCCTGATAAGTGCGCAGTTGCACGCCTTTCCGCCAGAACACATAACCCAATATAGGCAGCTTCAAGCAAAGGGAGTCTAGCATCGGCTTCCAGGGGTGTCAACCTGAACTCGGCGCCCTTGCCCCTGGTGTTCACCTGGCTACCCCGGACAGCGCCCGCACCGCGCCTTCGGCAACGCCCAGCATGGCGGCGGGGGCAATCCCCATCCACAGGGTAGCGGCTACTACCAGAGCCAGCGCGGCCCATACCGTAGGGGAGATATGGATGCGTTCCTGGGCGGCGGGCGGCTCCAGGAACATTACCCGGATTACCTTTATGTAGTAGTAGGCTGACACTACGCTGTTAATAACCCCCACCAGGGCCAGCCAGGCCAGCCCGCTATGGACCGCCGCGCTGAAAACGTACAACTTGGCAATGAACAGGCTGGTGGGGGGAATTCCAATCAGGGCTGCCAGAGCCAGGGCCAGCGCCGCCGCCAGGAAGGGAGACCGCTGCACCAGCCCCGCATAGTCGCTGATGCGGTCACTGGCTATTCGGCTGCTGATGGCAATGACCGCCACAAAGGCAGTCAAATTGGCCGCCACGTATGCCGCCAGGTAGAAGAGTACGCTGCTGGGACCCGCAGTGGTCAAGCTGCCAGGGCTGGCCTGGCTTGCACTTGTTCCCGCTACCGCCGCTACGCCTATCAAAATGTAACCCGCATGGGCAATGGTGCTATAGCCTAATAGTCTGCGGATGTTGGTCTGGCTCATGGCCACCAGGTTGCCCACGGTCATGGAAGCGGCGGCCAGTCCCGCCGCCAGCGCGCCCCAGTGCCAGTCGAAGTCACCGAAACCAGTGTAAAACACCCGTAGCAGGACGGCGAAGCCCGCCGCCTTGCTGGCCACAGACAGGAAGGCCGCCACTGGCGCGGGCGCGCCCTGGTAAACATCGGGCACCCACATTTGGAAGGGCACAGCCGCAATCTTGAAGCCGAACCCTGCCAGCAACAGGGCCACCGCCGCCAGCACCGCGTAACTGCCAAAGGGCACAGGCTGCTGGGCAGGCGCCAGCAAAGCGGCAGCTATGCCCTCCACGCTGGTGGTGCCAGCGAAGCCGAAGAGCAACGCCATCCCATACAGCATCAGCGCCGAACTGATGGCGCCAACGATCAGGTACTTCAGCCCGGCCTCGCTGGAGTTACGGTCCATGAGCAAGGCGGCCAGGGCCGCCAAGGGGAGGGTGGTCAGTTCCAGGGCGATGTAGATGGTGATTAGCTCGGCAGCGGCGGACAGCAGCATCATGCCAGTGGCGGAGAACAGCAGCAACGCCAGGAACTCGCCGTGGTTTCCCCGCATCCGCTCCAGATAGTCCACAGAGGCAAGGATGACAATCCCTGCCGCCGCCAGCACCAGGACGTTGAAGAACAGGGCAAAGCGGTCCACCGCCAGGCTGGCGGCCAGCAGGCCAGGACCTATGGCCAGGTTGGGCAACCCCGACCCGCCGCCCAGGCCCAGGGAATCGCGGGCCTGGACTGCGGTGAGCAGCAGACCCAGGGCCAATCCCGCCAGAGCCACGCCTGCCAGCAACCCCTTCCGCCGGAACACCAGGTCCAGCAGAACCACCAGCAGCCCGGTCCCAGCCACGGCCAGGTAGGGGGAGATTAAATATAAATCGTAGGAGGACATCTATTTCAACAACTGCAAATTATCCGCCGTTAAGCGCCGCCACCACCGGCGCCAGTCCCGCCTGGAAAACCCCGGTCAGCATGGCGGGATACAGTCCCACCGCCAGGATGCTGGCCATTAACAGCACCAGCGGAATGGCTTCCACTGCGGAAGCATCCGTCAGGTGAGCAAAGCGTTCCCGGCCCGGGCCAAACAGCGTGCGCTCCGCCATCCACAGGACGTAGCCCGCCGCCAGGATGATGCCCAGCACCGCCAGGGCCGTGGCCCAGGGGAAGGCGCGGAAGGCCCCCAGGAACACCAGCAGCTCCGAGACGAACCCACTGAGGCCTGGCAGGCCCAGGGAAGCCAGTCCCGCCACGAGGAAAGCAATGGTCACCAGGGGCATGCGGCCCGCCAGCCCGCCCAGGTCGGGAATGTAGCGGGTGTGGGCCTTATCGTAGATCAGCCCCACCGCCAGGAACAGGAGGCCCGTGACCGTGCCGTGGGTGAAAAGCTGCATGGCCGCGCCGTTCAGTCCTGCGGCAGTCAGCTGACCCTGGGCCACGTTCACCGAGGCGACACCCACCAGGACCAGCCCCATGTGGCTGACGCTGGAGTAGGCTACCAGCCGTTTCAAGTCCGTCTGCCTCAGGGTTACCACCGCTCCGTAGAGCACGCTGATTACTCCCAGGGCAATGAGGATCCAGGCAAATTGCCGAGTCTGGTCAGGGAACATCCCCAGATTAATCCTGAGCAATCCGTAGCCGCCCATCTTCAGCAGCACTCCGGCCAGCATCACGCTGCCTGCAGTGGGCGCGTCGGTGTGGGCGTCAGGCAGCCAGGTGTGCAGCGGCCACGTGGGGAGCTTGATGGCGAAGGCCAGGAAGAACAGCCAGAACAGCGCCGATAATGGCAACGCCAGGGCGGCTTGGGAAAGCCCAGACCCTGGGGCCAGCAGCCGGGTCATGTCGAAAGTGCCCACGTCGGGGCTGACGAATATGGCGACAATGGCCACCAGCATGAAGGCGCTGCCCAGGATGGTGAACACCAGGAATTTCATGGCCGAGTATTGCCGCCGCCCGCCGCCCCAGGTTGCGATGAGCATGTACATGGGCAGCAGTTCCACCTCCCAGAACAGGAAGAACAGCAGCAGGTCCAGGGAGGTGAACACGCCCATCACCGCGGTCTGGAGCAGCAGCAGCCACATGTAGTGCTCCCGCACCCTCAGGGTGATGTGCCAGGAAGCCAAAACCGCGCAAAGCCCCAGCAGGCCGGTGAGCAGCACTAGGGGAGCGCTGAGTCCGTCCACCCCCAGGATGTAGCTGGCCTCCAGGGTCTGAGCGGAGAACCACGTAAAACGGTCCACCATTTGGAACCGGGCGGCTCCGTCTCCCCGGTCGAAGCCGGCGAACACCAGGACGGCCAGGGCCAGGTCGGCCAGCGCCACCAGCGCCGCCAGCAGGCGGGCCGTGCGGTCGTTGCGCCCCAATGCCAGCACCGCCAGCGCCCCTGCCGCGGGCAGAAACACGGTGGCCGTTAAAAGTCCTGGAAATTCCAAACCCAAAACCTTGTTCCTCCGGCGCTACCGCAATACCAGGTAACCGAGCAGCACCAGCAAGCTCCCCAGGGTCAGCGCCACGGCATAAAACTGCACCTGGCCGGTCTGAAGCAGGCCCAGGGGCCTGCCTGCATTCCGGAACACCAGGCCGGTCAAGTTCACCAGGCCATCCACCAGGTTGCGGTCTAGCCAATCCAGAGCGCCCGCCACTGCCCGGTAAAATACCCGGCCAGTCAGAACATTCTCGTACAGCACGTCTACCAGATATCTCCGATTGAGCAAGACGTACACCGGGCCGCCGCGCTCCAGAGGGTCTTTCCTGGTCTCAGCGCCCCGTCCACGGTACAGCGCTGCTGCCAAGGCCAGACCGGCCAAGGCAATCAGCGTGGACGCCGCAGCCATGCCCAGGCTGAACTCAGGAACTGCCAGATGCGCCTCACGCCCGGACAGTGCCTCTTCCAGTCCCAAATGGAAAAATTCTGTAATCCAGTGCCCCGGAATACCCAGCAGCGAATGCACCCACTGCGGGTTGGCTACATAGCCCGCCGCCACGGTGCCAACACCCAGGACCAGCATGGGCAGCAGCATCACCATAGGAGATTCCGCCAGGTGGTGTCCACCGCCGTGCCCCGCAGGCTGAGCAGCGCTGTGGTGGGAATCGGCGGCGTGAGCGGAAACAGGCGCCGGGGCAACAACGCCCGCCTCCTCCCGCTCCTTCTCTCCGCCTCCCCGGAACTGCCCGTGGAAAGTCAGGATCACCAATCTAAGGGTGTAGAAAGCGGTCAGCAGCACGGAAACTGCCAGCAGCAGGAAGGTCAGACGGCCTACCCAGGGGGCCACCAACTCGCTGCTGCCCCAAACGCCAGACAGGATCTCGTCCTTGCTCCAGAACCCGGCTAAGGGAATGATTCCCACTAGGCTGAGGCCGCCAATGATTGTCAGCACGTAAGTCCAGGGCATGTGACGCCGCAGTCCGCCCATATAGGTCATGTTGAAAGTGTCCACCGCATGATTGACACTCCCCGCCGCCAGGAAGAGCAGCGCCTTGAAAAAGGCGTGGGTAAACAGGTGGAACAGAGCCGCAGAATAAGCGCCCATGCCCAGGGCAGCCATCATGTAGCCCAGCTGGCTCACCGTGGAATAGGCCAGCACTCGCTTGATGTCATTCATCACCAGGCCCATGGTGGCGGCCAAAAAGGCGGTGAAGGCGCCAATCAACGCCACCACCGTCAGCGCGGCGCTGGAGGCCAGGAACAGCGGATAAAAGCGGGCCACCAGGAATACGCCAGCGGCCACCATGGTGGCGGCATGAATCAACGCGCTGACCGGCGTAGGGCCTTCCATAGCGTCGGGCAGCCAGGCGTGCAGCGGGAACTGGGCCGATTTGCCCGCGGCCCCGGCAAATATGCCCAGGACTACCCAGGTCAACGCCGCTCCGCCCAGGATGGCCCCGCCAGCAGCCAGGGGTTGCGCTGCCTGCCAAATGTCTGGGATGTGGAAAGCGTTCAGACCGGCGGCGGCAAACTTGTCGCTCTGGAAGAACAGGTAAAGAATGGCGATGAGGAAACCCACGTCGCCAATGCGGGTCATGATAAAGGCTTTCTTGGCGGCGGCCGCCGCGGCAGGCCGGTGGTGCCAGAACCCGATGAGCAGGTAGGAGGCCAGACCCACCAGTTCCCAGAACATGTAAAGCTGCACAATATTGCTGGCCAGCAGCAGCCCCAGCATGGCGGCAGTGAACAGGGACATGTACGCGTAGTAGCGGCTGTAGCTGGGGTCGCCCTTCATGTAACCTTGGGAATACACCTGGACCAGCAAGCTGACTGCCGTGACCACCACCAGCATGACCGCCGTGAGAGGGTCCACCAGCAGGCCAAAGGCGATGGTGGCGCTGCCCACGGACAACCAGGCGTGCTGCCGGAATTCCGGCACATGGTGGCCTGCCGCCGCCCAAAGGGTCATCAGGGACAGGGCCAGCGCCGCCAGCAAGCACCCGATGAGCAGCCAGCCGCTGAGGGCCGGGATGCGGTTTAAGAAGGGCCTAATCACCAGGGAGATGATTAGAAAGGACAGTACGGGCAGTAGCAAGATAGCCCAGACTAGCGGCTCGCTGACCATCTACAGCTTCCTCAGAATTTCCTCGGCCACGTGCTCCCTGCCCTTGGGCACGTAGATCCGGAAGGGCACTCGCTCAGCCCAGTCCAGAATATCCCCCTCCGGGAGGATGCGCGTGGGCAGTCCCTCTCCCTCCAGGGCCTCTTTCCACATCTCAGCCAGCATCAAGTTTGGCGCGCGTCGAAACTCAACCCACATACTGGTCAACCAGACTTAATGGCGCATCTGCACTGCGTCGGTGAGGTCCACCGACTCAGTGTGCCGGTACATGGCAAACACAATACCCAAGCCCAGGGTCACTTCCGCAGCAGCCACGGCGATAATGAACAGGGCAAAAACCTGCCCCGTAAGCACTGTGCTGATGTCTTGCTGCAAGGTCTGGGGGGCCACGTAGCGCCCCATAGCCACCAGGGTAAGATTGACCGCATTGAACATTAGCTCGATGCCCATCAGAACTACGATGGCGTTGCGCCGGGCCAGGGCGCCATAAAGGCCGATGGCGAACAGCGCCGCCGCGACTATCAGCATGGCCTGCAGCGACATAGTCAGCCCTGGGGCCTCCCCCTCAGCAGGGCCAGAGAACCTACCGCCGCCGCCAGGAGCAGCACCGACACCGCCTCAAAAGGCACCACATATTCGCCCAGCAGCAGGTCGGCCAGGGTGGCTCTCTGGGCCTGGGAGCGCTGGACTTCGCCGCTGATTCCGGCTTGCTCTAGGCCTTCGGGAGTGGTCCCCCCGGAAGCCTGAGTCTGCACCAGCGCGGCCTGTTCCTGGACTGACGGAGGCAGCGGAGTCCAGCCAGTGGTCACCGCCACGGCGATGAACACCGCCAGGGCCAGCCCGGCGAGACCTGCGGCGGGCAGGCGCAGCCGGTTGGGCTGGTTGCCACGCGCCACATCTTTGGTAAGCATTACCGCAAAGACCAGCAAAATAGCCACCGCTCCTGCATACACCAGCACCTGCACCACCGCCAGGAACTGGGCGCTGAGCAGCACAAAAAAGCCAGCCACGGCCAGGAAAACTGTAACCAGCAGCAACGCCGCCCGGAATAGGTCCCGCACCAGCACTACGCCCAGGGCAGCGGCCAGCATGATCGCCGCCAGCAGCCAGAAGATTATGTCCTGCAACACCATCTAGCGGGCCCCCTGGACAGGACCTTCCGGCAAAGCATTGGCCTGGGTTGGCTTTTCGGTTTCGTCAGGGACATTTGAATCTGCGGGGTGGCTGTCCAGCCGCAGCCCCGCTTTCTCCCGCTGGTGCCAGCGCCAGGACTCCCGACCCGCCTGCTTCCAGTCCACCGGCTGCCCCAAGTGGGGATTATACTTGGCCTCTTCAAGCTGGGGCCGGAACCAGGTGCTGGGCCGCTTGTCTGACTCCCGCAGTTGCTGGATGGGTATCACCAGGTCCCGGCGGCTGTAGCGGCCCTGTTCAAACCCGCTGCCCATGAACAGGGCATCGTAGGGACAGGCTTCCACACACAGGCCGCAGAACATGCACCGGGCAATCTCAATGTCAAAGACCTCCAGCCGGTACTTGTCCCCCTGGGGCACTGCCGTGCCGCTGGGGCTGGTGACAATCTTGATGATGCCCAGGGGACAGTACTTGGCGCAGGAGGCGCAGCCGGTGCAACGCTCCTCGTACCAGACAAACTCCTCACCCCGGAAGCGGGGGTGCTGGGGCAGCCGCTCCTCTGGGTACTGCACGGTAAAGGGCTTGCGGGTCAGGTTTTTCAGCGTCACCAGCAGGCCCCGGACCATTTGCAGGCCGTACATACTAGCGCGCCTCCCGGGCAGCAGTCCCAGAAGCGGCAACCGGCAGGGGAGGCCTGACCCGCCGCACCTTGGCCTGGCTAAGCCTGCCTGCCACCAGGAGGCATGCTGCGGCGATAGCCAGGTTCATAAGGGCCATTATCCAGAGGTCGCCGGTGGTGAGCGCCCGCTCCGCGCCCCGCAGCCAGTAAATTTCCAGGCTGGTGGCCAGCAAGTTAATCAGGCTGATGGACAGCAAGAATTTCCAGGAGAAGGCCATAATCTGGTCGGTGCGCAAGCGCGGGTAGGTGGCCCGTACCCACACAAACAGGAACAGCACCAGACCCAGCTTGAGCAAGAACCACAGCCAGCCCAGGTAGCTGGCCAGCGGCCCCTGCCAGCCAGCCAGAAATAGCGTGACGATGACCGCTGAGGCGGTGATTGTGCCGCCAAACTCCGAAGCCTGGATGATGGCGAACTTGATGCCGCTGTATTCAATGTGGTAGCCAGCCACGATTTCCGACTCGCCTTCGGCCACGTCAAAGGGCGTGCGGTTCAATTCCGCGGAAGTTCCGGCGGCAAAGACGAATAGCGCGATGGGCTGCACCAGCAGGAAGGGCACAGCCTGGGCTTCCACCACTCCTGACAAGGACATGGAGCCAGCCACCATCACCACGCCCAACAGCGACAGCACTACCGGCACTTCATAACTGACCAGCACCGCCACGCCGCGGGCCGCGCCAAACAGGGCAAAGCGGTTGTTGGAGGACCACCCCGCCATGAAAATCGCCAGGATGGTCAGGGAACTGACCGCCAGTATGTAAAGCACCCCAATGCTCAAGTCCGCCACTGCCGTGTTCATGGCGAAGGGCACCACAGCCACCACCAGCAATGTGGGCATCATCATCAGTATGGGCACCAGGTTGAAGACAAGCCGGTCCGCCCCCTTGGGAGTTAAGTTCTCTTTGGTCAGCAGCTTGACCAGGTCGGCCATGGGCTGGAGCAGTCCAAAGGGCCCCCAGCGGTTGGGGCCTACCCGGTTCTGGAACCGGCCCAGCAGCTTCCGCTCCGCCCAGGTAAGGACGGCGGTGCCTGCCAAGACGCCATTGACCACAATGAACATCACCACCAAGCCGGCGATGATGTAGGCCAACCAGCACGGCAAGGCGCTGCCCGCCAGGTCATACACCCAGCGGAAAAGCGGATTGCCGTAAAGGACGTTGTCGGCAGCCAGCCGGCAGCTCAACGGTCCACCTCGCCCATGTTGATATCCACACTGCCCAGGGTGACAATCATGTCCGCCAGCTTCCAGCCCACCAGCAAGTGCTCAGTAACTGTCAAGTTAATCAGGGAGGGAGAGCGTATCTTGCACCGGTAAGGCGATACGCCGCCGTCGCTGACCAGGTAGAAGCCCAGCTCACCCCGGGGAGCCTCAATGCGCCCATAGGCTTCTTTTCCGGGCGCAGCCCGCAGCACCAGAGGCAGATCCGGCAGGCGCACCGGCCCCGGCTCTATTTGCGCAATACACTGCCGGACGATGCTCAGGCTCTGGCGGACCTCTTGCATACGGACCCAGAAGCGGTCGTAGTTATCCCCATTGGAGCCCACCGGCACCTGAAACTCCACCTTGTCGTAGGCATCGTAGGGGTCAACCTTGCGCCAGTCCCAAGCCAATCCGCTGGCCCGCAGCACCGGCCCGCTGACCGAGCAGTTAATGGCCAGGTCCAGGGGGAGAGGGCTGACGCCCCGGGTGCGCACCATGAGAATCTCGTTTTCCAAAATCAACTGCTCCAGTTCCGCTAGCTCTCCTGGAAAGGCGTTAAGGAAAGTCGCCAGGGCGGGCCAAAAGTCCGCGGGGGCATCGGCAAAAACTCCGCCGGGCCGCATATAGCTGACCGTGATGCGGGCGCCGCACAGCATCTCAAACAGGTCCAGGATGCGCTCCCGGCTGCGAAAACAGTACATCAAGGGCGTGCCGCCAAAGGTGCCCAGCTCCTGAAGGAAGAATCCCACGCCCACCAGGTGGCTGGCGATGCGCTGCAACTCCGCGGTGATGGTTCGCAGATATTTGCCCCGGGGCGGCGGTTCCACCTCCAGCAGCTTCTCCACGGCCAGGCAGTAAGCCTGGTTGTTGGTCATAGACGACACATAGTCCAGGCGGTCGGTTAGCGTCACCACTTGCACGTAGTTCCGCTCTTCGGCCAGCTTTTCCGTCCCCCGGTGCAGATAGCCAAACACTGGCTCCACCTGCACCACCACTTCGCCGTCAAAGGTCACGCGCAGGCGGAACACCCCGTGGGTGCTGGGGTGCTGCGGCCCGATATTAACCGTAACCGGCTCAGTGCGAATGGTCATGAACAACTAGCCATGTGGCAGGTTGGCGCCCGGCTGCAAGAAATCTTTTCGCAAAGGATGTCCTTCAAACCCTTCCCACAGCATTATCCGCTTCATATTGGGGTGGCCCTCAAACCTGACGCCCATCAAGTCCCAGGCCTCCCGCTCCTGGAAGTCCGCGCCCCGCCAGACCTGGTACACCGAAGGCAGGCTGGGCGATTGACGGCCATAGACCCGCGCTTTGACCACCGCCGACTGCTGTTTCCGGAGAGAGGTCAAATGGTACACCACTTCGAAATGCTCTACCCAGTCCACGGCACAAAGCGAGCTGAGGAACTGAAAGTCCAAATGCGGGTCGTCCCGCAAGAAGAGACAGGCTTCCCTGATTTGCCCCGGATTTACCCAGATTACTGAACTTTCCCACCGCTCCACTACGCCAGGCAGGGCTGCTTCCAAGCGCCGTGCCACTTCCTCTCCGCCAAGGGATTTCAGCGCCATAGCAGCCTAGCGGCCCTCAGCGGCGGAACCTGCCGCCACTGTGCGCAGGTGGTGGTATTTTTTAATCTTTTCGTGGAGCATCATAATTCCGTAAAGCAGTGCATCGGGGCGAGGCGGGCAACCCGGCACATACACGTCCACTGGGACAATATGGTCCACTCCGGGCACCACACTGTAGGAGCCATAATAGGGGCCGCCGGAGGTGGCGCATACGCCCATGGAAATAACCCACTTGGGTTCGGCCATCTGGTCATAAATGCGGCGGATGGCCGGGGCCATTTTCCAGGTGACGGTACCCGCCACAATCATCAAATCAGCCTGCCGGGGTGAAGACCGGAAGGCCTCCATGCCGAACCGGGCAATATCAAACCTTCCCATAGCCGTGGCAATCATCTCAAAGGCGCAGCAGGCCAGGCCAAAGGAGACCGGCCACAGGGCGGACTTGCGGCCCCAGTTGACCAAGGCATCCACTGAAGTCACCGCCAGGTTGCCCTGCAGGTCCTCTGGCACATGGATGGCTCCTGCCTCCATGGGCTGGGTGGATGCCGCCATCAGCGCGGCGACTTCTTGCCCTTCCGACCGGTCCAAGGCCCAGGTCTGGGCATGCAAAGGGGCGTCAGATGACGGGGAATGCATCATGAGGCTGGCCTACCGCCACTCCAGGTCGCCCTTGCGCCAGGCATAGGCCCAAGCCGCCGCTAACACCAGAATGAAGATTGCCATCTCGATAAGGGCAAACAGCTCCATCTGGATGAACCGCACGGCCCAAGGGTAAAGGAAAACCACTTCTACGCCAAATATCACAAACAGGAGGGCGTAAGCGTAATAACGGAAATTAAAGCGGTTCCACGGGCCGCCAATGGGTTCCATCCCGCATTCATAGGGAGCATCTTTGACCGGACTGGGCTTGGCCGGGCGGACGCCCAAGCGGGAAAATACCCATGACCCGGCCAGCATCCCCACCGGCACTAGAAAGGCCACCAGCAGAAAGATGGCCGCCAGGCCATATTGCCGAAAGTAGTTCTCCAGCATTAACGCCAACTCTCACGGGACTGCGGGTGGCATTATAACACGGTATCCCAGAGCACTGGTAGTGAAAAATTGCACAACCGCAGTGTTCTCGTTTATTGCATCGTCAACCTTGCTAGCCCTGGAAGGAACGGAGTATGATGCTGATGAACATTCAGCATAATTAGAACTGTGTCCGAATGGCCTTTAAGTGGCAAGAGGGCCAGCAAATCTCCGGAAACCGGCAATCCGCGGAGGTGGTCATGCTCTACCGCACATACCGATACTCCCAATGGGACGGCTCCCAAGAACTGCCGGAACTGAATGCCGATGAATTGATGGACCAACTTTCTGACGAGCTCCTGAAACAGGGCGATGTGATGCAGGCCCTGCGGGAGCTAATGCGCCGCGGCATGCAAGACCGCCAGGGCCAGCGCCTCACCGGCTTGCGGGAGATGATGGAGCAGCTAAAGCAGCAGCGCCGACAGCAGCTGCAAAACTACAACATGGACTCGGTGGTGGACGACCTCAAGCAGAGACTTGAGGAGATTCTGCGCACCGAGCGGGAAGGTATTGACAAACGGCTGCGGCAAGCCGGAGAGCAAGCCGCACAGGCCAGCGAGGACGAGCGCCAGCAGCAAGAACGGCTGAACAAGCTGCTGCAGGACCGGGCCGAACGGAACCGGCAGAAGCTGGACAATCTGCCCGACAGCCTGGGCGGCCAGGTTCGGGAACTCATGGAGTACGACTTCATGGATCCCCAGGCCCAGCAGATGTTCCAGGAACTGCTGGACATGCTGAAGCAGCAGATGGCCCAGAACATGTCCCAGCAGATGCGCCAGCAAATGCAGGGCATGAGTCCGGAAGCCATCGCAGGGCTGCAGGAGATGCTGCGGCAACTGAACCAGATGATGCGGGACAAGCTGGCAGGCCAGCAGCCAGATTTCCAGGGCTTTATGGACCAGTTTGGTCCCATGTTTGGCCCCAACCCGCCGCAAAGCCTGGAGGAACTGTTGGACCAGATGCGCCAGCAGTTGGGGCAAATGCAGTCCCTTATGGAAAGCTTGTCTCCAGAGGCCCGGAAGGAACTTGAGGATGCCCTGAGCGCTGCGCTGGACCCGGAGACCCAGCGGGAAATGGCAGAGTTCTCCTCGCTCATGGAGCAGCTGATGCCCGTGGACCAGCTTCGCCGGCAATACCCCTTCCTGGGCGACGACTCACTGACTCTGGAGCAGGCCCTGGAAGTCATGCGGCAACTCCAGAGTATGGACCAGTTGGAAGATGCGCTGCGCAAGGCTATGCGCACCGGCAATCTGGACGAGGTGGACCCGGAAAAGCTGGCGGAGATGCTGGGAGAGGAGGCCCGCCGCGCCTGGGAGCAGTTGGACCGGCTGCGGCAGCTGCTGAAGGAAGCAGGGTACGTGACGGGCGACGACCGGCTGGAGCTGACCGCCCGGGGCATTCGCCGCATTGGGCAAAAGGCCCTGAAGGAAGTTTTCGTGCAACTGCGCAAGGAGCGCTCCGGCTCCCACCAACAAAACGTGCGGGGGGCTGGCGGCGACTTGCTGGGCGAGACCAAGCCCTACGAGTTTGGCGACCCGTTCCAAGTGGACTTGCAGACTAGCATCAAGAATGCCGTGCTGCGGGGCGGGCCTGGTGTGCCCGTGCACATGGGACCGCAAGATTTTGAAATTTACCGCACGGAGCACGTAACCCGCGCCGCCACCGCAGTGCTGCTGGACCAAAGCCGCTCCATGGGGCTTTACAATAACTTCCAGGCGGCCAAAAAGGTCACCCTGGCCCTCTTTGCGCTAATCCGCAGCCAATATCCCAGGGACACGCTTTACGTCATTGGCTTCTCTGACTACGCCCGGGAAATCAAGGAGGAGGACCTGGCCAAGGTTAACTGGAATGCCTGGGTCTCCGGCACCAACCTGCAGCACGCATTGATGATGTCGCGCAAGCTGTTGTCCAAGGACAAGGGCAGCACCCGACAAATTCTGGTAATTACCGATGGCGAGCCAACCGCCCACCTGGAAGGCGGACACTCTTACTTCAGCTACCCGCCCAGCTATCGCACGGAACTGGAGACCTTGAAAGAGGTACAGCAGTGCACGCGGGAGGGCATCGTCATCAACACTTTCATGCTGGAGAACTCCTTCCAGCTGGTGAATTTTGTGGACCGCATGACTCGCATCAACCGAGGCCGGGCCTTTTACAGCAGTGCCAGCAACCTGGGCGAGTACCTGCTGGTAGATTATGTAAATAATCGGCGCAAGCGGGTAGCGGCGTGATTTCGTCGCAAAATTGACGTCTTCCCACCATGCCCCTGGTCTGGTATTATGTGGGAGCCAACAATTAAATAGGGTGGCCTGCGGGCCGCAGGGATTCCCCGGCGGCCGGGCTTTTAAGCCGGTCCAGCGAGGCTGGCAAAGTGTCCATAAGGCCCTGACGATAACTCCGGCGTCCCTTCATGCCATGTGCAGGGAAGCCGGGCCTTAAGAACCCTTGCCGCCTTGGGCAAGGGTTTTTTGTTGGCGGCACCAAGGCTGGGACGGAGCGCAACGGGCAGGAATGGCGGAACGGCAAGTAATGAGCCAAGAGGATATCCAGCGGGCGCTGGTCCGGATTGCCCATGAGATTTTGGAGCGTAACCGGGGCAGCAAGGAACTGGTGCTGGTGGGGATACACACCCGCGGGGTGCCCCTGGCCCGCCGGTTGGCCAAGCACATTAACCAATTTGAGGGGAACGAGGTCCCCGTGGCCCAGCTTGACATTGGACTGTACCGCGACGACCTCTCCCAGCGCTCTCGCCTGAAGCTGTATCCAACTAGCTTTCCGGCGCCCATCCAGGCGCAGAAGGTGGTGCTTGTGGACGACGTGCTGTTCACAGGGCGCACTATCCGAGCCGCCCTGGACGCCTTAAAGGACTTTGGCCGCCCCAAGCAGGTTCAACTGGCAGTGCTGCTGGACCGGGGGCACCGGGAACTGCCCATCCGCGCCGACTACGTTGGCAAAAATATCCCCACCTCTTTGGAAGAACAGGTGAAGGTGCGTTTGACCGAGACTGATGGCCGGGATGAAGTGGCCTTGGTGCGTCCGGAGGACTCAGGCAAGTGACTTTTTCGCAGACACCGCCGCTGGGAGAACCAGCCATGCCCGTTGGAAATCTGACAGCCAACGGCGCGGGCCGCCGCCACGTGCTGGACCTGGACGACTTTTCTCCCCAGGAAATTGCCGCCGTCCTGGACAACAGCCGCGCCATGCGCGAGGTGCTGGGCCGGGACATCAAGAAAGTCCCTGCCCTGCGGGGACGCGTCATTGTCACCCTTTTCTACGAAGCCAGCACTCGCACGCGCATCTCCTTTGAGGAAGCCGGCAAGGTGTTGAGCGCCGACGTGATAAACATGTCCGCCTCTGGCAGCAGCGTGGAGAAGGGGGAGTCCCTGCTGGATACCGGCCTCACGCTGCAAGCTATGGGCATTAACGTCATCGTAATCCGACACCCCCACTCCGGCGCGCCTTACTTGCTGGCCCGGCACCTGGACCGGGTTAGCGTGGTCAACGCCGGAGACGGCTTGCACGCCCATCCCACCCAGGCGTTGCTTGACCTCTACACCGTCAGGGAGAAACTGGGCAAGCTGGAGGGCCTGAAGGTCGTTATTGTGGGCGACGTGCTGCACAGTAGAGTGGCCCGCTCAGACTTGTGGGGGTTTGCCAAAATGGGCGCAAAGGTCACCCTGAGCGGCCCTGCCACACTACTGCCCCCGGAGTTCCTGCGCTGCAAGGGGCGTCTGCCGGAAAGCCACGCCCTGGCCTCAGTTCAAGTGGACACAGATTTGGACCGGGCCATTGATGGGGCGGATGTGGTCATGGCCCTGCGGCTTCAATCGGAGCGGCAGGACGGGGGTTATCTGCCTAGCCTGCGGGAGTACGTGCGCCGCTGGCAAGTCACGGAAGGCCGCCTATCCCGCGCCCGGCCCGGCGCGCTGCTCATGCACCCTGGCCCCATGAACGAGGGGATTGAAGTCAGCGCCGCCGTCGCCCATGGAGACAACTCCGCCATTCAAGAGCAAGTGACCAACGGCGTGGCAGTGCGCATGGCCTTGCTGTACCAGTTAACCACAGGCAACACTTAAGGACAACCGATGACTCCATCGCCTGAAACGGTGCTCATCCAGAACGCCAGGGTCATTGACCCCAGCCGAAACCTGGACTTGACCGGCGACATCCTCATCAGCGGGGGCAAGATTGTCTCCGCCGAAGCCCAGGTGCCGCCAGAAGGGCTGCCGCAAGGCTGCCAGGTCATTCCTGCCAAAGGCCTGGTGGCGTGCCCAGGATTTATTGACCTGCACTGCCACCTGCGGGAGCCGGGATTTGAATACAAGGAGACCATCGCCACGGGCACCCGCGCCGCCGCTAAAGGCGGGTTTACCAGCCTGTGCTGCATGCCCAACACCCAGCCGGCCATTGACAGTGCGGCGGTGGTGGACTTTATCCTGCGCCGGGCCCGTGCCGAAGGCGTGGTGCGGGTGTTTCCCATTGGCTGCGTCACCAAGGGCCGCCACGGTAAGAAACTGGCAGAACTGGAAGAACTGGCATCAGCGGGGGCCGTGGCCTTCAGCGACGACGGCGACCCGGTGCACGATGCCAATTTGATGCGCCGCGCCCTGACCTATAGCGCGGACCTGGGCCGGCCCATCAGCAACCACTGCCAGGACCGCGTCCTGTCCCGGGGCGGCGTTATGGCCGAGGGCTGGACCGCCACCTTGCTGGGCCTTACCGGCATTCCCGCCGCCGCGGAAGAAGCGATGGTGGCCCGGGACCTGGCCCTGGCGGAGCTTACCGGCGGCCGCCTGCACCTGGCGCACCTGAGCACTGCCGGCTCGGTGGCACTGGTGATGCAGGCTAAGGAGCGGGGCATTCCCGTTACCGCGGAAGTTTGTCCTCACCATTTGACCATCACCGACACCTGGGCTTTGGGCAATAAAGGGACAAATGGGGACTCAGTGGGTACAGGCGGCTACGACACTGCCACAAAAGTGTATCCTCCCTTGCGCCAGCAGGCCGACGTGGACGCCCTGGTGGATGCGCTTTCCGAGGGCATCATTGACTGCATCGCCACCGACCATGCGCCCCACGACGTAGTGAGCAAGCGCGTGACCTACCAGGACGCTGCCTTTGGCATCAGCGTGCTGGAGACCGCCCTGGGCTCGCTAATGCAACTGGCGCACCGGGGCAAGCTGAGCATCAACCAACTGGTGGAGCGGCTGACCGTAGGACCGGCCAAGGTGCTGGGACCGAGCTTCACCGACCTGGCGACCTTGAAACCGGGCACGCCTGCGGACATTGTGCTCTTTGACCCGGACCTGGAGTGGACCGTGGACACTCGCCAGTTTATCTCCAATGGCAAGAACACCCCGCTGGAAGGAGTCAAGCTCAAGGGGCGCGTGGCTGTGACGTTGGTGGAGGGGAAAGTGGTGTACCAGGCTCTCAACACGCGTGAGCAAGGAAGTTAACATGGCAAGTCCCGCCTATCTGGTGCTGGCCGACGGTTCCGTGTTCCCTGGAGAGTCCTTTGGCGCTCCCGCCCAGGGTCACGGCGAGGTGGTGTTCAACACCAGCATGACCGGCTACCAGGAGATGCTTACCGACCCTTCCTACGCCGGGCAAATCCTTACCCTGACCTACCCCCTGGTGGGCAACTACGGCATCAACGAGCCGGACGTGGAGTCCCGGCGCATTCAGGTGTCGGGACTGGTGGTGCGGGCGCACTGCGACCGGCCCAGCCACGGCGACAGCCAGCGCACCTTGCACGAGTACCTGCTTTCCCAAGGCATTCCCGGCATCAGCGGCGTGGATACCCGCGCCCTGACCCGCAGGTTGCGCACCCAGGGCGTGATGATGGGCTTGATTACCAATGCCCCGCCGGAATCGGCCCTGGCGCACCTGGGCGAGATGCCGCGCTATGATGACCTGGATTTTGTCCGCACCGTTACCACACCTCAGCGCTACCATTGGGACCGGTCGCCTGCGCCCCAGGGGGAAGCCAGGTACCGCATCCTGGTCACCGACTGCGGCGTGAAATACAACATCATGCGCCTGCTGCGGGTCAGGGGCTGCGAAATCATCGCCTTGCCCGCAGCCACTCCGGCGGAAGAGATGCTGGCCCTCAACCCTTCGGGCATCTTACTGTCCCCCGGCCCTGGCGACCCCCAGCGGCTGGACTACGTAGTCTCCAATGTGCGCCGCCTGCTGGGCCGGGCGCCGGTCATGGGCATCTGCCTGGGGCACCAGATGGTGGCCCGCGCCCTGGGCGCATCCACCTACAAGCTCAAGTTCGGCCACCGGGGGGCCAACCACCCGGTGCAGGATATGGCCACCGGCAAGGTATATATCACCGCTCAGAACCACGGCTATGCGGTGGACGGCGACCGCCTGCCGCCAGGCCTGGAAGTGTCCCACGTCAACCTGAACGACAACACCGTGGAAGGCCTGCGGCACCGGGAGATGCCCTTGTTTACCATCCAGTACCATTCGGAAGCCTCTCCGGGGCCGCGGGACAGTGAGTACCTGTTTGATTCATTTCAGAAAATGATTGACGACGCGGGCGGAGACCACTCACCCCCATTCCGGCCTTCCCACTCGGCAAGGAGGAAGGCGTAACCATACCTTCCCCCTTGGCAAGGGGGAAGGTATGGGTGGGGGTTGATCAAGACGCCATTCAATTAGCGACATTTCCGCCCAGGAGGGCTGAATCAGTCAGTGAGCAATTTTACTGCCCCAGCCAGCAAGCCCAGAAAAGTTCTGGTCATCGGTTCCGGCCCCATTGTCATTGGACAAGCGGCGGAGTTTGACTATGCAGGCACCCAGGCCTGCAAGGCCCTGCGTGAAGAGGGCGTTGGCACGGTTTTGGTCAACTCCAACCCTGCCACCATTATGACCGATGAGGACGTGGCTGACCGCGTCTATATTGAGCCGCTGACCGTGGAGGTACTGGAGCGGATTATCCAGCAGGAGCAGCCCGACGGCCTGCTGCCCACTCTGGGCGGGCAGACGGGGCTGAACCTGGCGGTGGCGCTGGCCGAAGCCGGCGTGCTGGAGCGTAACAACGTCCGCCTGCTGGGCACCCCCCTGGAGACGATCCGCAAGGCGGAGGACCGGGAGTATTTCCGCAAGTTTCTGGACAGCATTGGCGAGCGGCAGCCACCCAACGTCACGGTTTCCTCTTGGGACGAGGCCAGCCGCTGGGGCCAGGAGACTGGCCTGCCCCTGGTGGTGCGGCCCGCATACACTTTGGGCGGCACCGGCGGCGGCATTGCCACCACCTGGCAAGAGTTTGAGACCATCGTGAAGGGGGGACTGGCCGCCAGCCCCATTTGTCAGGTGCTGCTGGAGCGCTCCCTGGCCGGGTGGAAAGAGCTGGAGTACGAAGTAATCCGCGACGGCGCAGACAACTGCATCATCATCTGCAACATGGAAAACTTTGATCCCATGGGGGTCCACACCGGCGACAGTATTGTGGTGGCGCCCAGCCAGACCTTGACCGACAAAGAATACCAAATGCTGCGGTCCGCCAGCCAGCGCATCATTCGCGGTTTGGGCATTGAAGGTGGCTGCAATATCCAGTTTGCCTTGCCGCCGCACCCGGTGGTGGCCCAGGCCATCAAGTCCGACTGGACCCCCGACGCACCCTACTACGTAGTGGAGGTCAACCCGCGGGTCAGCCGCAGCTCCGCCCTGGCCAGCAAGGCTACGGGCTTTCCCATCGCCCGCGTCTCTGCCAAAATCGCCGTGGGCAAGCGCCTGAACGAGATTACCAACGCCGTCACGGGAAAGACCGTGGCTTCCTTCGAGCCTGCCCTGGACTATTGCGTGGTGAAGATTCCCCGCTGGCCCTTCGATAAATTCCCCCACGGCGACCGCCGCACCACCACCCAGATGAAGGCCACTGGCGAGGTCATGGCTATAGACCGGTCCTTTGAGTCGGCTCTGCAAAAGGCCGCCCGCTCACTGGAGTTCGGCAAACGGACGTTGTTGTGGGAGGATGCCACCTGGCGCTCGGACAGCCTTTCGGAGCGCGTGGCATCCCAGGCAGGGCAGGCCCTGGTGGACCGGCTGCCCCTGTATCCCAACGACCTGCGCTTGTGGGCCATGCTGGCTGCATTACGCCGGGAAATTGCCTGCGATGAGTTATCCCGCAGGACGTTGGTGGACCCGTGGTTTGTCAGCGCCTTGGACCGGATTGTGGATATGGAGCGGCGCCTCCTGGGCAAGACGCTGACACCAGACTTGCTGCGGCAGGCCAAGCGGCTGGGCTTCTCTGACGTGCAGGTGGGCACCCTGGCGGACCGGCTGCCGGAGCAGGTGCGGGAGTTGCGCCACCAGTGGGACCTGAAGCCCGTTTACAAGACCGTTGACACCTGCGCGGCCGAGTTTGAGGCGGTGACCCCCTACTATTACAGCTGCTACGAGACTGAGAATGAAGCCCAGCCCCTGCCGGGTGAGAAGGCTCTGGTTATTGGCAGCGGGCCCATCCGCATCGGCCAGGGGATTGAGTTCGATTATTGCAGCGTGCACGCGGCGTGGGCCTTGTCCCGGTCAGGAGTGCGCAGCATCCTGGTCAATTCCAACCCGGAAACCGTCTCCACCGACTTTGACACCAGCGACCGGCTCTACTTTGAGCCTCTGGATGAAGAGGCCGTCAGGGACATCATAGAAAACGAGACCGGCGAGGACGGTCCCCCACCTTCCCTGGTGCAGTTTGGCGGCCAGACCGCGCTGGACCTGTCCCAGGCCCTGGCGAGAGTGGGCCTGCCCATCTTGGGCTCCAGCGCCCATGCCATTGATGTGGCCTCGGACCGGCAGAAATCTGAGGAGTTCCTGGCCCGCCTGGGGATCCCACAGGCCCCCGGCGCCACCGTGGCCTCGGTGCCGGAAGCCCTGCAAGTGGCCCAGAACATCGGCTACCCGGTGGTGGTGCGGCCCAGCTACGTGCTGGGCGGCCGGGCCATGGAAATTGTGCAGAACGCTTCAGAGCTAATCCGGTACTTGACCGCAGCCACCGAGGTAGGGCCTGACCACCGCGTGCTCATTGACCACTACCTGGAGGGCAAAGAGTGCGAGGTGGATGCCATCTGCGACGGGGAACAGGTGCTGATTCCCGGCATCATGGAGCACATTGAGCGGGCAGGCGTTCACAGCGGCGACTCCATGGCCATATATCCAGGTCTCAACTTGAGCGAGGCCGAGGTCAACACTCTGGTGGACTATACTACCCGCATGGGCTTAGCCCTGGGCGTACGCGGGGCCATGAACGTCCAGTTCGTCATTATGGGCGGCGCGGCGTACCGCAGCCCCAATGCGCGCCAGGGTGGCGCTGGGGCCACCTCGGTGTACGTGCTGGAGGTCAACCCCCGGGGCAGTCGCACCATCCCATTCATCTCCAAAGTCACTGGGGTTCCGGCGGCCAGCCTGGCCACCCAGGTGATGCTGGGCAGAACCCTCAAGGAACTGGGCTATTCAGGCGGACTTTGGCCCCGCCAGAAACTGGTGGCCATCAAAGCGCCGGTCTTCTCCATGGCCAAGCTGGTGGGAGTTGACTGGTACCTGGGGCCAGAGATGAAGTCCACCGGCGAAGTCATGGGCATTGACCGGGACTTCCCGGCGGCGCTGACCAAGGCGCTGATGGCGGCATCCATCAACCTGACGCCGGGCACGACCGTGTTGCTGAGCATTGCCGACCAGCACAAGGCCGAGGCAGTGCCCATGATCCGCGGCCTGCTGCAGGCCGGCTGCCGTCTCTACGCCACCGAAGGCACCGCCGCCATGATTAGCGCCATGAACTTTCCCGTGACCCTGATCACCAAGAAGTTGAGCGAAGGCCACCCCAACGTGGTGGACGTGATTAACGACGGCAGTGTGCGGGCGGTGGTGAACACCCTTTCCGGCGACACATCAGTAATGCGGGACGGTTTCCACATCCGGCGGGCGGCGGTGGAGCGGCGCATCCCCTGCTTTACGTCCCTGGACACCGCGCGGGCGGCGGTGGAGAGCATGCTGGCGGCCCATGCCGGCTACAGCGTGCGGCCCACCGGGGAATACAGAAAGCGGGAATAGCGCCTGCCGGAGGGAGAAACCATGCGATACAAAGTAGTCTTGCTTCTTCAATCCGAGGAAGGGTTCAGCATTTCTTGCCCCGACCTGCCGGAGTTCTGGTCGCAACGGCGTACCAACCTCATGCGGAGGCCTTAGAGAACAACAAGGACGCCATTCAGGAATACCTGGCGGCAATTGCGGACTCCCTGAAAGAAGCTGACGTGCAGGAAGTGGAAGTGTCTATGTAACAGTAGTCTTGGTCAAATTGCAACGGCAACTAATTTTTCCAAAGATGCAGCAATTGATTTGAAATTTCCCATCCTCATACTGGGGGTCATGCTTCCAAATTTGAGGATGTCAGCAATTTGTTCCCCGACGTCTTCAAGGAAGACAAACATTTCGGACAATACCCAGGCTGAGTAAAGCCCGAAATCCACAACGTTGTGGGAATTGGGATGCATAAGGTGGCTGTCCAATATCTTCGGCTCCTGGGGCCCTTCATAGACTTGGAATAGGATACCATCGGTCGGAGTTCCAAATACCAGCTTAAGGTGTTCGCGATGGTTCAGCACATCCCGAACCTCCTTTATGGTTGGCCACCAGGAATCAGTTTTGTCTATGATTGCCAGGATATTTTCCGGCACGTATTTTCGAGAATGTCCCTTCTTCTCAACCCACGAAAATCCGGGCGACTGCTTCAATGTGGGGATTTCCCCTTGAACCTGCATAACCAAAGCCGCGATGGAGTCCATCAGGCTAGCAACATCGCTGTGAAAGTCCTTAATCCCCAGAGACATGAATGGTCGCCACATAGATTTGACACCCGTAATACCGTGCTGGGCAAACTCCGCCATGTCTGGTTCCTTAGTCATGCCCTCTCTCATCCACTCTAGTTGAGCCAGGCGGTCGAAAAGGTCGGTTAGTCTCAAACTCGTGTATTTGAAGGCCGGAGACAGTCTGACCAGTGTGTCCAGTTCGTCATTCCTTCCCTTCACCTTCATGCGTAGCAACGCTGATGCTCGAAGCCATACTTCGTTTCCCAGACATTCGAAACGCGCCGATATGATGTCGTATTCATCATCTGCACCCAGATGAATAAGTTCCCGCACCAGCTTTATTCGACTCGGGATAATCAGGCTCTCGACCATTCTTTACGTTCCCCCTACCACTCCATCTCCACGCCAGCCCCGGCAGCTTTGGCCCGGTCATAGGCCAGCTTGGCGGCGGCCACGTCGGCCACGCCGGTGCCCATGAGCTTGGCGTAGATTATCTGCCGGGCATTGTCCCGCCCCTTGATGTTGCCCGCCACCACCTGCCGCAGCTCCTGCAACTGGCTCCACTGCGCCAGGCCCCGGTCGGCGGCGCTGGCCAGGTCTCCCGCCTCTGCGGGCGCCTGCTCTGCCGAGTCCACAAACAGCTTGTCGGCGCGGGTCAGGGCAGCGTCGTCCACCTCCCGGGCGCGCCAGGTGGTTGGCCCGGCGGCGATTAGAGTAGTCCCCTGCGAGAGCCAGGCCCCTTGGACCACCGGCTCCATGGTGGCGGCGATGCAGATAACCACATCACTGTCCCGGACGGCTGCTTCGCCGCTGGCGGCGGGGTCCACTTCAAGCCCCAGGGAGTCGGACATGGTGCGGGCAAAGGCCTGGCGGTTCTGCGCGTTCCGGCTGAAGGCCTTGATGGCTGCCAGCTTGCGCACCTTGGTCAGGGCCTCCAGCTGGGTAGGCGCCTGGTAACCTGTGCCAATGATTGCCACCCGCGCCGCATCCTGCTTCGCCAGATACTTCACTGCTACGGCGGTGGTGGCCCCAGTGCGGAGCTGGCCCAGCCGGTTGGCCTGGGTGTAACACAGCAGCTTGCCCGAATCGGCATCGTACAGACTTACCTGAAAAGAGTACTTGCCCTTGACCACCGTGTAGGTCTTGACTCCCAGCACGCCATCGTAGAACAGGCCGCCGCCCATCACAGCCAGCATCCCGCCCGTGGCAATAATCTTGCGGCGGGGCAGGTTGAAAGCCTGACCCTGGCCAAAGTGCTTTTGCATGGATTCAATGGCCGCAACCATATCCTCCATGGTCAACAGTTCACGGACTTCTTCATCACGCAAGAAAATTGCCATCAGCTTAACTCCTAGCCAAATCGGTTACCCAGGTTTCTCCGGCAATAAAAGCGGGGTGGCTTGTTAACCACCCCGCAGTACAGCAAGTATCCAGCAGATACAAGATCAGTCGTTACCGTCGCCGCCGCCACTGGGCGCCGCTGCGGGTGCGGCCTGTGCCGGGGGCGCCGCCGCGGTGGCCGTCCGCTTCTCCGAGGCCTTGCGGAAGATGGCCACAATGCTGCCCAAAATTATTATGCCCACCACCGTTATGGCTGAGTTCTGGAAGCCTTCCCGGTAATAGTGCTGTGCCTCCAGCGCAGGCAACAGGGCAATGGTAGCGGGAAGGGTCAACCCCATCACCGTAGCGCCAATGGTGCTGCCGATGGTGTGTCCCATCTGGGTGGAGGTCTCCAGCATCCCCGCCGCGAAGCTGCGGTTCTCAGGCAGGGAACTCATAATCTGGGCGTTGTTGGGTGCGTTGAACACGGAAGTGCCAATGGACGCCGGGAACAACAGGATCGGCAAGACCCAGATAGGCACTGACGCGGCGAAAATTGCCAGCAACCCGATGCCCAGGGCAATTAGCACCAGCGCCCCCGGCTGCAACCAGCGCGGGTTGTAACGATCATACACCCATCCGGCCCAGGACGGCATGATCAGGCCCGCCAACTGGTGGGGCAGCAAAACAATGGTCACCGCCATGGGACCCTTGCCCAGGCCGTCTTCCACCATGATGGGCACCAGCGTCATGACCGCCAGCATGGACAGGTGGTAGGTCATGCTGCTGAAGAGCGCCATGGAGAAGAATTTGTTCCTGAAGTATCGGAAGTCCAGGAACGGCTTGGGGCTGCGCAACTGAGTGACCAGGAACAGGGCGAACAGCGAGCCAGCCAGCAGGTGCATGGGTGGGTGGTAGGATTTGGCTGACGGGCTGGTAAAGGATTCAACCCCTTCGTGCAGGTGGGAGACCGAGAGGATCAAGACGCCCAGGGTAGCCACCATCAGGGCTGCCCCAAAGTAGTCAATTGAGATATTTTTGGACTTCTCAGCCGCCTGCTGCATCTTGTACTTCAGCAACGGATAACTGTTCTTGATGGCCAGCAGACCAATGGGGAAGGTGGTGAGGAAAACCAGGCGCCAGCTCAACCATTCCAGGAACAGCCCAAACAGGACTACGCCGATCACCGCACCAAACTTGGCGGCGGTCACCGGCACCGAGAAGGCGCGTCCCCGCTCCTTGGCGCCAAAGACCATGGTCAGGATGGCGTTGGAGTTGGCTGTAATCAGCGCGCCACCAAATCCAGCCACACCGCTCCACAAGATCAACTGCCCCATGCTGAGCGACGCCGCCGCCAGCAGGCCCGCAATACACATTATGATGGAACCCATGAAGTAAACGCGGACGTGTCCGTATTTTTCTCCCAGGCGGGCGGCCAAAAACACAGTGCTGCCCAAGGCCAGCAGCCGGATGACCACCATCCATGCAGCATGGGCTACGGTAGTGTCGAATTCCCGGGCCACAGAAGGTATGGTCAAGGCCACGGGCATGCTCATGAGCTGGACCAACAGCCGGGTAGTAGCTACGCCCATCAGGGTATCCTTGCGCTCCCTGGTGGACCCCAGCTCTTTAAACGCGCCCAAGACATTCAACTGGTGAAGAAGTCCGCCCTTGCTGCTCAAGTTTCCTCCGAATAATTCCACGGGCCCCTTTTACCCTGCAACCCAAGGCCAACCGAGTAATGGCTGCAAGCGCCAAAAGCCGGAAACCTACTGGCTCCGGCCTCTGGATAACTAATCCACGCTTACACTATGTCTACAGCCACCGGATGCCGTATCAGTTCTCCGCGCGATGCCTCAAACTACTTTTTAAAAAACGCCCTATTTTTCTGCACGTACTGCCGCCACTTGGGCGGAACCCGGAACTCGTCAAAAATGGCCTGTACCGGACAGACCCCCTCACAGTAGGCGCAATCAATGCACTCACTGGGGTTAATATAGTACATTGGCTCGCTTTCATTGGTCTGGATGCAGTCCACCGGGCACACCTCCGTGCAGGTGCCTTCTTTTACCCCGATGCACGGCTCAGTTATGACGAAGGGCACGACTCGCTCCTGATGTGGACTGGGCAAACACACCCCTGTTTAGTCGCAACGCAGAGTGTGTCCAACTGTATCCCATTCTCATTGGGCTGCCATATTTTGTCAAGGGATAGTATATGATATACTATATTTCGCTACTCGATGCGCTCTAGAGGAGCGGAATTATGGAACTCCGGGAACTGGTCAGCTTCTACCATGTAGCCCGCCTGCGCAGCGTTTCCAAGGCGGCGCGCCGGCTGGAGTTAGGGCAGCCTACGGTGACCACCCACCTTAGGAAGCTGGAAGAGGAGTTCGGCATAACTTTGTTCGACCGCATCAAGCGCCCGATCCTGCTCACCTCAGACGGCTCTGCCTTCCTGGAATTGGTAAGCCCCATTGTTGAATCGGTAGACGTCCTGAAAACCCAGATGGACTATTCCGAGGGCAGAGGGGCTTTCGTGGTGGGCGCTTACCCGGACCTGGTGATGCACCATCTGCCCAGGGCTATCCAGCCCTTCCGCATGGCATATCCGGAAGTGCGTATCCGGCTGATGGCGCGGGCTTACACTCCGCTCATCCAGCTAATCAAGGCTGGCGAGGTAGACCTGGGTGTGTGTTCTCCGCCGCCGCCGGATGACTCCAGCCTGGATTTTGCCGGGCTGTTCCAGTACAACGTGGTGCTGATTACTCCTCCCGACCACCTGTTGCTGAAGGTTCACCCCCTGCAGCTCCACGACATTGCCCATTGGCCACTTATCCTCTCTGGCCCGGAAAGCCTCACCCGGCAAAAGGTGGAACAAGCCCTGAAGAGCCACGGCCAGAATTTTGAGGTGGTGCTCTCGGTAGACAATTCCGAGTCCATCAAACGTTACGTGGAAATTGGGATGGGAGTGGCCATCACCAGCGACTTCACTTTGCACCCCGACGACCATCACAAACTGGGAGTAATGCGCCTGGACCACATTTTCCCCAGTTCCCTCATCGGCATATGCACGCTGAAGGGGAAGTTTCTGGGCCGTTCAGTACGCAACTTCATCCAGAGCCTGAACGATGAACTGCAAGGGTTTCACCCGGAAGTCTGGGAATGGGACAATCGCCCAGACCAGTTAGCTCCCCTGGCGGCTGGAGGGGACGGGACCTAGCCGCCGCCCGCGGGCAAAACTTCGCGCACCCTGCGCTCCAGATAAGGCCGGGGTAGCATTACGTAACGCCCGCACTGTTGGCACTCCAGGCCAATGTCCGCGCCCAGGCGGGTGACGCGCCACAAGTACCCCCCGCAGGGGTGCGCCTTACGCATACGCACCATGTCGCCGATGTTCAGCTCTAGGGCCAACCTTTGCCCTCCGCTTCCAGGCACTTGGCAATGGCGTCGCGGATGCGCGACGCTTCCAGCCGGGCCGCTGCGGGAAAATCCGGCCCCTTGGAAGCATAGATGATGCTGCGGGAGGCGTTGATGATGGCCCCGCGGCCGTGGACGTCCACACCCAACCGCACCGCCTCCTCCAAATCGCCCCCTTGGGCGCCTACCCCTGGGATGAGCAGGGGCATGTCTGGACACAGCCGGCGCACCGCCGCCAGTTGGGCCGGCACAGTGGCCCCAACCACCAGACCCAGGTTGCCCTGGCTATTCCATCTCTGGGCCAGACTGGCCAGCCGCTGGTACACGGGGACCCGGTGTTGGGTGCCGTGAAGCCCTTCTTCCAGGGCCAAGTCCTGCAAGTCCGCCGAGCCGGGGTTGGAGCCCCGGCACCAGATAAATACTCCCCTGCTGGGGTCTTCCAAGAATGGGGATACGGTATCCTGCCCGCCCCAGGCGTTAATGGTGATGGCATCAAATCCCCACACATGAAACATGGCTTTGGCGTAGGCCTGGGCAGAAGGGCCAATGTCTCCCCGTTTGCCATCCCCGATAATGACAGCGTGGGGGGCATATGTATGGATATACTCTACGGTGCGGGCCAGGGCCTCCAGCCCCGGGAGTCCCAGGGCTTCGTAAAAAGCCAGGTTAGGCTTGTAGGCGCACGCCAGGTCTGAGGTAGCGTTGACAATGGCCCGGTTAAACTGCAAAACATCAGGCGCCGGCATGCAGGCCGGGTCCACATCCAGCCCCACGCAGAGCAGGCTTTTGGTAGTTAGGCAAGCTTGGTCAAGACGTTCTGCAAAAGCGGACATGGGCATTCCTCTGGAAAATCTAGGCCGTCCCATTATATCCTCTGAGCAGCAGGAACGGCGGCATACAGAGCAGGCAAGTTCGACAGCTGAGGCAATATGCAGCTTGATCAGAGGTTGGTGGAAGGCAGGTTCTTGCGGCGGCTGAACCGCTTTGCGGCCGAGGCGGAGATTGACGGCAAGACGGAGTTGGTGCATGTAGCCAACTCTGGCCGGATGCGGGAACTGCTGGTTGCGGGAAACCGCATCCTATTGCGGCCGGTGGCGGCGGACGCCGCGCGCAAGACCAGGTATGACCTGGCGCTGGTGGACCTGGGCTGGGCTCTGGCTTCCGCTGACGCCCGGCTGCCCAACGCCCTAGTGGCGGAGGCCATTGAGCAGAGAAGGCTGTCTCCTTTTGTCCAGTTTACTCAAATTACCCGGGAAGTGACCTTTGGCGAAAGCCGCCTTGACCTGATGCTTACAGGCCCCCAGGGACGCTGTTATATTGAAACCAAGTCGGTGACGCTGGTGGAGCAGGGGGTAGGCCTGTTTCCCGATGCCCCCACAATCCGGGGCGTGAGGCACCTGGGCAGCCTGGAGCAAGTCTTGACCGCTGGGCATCGGGCGGCAGTCATTTTTGTAGTGCAGCGGGAAGACGCTAAGGCCTTCGCACCCCACGACCAGGCTGACCCTGCCCTGGGTTATGCCCTCCGGCACGCCGTGGCTGCAGGGGTGGAGGCTTACGCCTACCGCTGCCGGGTTTCAGCGCAAGAGATTACCCTGGCTGACCCGCTGGAAGTCCGACTTTGACTGCGCACGAGTTATTGCAGGAAATGTACCACCGGCTCTTTGACCAGTACGGGCCCCAGGGCTGGTGGCCCGGCGAAGGACCGCTGGACGTGGTCATCGGCGCCATACTCACCCAGGCCGCGGCATGGCGCAACGTGGAGCTGGCGCTGGGCAACTTGAAGCGGGCCGGATGCTGGTCCTTGCTAGCCATCCACCAGGTGCCCACGCAGGAACTGGCCGGTCTCATCCGTCCTTCCGGATACTATAATGCCAAAGCGCGCAAGCTCCAGGCCTTTGCAGGCCATGTGTGCGCCAGCTACGGCGGCGACCTGGCCCGGTTCCTCGCAGGCGGAACAAGTCATCTCCGGGCAGAGCTGCTGTCCATCCACGGCATTGGCCCCGAGACCGCCGACGACATCCTGGTCTATGCCGCCGGACGCCCCAGCTTTGTCATAGACGCCTATACTCGCCGGATTCTGGAGCGCGTGGGCATTGCGCCGGAGGGGAAGCGCAAGGATTACCAGAGCTATCAACTGCTGTTCCACCGAAATTTGCCTGCCGATAGTCAGTTATTCAATGAGTACCACGCCTTGCTGGACCGCCATGCCAAGGAACGGTGCGGCAAAGTCCCCCGCTGCACGGGTTGCTGCCTATTCAAGTTATGTACTACGGCCCAAGCCTCCCACGACGTGTCAACTCAAACAAGAATGTTACCGAAGGGCAGATGATTCACTGATCCAGGAATGTTACCGAAGCATTGTTGCCGGGTCCCTGTGATTGGCTGCCGGGGCAAGCTTGGGGTGCTGCCCCAGCCG
>VGZV01000007.1 GCA_016872385.1 SAR202 cluster bacterium | reverse complement strand
CGGCTGGGGCAGCACCCCAAGCTTGCCCCGGCAGCCAATCACAGGGACCCGGCAACAATGCTTCGGTAACATTCCTGGATCAGTGAATCATCTGCCCTTCGGTAACATTCTTGTTTGAGTTGACACGGTTGCCCGACCGCTCCCACACCTGGAGGGGTTTCCAGGCCTTGTTGAGAATGTTGCCAAAATTTTACTTTTCAAAAATTCATCTAAAACAGGGTCTAAGTTTCGTTGACACCGTCTGGCGCTGGTTGGTAACTTCAAAACACGATGTTTTCAGGCCGCACAACAACAACCAGGGCAGCTTCGGCCCGCTATGGCACAGCCGCAGCCAGTTCCCACTGGCCGGCCCAGCCCCGGCGGAGCTTGATGCGCCGCTGGACATTGTCCTCAGCAGGGCCTGAACAAACTGATGAAGGAGGGGCTGCCGAGGCCCCAGGACTGGGCATGGCAGAACCAACCTATCACCGGCCAGTGTTGCTGGCCGAAGTCCTTGAATGCCTGGCGGCGGACTACGAAGGTCTCTGGGTGGATGGCACCGTTGGAGAGGGAGGCCATGCCCAGGCCATCCTAGAGGCATCGCCCCGCTCCCGGGTGCTGGGCATTGACCGGGACGGGCGCTCCCTGGCCAGGGCGGCAGAGCGGCTTCGGGAATATGGAGACCGCTTTATACCGGCCCAGGGCAGCTACTCCAACATGGTAGAGCTAGCTTCCGCCCAGGGAATTGCCCACGCCAGCGGCGTGCTGCTGGACCTGGGCATTTCCTCCCGGCAGGTGGAGGCCCAGGGATATGGCCTGAGTTTTCAGATGGATGAACCGCTGGATATGCGGTTTGATTCCGGCGAAGCTACGGCCACCGCCGCAGACATTGTGAATACCTATGCGGAAGCAGAGCTGGCCCAACTGCTGTTCAAGTACGGCGAAGAACCCAGGGCCAGGGCCATTGCCAGGGAGATTGTGCGCCGCCGACCAATCAATTCCACTGGCAGCCTGGCCGAAGCAGTGTCCAGGGCGACAGGACCGGGCCGGAATCGCCGGATTCACCCGGCCACCCGCACCTTTCAGGCCTTGCGCATTGCCGTTAATGATGAACTAACTCACCTGGAGCAGGGGCTGCAGTCAGCCATCAAGTTGCTCATCCCCCGGAAGCATGGAGTGTCACCAGGGGGCAGGCTGGTAGTTATCAGTTATCACAGCCTGGAAGACCGGCTGGTCAAGGCCATGCTGGTGCGGGAATCCGCCCGGTGCGTGTGTCCTCCTGGCCTGCCAGTGTGCGTGTGCGGGCACCAGCCCACGCTGCAACTGCTTACCCGGCGGGCAGTACGCCCATCGGCAGAGGAAGTGGAGGCCAACCCGCGCAGCCGCAGCGCCAGACTCAGGGCAGCGGAACGCATATAAGAATGTAACAAAGTGAAAAGCCCTGGAGCGCCAGTAGGCCCCAGGCAAAAGGATATCCACCGTCACGGGCAAAAACTAACAAACCGGCCGGAAACCGGCCTCTTAGGATGGTGGCAGCTTGGCTAAAGAGATTTTCTACACAGCCGTAGATATTGGGACTACCAAGGTTTGCGCCTTGGTGGCGCGCGTGGGATCAGAAGGCGAACTTAAGATCCTGGGGTTTGGCAAGACGCCGTCCCAGGGAGTGCAAAAGGGCCGGATTGAAAACCTTTCCGAAGCCCAAGAAGCGGTGCGAATCTGTTTGGACGATGCCCAAAGGTACGTTTCCCGGGGAGTGGTTTCCGGGGCTTACGTGGGCGTCAGCGGCAGCCACCTGAGCTGCCTGAACATTAAGGACACGCTCACCGACCCCCAGGACATCGGCGGCATTACCGCCCACCAGATTCAGCGCCTGCTCCAGGCTTCCTATCCCCAGGTGGACCCGTCCCAAGAGGTGCTGCACATCATCCCCACCGGCTACGAGGTGGACGGCCTGCCCGGAGTGCGCAACCCCACCGGGCTGCACGCCAAGCAGGTGCAGGTGGAGGCCCACGTGGTGCTGGGAGATGCCGCAGTTTTGAAGAACTCGGTGCGGGCGGTGGAGGGCAACCGCATTCCGGTGCGGAGCCTGGTGGCCCAGTCTCTGGCTTCGGCCGAAGCTACCCTGACCGGGGACGAGCGGGAGATGGGCGTCATAATGATGGACATTGGGGGCGGCACCACTGACGTGGCGGTGTACCGGCACGGTACACCCTGGTTTTCCACGGTGGTGCCGGTAGGCGGCAACCAGGCCACCGGCGACCTGGCAGAGGCCCTGCACATCCCTTATTACCGGGCGGAAAAACTCAAGATCAAATTCGGCAATGCACTGGCGGAATTGGTGCGGGCCGACGAAGAGGTGGTGGTGCCAGGGTACCAGGGCGAACCTCAGCGTGTAATCAAGCGGCGCGCCATGTGCGAACCGCTGCAAATGCGGCTGGCGGAGCTGCTAAAACTGGCGATATTGCGGGTTAATCAGGCTGGACTACGCCATATGCCCAGCGGCGGCATTGTTTTGACTGGCGGCGGTGCGGAAATGGAGGGATTCCGGGAACTGGCGCAAAAGATTACCGGATCGCCGGTCCGCGTCGCCTCGCCTTTGGGCATAGCTGGTCTGCCCGCAGAACTAAGGAAACCTGCCTTCTCCTCCGCAGTGGGAGTCCTCCTTTGGGGCATCAAGCACCAGGGAGACTGGAAGCCTTCCCGCAGCGAACCGCGGCACACCTGGATGCGCAAGCTGCTGGCAGGTCGGTTCCAACGCACCAAGGAGCAGGAGCCTGAAGAGCTTCCCGTGGGCGGGCCTGCCTAGGCCGGACCTCACCCAGACTGGGAAATAATCCAATCCCCAGTGTCCCTGGCAGGGGGCACAACAACAAAAAACTAAACTTGTAGGCATCGCAGCACGGAGGAGTGAAGTCATGGTCATGAACAATCCTGGATCCTGGACCCCTGGACAGGGCAACGACAAGCCCGCAGAAATTATGCCCGGTTTCCCCCAGGGCAACTCCGGGGTTCCCAGCATTAAGGTAATCGGCATCGGCGGCGGCGGCACCAACGCCGTCAGCCGCATGTGCAAAGATAAGCTGCCCGTGGTGGAATACTACGCACTGAACACTGACCTGCAGCACCTTTACCGCACCGAGGTGCCCCACCGCATTGCCCTGGGCGCACAGTTGACCCGCGGCCTGGGGGCTGGCGCCCAGCCCGACCTGGGACGCCAGGCGGCGGAAGAAAGCCGCTCCGACATTGAGAAAATCGTCAAAGGCGCGGACATGGTGTTCATCGCCGCAGGCATGGGCGGCGGCACCGGCACCGGCGCCAGCCCGGTGGTGGCCCAGATTGCCAAGGAAGCCGGGGCGCTGACCGTGGCAGTGGTGAGCCGGCCCTTCTCCTTTGAGGCGGCGGCCCGCCGCAAGAACGCCGAGGACGGCATTGCCCGGCTGCGGGACCACGTGGACACCTTAGTGGTCATCCCCAATGACCGGCTCATGGAACTGAACAACCAGCGGGACCAGACCTATACCTGGGAAGAGGCCCTCAAGCTGGCCGACTCCGTATTGCAGCAGGGCATCCAGGCCATTGCTGAAGTCATTACGGTGCCTGGCGAAATCAACGTGGACTTCGCTGACATCAAGACAATCCTGGGCAACGCCGGCCAGTCCTGGCTGGCCATTGGCCGGGGCAAGGGCGACACCCGGGCCGTGGACGCCGCCAAGGCCGCCACTCGAAGCCCGCTGCTGGACATTGCCCTGGACGGGGCCAAGCGCATCCTGTTCGTCATCACCGGCGGTCCAACCCTGAGCCTGAAAGAGGTCCAGGAATCCGCCAACATCATCCAGGAACTGGCCGACCCCGAAGCCAACATCATCTTTGGCACCACCAAGGACCCGAAGATGGACGACGAAGTCAAGATTACCATGATTGCCGCCGCCTTCCCCATGACCACGGACACGCCTCAGATACGGGAAGCCGAGCTGCTGCGGCTGCTCCAGGACGTAGCCCCCAAGACTGAGGCCGAGCTGGACGTGCCCAGCTTCTTGCGCCGCCAGAGCGCGCCTCGGCAACACCGGGGCTTCTTCCGGTAAACCCAATCCCTTTCATGGACGTAGCCCGCCCGCGGCGAAGGCTTAGAAGTTAGTAATTGGCCCAAGCCACGGGCGGAAAAACCATACTAAAAGCAAACTCCACCGGCTCCAGCCGGTGAGAATCGGGGCCATAATGCCCCTCAACATTTAGAGATTTGTTCTCGGAGGCCAGCCAGCAGTAGTCCTATTTATTAAGGAAGCTGAACCATTCGGCGCCGAGAATCTGCGTGAGGCCACCCTCTTCCCAGGGGGTGGCCTCAATGATTTTCTGGGGATTTCCTTGGCTTTTCTGACAATTGTCACTCTGGTCTTGACTTTACGGTGACAACACTCGTAGAATTCGCCTACCACAAATTGTAGTGTGTTGGCCCAGCCAATACAGCCAGTGGTATCTCTTAAAATTTTCTAAAATTGTTTCTAAGATTTTCTGGGGATTTCCTTGGTTTTTCTGACAATTGTCACTCTGGTCTTGACTTTACGGTGACAACACTCGTAGAATTCGCCTACCGCAAATTGTAGTGTGTTGGCCCAGCCAATACAGCCAGTGGTATTTCTTAAAATTTTCTAAAATTTTTTCTAACAACCGGGGTGCGGTAGATGCGGTGTCCTCATTGCAGCCATTCAGACTCCAGGGTGACAGACTCCCGGGAAGTGGAAGAGGGTATCCGCCGCCGCCGGGAATGCCATAGCTGCGGGGTACGGTTCACTACCTACGAGCGGATCCAGTCATCCGCATTGATGGTATCCAAAAGGGACAACCGCCGGGAGGAATTTAACCGGGAAAAGCTTATCACCGGCATCCGCAAGGCCTGCGCCAAGCGTCCCGTGGACTCCCGCACCATTGAAAAGATGGTGGAGGACATTGAAGCGGAGTTGCAGCACCTGGGCCGGGCGGAGGTCCCCGCCACGGTCATCGGCGAGATGGTGATGGAACGGCTGCGCAGCCTGGACCGGGTGGCCTACATTCGCTACGCCAGCGTGTACCGGGACTTCCAGGACATCGAAAGTTTTGAGCAGGCCGTCAAGGACCTGAAAGAGGCCAAAGAAGCCAGTTCGCAACTAGCTCTGCCCCAGCTAACACCCGGCCAGGCCCGGCGGCCCCGGCGGCGCAACCTGCGCCAGCTGGCCCGGCGCCAGCCCAGGAACCCGGCTCCGGACGGCCATTCCGGCGCCAACAACCTTCCCAATAACCTTCAAGGAGATTTGGAATAGTAATGATGAACAGTGCTACTCAGTACGCCGCCTTTGCCCGGATGCTGGACCTGAACAACCGCATCCACGACTTGCAGCAGGAGCTGGGCCAGGTGGTGGTGCCCCTGGGCGACTACCCGGAGGAGGCGTGGTTTGAGGTGGTGGCCCTGGGCCGGGTGGCCAGGCTCCAGGACAAGATTGACCGGGAGACCCGGGCCAGCATCGTCACCTGCTGGCTGGGGATGCCCGACGCGCGGGAGGAGTAGGGGCGCGACCACCAGAGGATATGTGGGAAATCCGCTCATGGTGAGCCATGTCCTGAGCGAAGCCGAAGGATTGTCGAACCATCATCAGCCCGGAACCCGCCCATCCTTCGACAAGCTCAGGATGAGCGGGAGACACGAGGGATATTTCTCACGTAAGCCATTGCTGACAGAGGGGCAGGGACATTTGGGTAGGAAAGGTGGTAGAAAATGGATAAACATTTGCGTATACCCATTGGCGCAATAGAGATAGATATCGAAAACCTTTCGCATATTCGCTCGACGAGCCAGGGCGCAGCCATACTGGGGTGGGACTTAATGGGTTTGTTCTCAGGCACGTCGAATAACCCTGATGGTCCATCTAACATCGTGGTATTTGCCAGAACACGCTCTTGTAGCGCATGGGGTGTTAAGCCGGTGGTGGCTTTGTGGAAGAATCCTCGGACCAGCATTTAAGTCTAAGGCCTAGATACTGGAGGGAAAATATGCAGTCCATTGGCGCGCATTTGGTAGCGTTTGGCTTAGTTTGGGCCATTGTAATCGGTGGCGGGGGTACACTCGTTGTAAAGAACCATTGGGGCTGGATCGCCGGCAGCCCCGGAGCCGTGATGGTGTTTATTGGGGCAGTATTGCTTGGCATCCCTTAGGCTTGCAACAGCATGAAGCTGCGGTACGATTCCGATGTTGACGCCCTTTACATCTCCTTCAAGAAAGGGTCCGGGCAGGTGACCACCATCCGCATTAATGAGGACGTGGCCATTGACCTGGGGCCCGGGGAAGAAGTAATCGGCATTGAAGTGCTGGATGCTTCGGAGCATCTGGGGTTCGCCAGGGAAGCGCCAGAGGTGGTGCTGGAAAACCTGCGGCAAGGGTAAGAAAATCTAACAGTAGGGGCAGACCTATGTGTCTGCCCTCGGCACAGGAATCCAGGGCGCGTCCCGACCTGTCGGGACGCCCCTACGGTTCCATTAACAGGCTCAAATGGCTTCCGAGGGTTCCTTGGACGCCGGGGTAGTGAAAACAAAGGGGAGTCCCATCATGGCTATAGCGCATCAGAGTCAACACACTTCCATCCAGGGCACCCGCCGCCGCATCAAAGACGCGCTGGCGGAGGCCAGCGTCGCCGGGCAGGCGGCCAGCGCCGTGCCTGACTTTACAGAAAACTCCCGGGTGGTGCTCCAGCGCCGCTACCTGTCCAAGGACCGGGAGGGCAACGTGCTGGAGGACGCGGAGGGGCTGTTCCGCCGGGTGGCCCACAACCTGTCCCAGGCCGACCGCTACTACGGCGCCTCGGAGCAGCAGCGCAAGGCCACCGAGGATGAGTTCTTTACGCTAATGCGCAGCCTGGACTTTTTGCCCAACTCCCCCACTCTGATGAACGCCGGGCGGGAGCTGCAACAGCTTTCCGCCTGTTTTGTTTTGCCCGTGGAGGACTCCCTGGACGCCATCTTTAGCCGGGTCAAGCAGACCGCCCTGATTCACAAGAGCGGCGGCGGCACAGGCTTCTCCTTCAGCCGCCTGCGGCCTGAGGGCGACGTGGTAGGCTCCACCGGCGGCGTGGCCTCCGGCCCGGTCAGCTTCATCCGCGCCTTTGACACCGCCACCGACGTGGTGAAGCAGGGCGGCACCCGCCGCGGGGCCAACATGGGCATCCTCAACGTGGACCACCCGGACATCGTCAGGTTCATCCGCTCCAAGGAGAACGGCCAGCAACTGGTGAACTTCAACATCTCCGTGGCCGTCACCGAGGAGTTCATGGAGAAGGCGCTGGCGGGCCAGGACTACAACCTGGTCAACCCCCGCACCGGCCAGGTGACGGGCCAGCTCAACGCCAAAGAAGTCTTTGACCTCATCGCCGACATGGCCTGGAAGACAGGCGACCCCGGCATCGTGTTCCTGGACCGCATCAACCGGGACAACCCCAACCCGCAGCTGGGCCGCATCGAAAGCACCAACCCCTGCGGCGAGCAGCCCCTGCTGCCCTACGAGTCGTGCAACCTGGGGTCGCTGAACCTGGCCCGCATGGTGCGCTACGAGTCAGATAAGGTGGAGATGGATTGGGAGCGGCTGGCCCGCGCCATCCGCACCGCGGTGCACTTGCTGGACAACGTCATTGACATGAACGAGTACCCCATCCAGGAAATTGCCGACATGAGCCGCACCACGCGGCGCATCGGCGTAGGGGTCATGGGCTTCGCCGACCTGCTGCTGCAACTGGGTATCCGCTACGACTCGGAAGAGGCTCTGGCGGTGGGCGAAGAGTGCATGAGGAGAATCCAGGAGGAGTCCTACAAAGCCTCCGCCGAACTGTCCAGGAGCCGGGGCACCTTCCCCTCCTGGGAGGGCAGCATCTACAATCAGCCCGGCGGCCTGGGGCCCATGCGCAACTCGGCGCCCATCACCATCGCCCCCACGGGCACCATCAGCATCATCGCCGGGGCTTCCAGCGGCATTGAACCCCTCTTTGCCCTGTCCTACGTGCGCAACGTCATGGACAACACCCGCCTGGTGGAGGTCCACCCCTATTTTGAGGCGGTGGCCAAGCACGAGGGGTTCTATAGTGACGAGTTGATGCAACAGTTGGCGGAAAAGGGCAGCCTGGAATCCCTGGAAGTGCCGCCCTGGGTCAAGGAGGTGTTCCGCGTCTCCCACGACATTAACCCGGAATGGCACGTGCGGATGCAGGCCGCCTTCCAGCGCCACACCGACAACTCGGTGTCCAAGACCATCAACTTCCCCCACGACGCCACGGTGGCCGACATCGCCAATGCCTACATGCTGGCCTACCAGACGGGTTGCAAGGGCATTACGGTCTATCGGGATGGCAGCAAAGCCGGCCAGGTGCTGAGCACCGGCGAGACGGGCAAGCACGCCGAGGCTGAGACCGCGGTGGCCGTGGCCGCGCCCGTGGAGTTGTACCGCACGCCCAGGCCGCGGCCCACCACGGTGCGGGGCGTCACCGAGCGGGTGCGCACCGGCCACGGCAACATGTACGTCACCATCAACTTTGACGACGAAGGCACGCCCTTTGAGGTGTTCACCACCCTGGGCAAGGCCGGCGGCTGCGATTCGGCCCAGCTGGAGGCCATTTCCCGCCTGGTGTCCCTGGCCTTGCGCTCCGGCATTGACCCCCGCTCCCTGACGGAGCAGCTGCGGGGCATCACCTGCTGCCCGGCCTGGGACAACGGCGTGCTGGTGCGCTCCGGCCCCGACGCGGTGGCCCTAGCCCTGGAGCGCCACCTGACCCAGGAAAGCGCCGCCAGCGCCCTGCCCGTGGCTGACGCCGCGGTGCAGCTAAAGCTCACCCCCGGCCCAGCCCCGGCCATGATGCCCATGAAGCATGGCAACGGGAACGGGAACGGCAACGGCCACAGCAGCAGCCAGGCCGTAACCCGCAAGTGCCCCGACTGCAACGGGCAGATGGTGTTCCAGGAGGGCTGCCTGATGTGCATGTCCTGCGGCTGGAACAAGTGCGAGTAGGGGGGAGGGCATGATGTCCCTATCCCTGCTGCACAGTTCAACTGGACGAAACACAGGCGGTCTCGTGGAAGAAATCAAAGCAAAATTGAAAAGGGAACTCGCTGGACTGTACCAAGAAGGAGTTGCTATTTTCTTTGACGAGGACAAGAACCAGCAGTCCACTAAGGGACGTAAGACCAAACGAAGTACAGCCGAGCCCGAGACCCAGCATGTGCCGATTCATATGCGGTACCAATCATGGTACTCGAAAGCCTTGCCCGTGGTGCGCCAACTCCTTCCAGAACGGTACACCGAGTTCCAGGAGCAGTACAAGCTTGATAAACGCAAGGAGAAGCAAATCGATTTTCTGACGTACACCGTCAGCGATTACCTTCTGGGGATCACGGTGACTAGAGGCTATCAAAAAGAGGAGGTGGTACACCCATTCACCGCCTTCGCGGCGAAGTTTCAGAATCAGCTGACGATCCTGCATTCCGCGTCTGATCGAATCGACTCACTTCTCGCGGAAGTTGAGAGCGTGCTCCAATCGGAAATGTTTCGTAACGAGCTTGAGGCTGCGGATGATCTTCTCAAGAAGAAGCACCTGCGGGCGGCTGGCGCGCTTGCTGGCGTAGCTCTGGAAACTCATCTCGTCCGCGTCTCAATTAATCACTCGATCAAACTGGCGAAAAAATCGCCGACTATTTCGGACATCAATGAAGCCTTGAAGACCGCAAGTGTGATTGATGTACCCGTTTGGCGCCACATTCAACTGCTGGGTGACGTTAGAAATCTTTGCGTTCACGGAAAGGAGCGCGAACCTACGTATGATGAAGTCGTAGGACTGATCTCCGGGACGAAGCAGATTATCAGTACCATTTTCTAGTTGTCGCACAATCACCTAAAATGCGGCCTTGCCAGTTTATCCCCCGCCCTGCGCGGGGGTTTTCTTTGTCCCAGGGTTAGCCCCGCCCCTTGTGCTGCGATTGTGCGTGAGGACAAATCCCCCCAACCCCCTTTGCGAAAGGGGGGCGAAGGGGGGATTTCTTATCCCGCTGAGGTTATACTTGCCCTGGGGTTAGCCCCGTCGCCCGTGCTACAATCCACGCAAGCAATAGGACACAGCCCCCTGTCACTCTGAGGCCCGATGCAATCGGGACTCAGGGTGACAAGGGTTCACCCCGCGCCATTTAAATGAAGCAGGGATTCGTTGCTGCCAAATAACCCCTCAACCTCCTGGTACAGCTCCTCTCACTCTGGGGTTAAGCCCGCCTCCTATGCTAAAATTCAGGTAAGCAATCAGCCATTAGCCCTCAGCTTTAGGACTTCGGCTGACTGCTGATTACTGAAAGCTGATAGCCAGGAGCCTTATGCGCGAGACCTGGTACGACACAGCACAAATCTGCCTGGGCGGGCACGTCATCAACCCCATGTCCGTGGGCAGCCCGGCCCACAACCAGCGCTTCTGCGACCAGTGCGGCAAGGCTGCCATCACCGCCTGCCAAACCTGCACCGCGCCCATCCGCGGCCTGTTCCACGACTCCCTAGCCGCCGCCCGCGCCCAGTACAACCGGCCCAGCTACTGCCACAACTGCGGCAAGGCCTATCCCTGGACCAGGTAGCCTGCCGGGATTTGGGGATTGGGGGATTTACTTATAAAAATGCCCTAATCCCCCCAGGGTCGTTTCATTCTCGGCGCGGGTAGGGGAAGACCGGAGCTTGCCCTGAGGCAACCGAAGGACGTCTGCCCTCGGACCAAGGTCTACCCTGGGCGCACACGCAGGTGCGCCCCTACAGCGAGGCCGAGAGCGAAACAACCCTGCTAATCTCCCATCCGGCTGCTACCGTATTCCGGCCCCGTGCTATAATCCAAGCAGTCCACTTGGGAGGCGCAGTCCATGCCCAGCAACGAAAAACCCGCCATCGCCATAACTATGGGCGACCCCTGCGGCATCGGGCCGGAGGTGGTGGTCAAGGCCCTGGCCGACCCCCGCGTCTACTCCTCCTGCCGCCCCGTGGTGGTGGGCAACACCTACGCCATGCAGCAGGCGGTGCGGCTTACCGGCCTGCCCCTGCGCATTCGGGAGACTAACGAACCCTCGGCTGCCGGCCTGGACCCCAAAATTGTGGACGTGGTGGACATCGGCAACCTGAACCCAGAGGACATCACCGTGGGCCAAATTAGCCCGGCCTGTGGCAAGGCCGCTATGGAGTGGGTCACCCGCGCCGGGGAATTGGCCATGGCGGGCACCGTTAACGGTCTGGCGACGGCCCCCCTGAACAAGGAGGCGGCCAGCCTGGCGGGGTACCAGTCCATCGGCCACATGGAGCTGCTCCAGGAGATGACCGGGGCCAAGACGGTGGCTACCATGCTGCTGGCCAAGAACCTGCGGGTGGTGCACCTGACCACCCACCGCTCCCTGCGTGTGGCCTGCGATTATGTCAAGAAAGGCCGCATCCTGGACTACCTGCAAATCACCCACGACAATTTTGTGCGGTGGGGCTTTCCCCAGCCCCGCATCGGCGTGGCGGCGCTGAACCCCCACGGCAGCGACGGCGGCCTGCTGGGGCATGAGGAAGCCCAGGAGATTGCCCCGGCGGTGGCGGAGGCCCAGCAGAGGGGCATCAAGGCGGTTGGGCCGGTGCCCGCGGACATCATATTTCACCAGGCCATCCAGGGCCGTTACGACGCGGTGCTGGCCATGTTCCACGACCAGGGCCACATCCCGGTGAAGGTGTACGGCTTTGAGGAAAGCATCACCGCCAACCTGGGGTTGCCCTTTGTGCGAACCTCGGTAGACCACGGCACGGCTTTCGACATTGCCGGCAAGGGCGTGGCCGACGCCACCAGTATGCTGGAGGCTATCCGGCTGGCGGTGGCCCTGGCCAAAGGCAACGGCCTGGCAGATTTCTGAGCAGACCGTGAAGAACCGAGTCTCCTCCCCCCTTGGGGGGGCCTTGTTTCAAAACTCAACCGTCACACCGGCGAAAGCCGGTGTCCAGGCCCCACGGGACTTTTGCCAGATATGGATTCAGGCTTCCGACGGAATGACGAGGGCGCTGCAAGGTACTTTTGAGGCAAAGCCCCTTGTGGGAGAGGGAGCAGTAATGGTGTTGGCGGAGGACGCCTGGCACTGACAGAGGGGTTGGCACTATGAAGCTGGCGTTTATTGGCGGTGGGACAATGGCGGAGGCCATTCTAGGCGGCGTACTGGCGGCCAAGCTGGCCGCGCCCGCGGACATCCACGTGGGGGAACCCCGCGCCGACCGCTGTCAGTTCTTGTCCAAACAGTACGGCGTGCTGGCAGGCCAGGACAACCTGGGTGCCGCGCGGGACTCCGACCTGGTAATTCTAGCCATCAAGCCCCAGGACCTGCCCATGGTCTATAAACAACTGGGTGGCAAGCTGCGGCCTGGGCAAGCTGCATTGTCCATAATTGCCGGAGCCAAAATGGCCAGCCTGGCCCAGGGACTGAACCACCCCGCCATCATCCGGGTCATGCCCAACACCCCGGCGCAAATCCGCTGCGGCATGAGCTTGTGGACGTGCGCCAAAGAAGTTTCTCCCCAGCGGCAGGAAGAGGCCCGCTCCATCCTGGGCACCGTGGGCAAAGAAATCCGGGTGGACGAAGAAAAGTACCTGGACATGGCCACCGCCCTCAGCGCCAGCGGCCCGGCCTACGTCTTTCTGTTCATCGAGGCGCTGATTGACTCCGGAGTTTTCGTCGGCCTGCCCCGGGACATGGCCCGCACCCTGGCCCTCCAGACGGTGTTTGGCAGCATCCGGCTGGTCATGGACTCCGGCAAACACCCGGCGGAACTCAAGGACATGGTGGTCTCCCCTGGCGGCACCACCGCCGAAGCCCTCCAAGTGCTGGAGCATCGGGGCGTCCCCGCCGCGGTGGTAGAGGCGGTGAACGCCGCCTATTTGAAATCCATCAAACTGGGCCAGGGATAAGGACTGTCTCTTGGAATTTTTGCGCGACCCGGTTAACCTGGTTAACCTCATCTTCTGGATTTTCTACGGCGCCATCATAGCCCGGATTATACTGTCCCTGCTGGTGCCCACGATCGGGCCCCGGCCCAATGCGTTTCTGATGGCGCTGTACACTGTGGCCACCCAACTCAGCGAGCCAATCCTGGGCCCCATTCGCAGGGTGCTGCCCAATTTTGGATTCCTGGACCTCAGCCCCATGGTGGCCATCATTCTGCTGGAAATCATCCGCTACGTGCTGCTTTCCGTAATACTGAGCGCGTAGCCAGCCAGTAAAGAGACCAAGTTTTCCCAAGGACGGCATTAGGGGGCACGCCAGGCGCCGGCCATGACCGCCAACCATGTGAACCAGGATTTGCTCCAGCAGGATACCGCCATGCTGCGCAGTGCGCTGGCAGAAGACCTGAAACTGGCCCCGCCCGGTCCCAAGAGCCAGGCGTTTCTGGTGGCGCTGTGCGGCTTGCCCGGCACTGGCAAGTCCCACTTCAGCAGAGAGCTGCTGAAACGGGTCCCCTTTGTGGTGCTGAGCAGCGACCGGCTGCGCAAAGCCCTGGTGGGTGTCCCCCAGTACACACCCGGAGAAAGCGCCCGGCTGTTCGCCGCCTGCTACCTTCTCATTGAGGAGTTCTTGAAGGAAGGAAGGCGCGTGCTCTTTGACGCCACCAATCTCACAGAAGGCCACCGCCTGCCGCTGTACGACATCACCGACCGCCTGAAAGTGCCGCTGGCGCTGGTGCATGTAATCGCCCCCAAAAACGTAGTGCGGCGCAGGCTGATGGCCAGGGCAGACGGCAAGAATCACGCCAGCTTCTCCGACGCCGACTGGCTCATTTACTGCCGCCTGATGCCCCTGGAGCAGCCCATTGGCCGTCCCCACTTTACCGCCGATACCTCCCAGGACATCACACCAGTGGTGGAAGAAGTGGTGTGGCGGATTACCGCCGCCCGCAGCGACCAGTCCCGAAGTTAGCATGTATGTGAGCATTGCTATTTCCATTGTCCGCTCATCCTGAGCTTGTCTAAAAAGATTGTCTCTGGTCATTGCGAGTGAAGCGAAGCAATCTTGTCCTGGGCACGCGATTGCTTCGGGGCTACGCCCCTCGCAATGACTTTTTAAACACGCTCTAAGGATAGGTGGACATTGACCCGCTCATGGTTCGACTTGCTTACCATGAGCGGAAATTGTCATGCACCTTAGCCGCATCACCATGGAGGAGGCAGACCATGAAAGGCGTAGCCACAGCCCCCGATGGCGTGTCCATCCACTATGAGACCCAGGGTGCTGGCAACCCGGCCCTGGTGCTGGTCCACGGCTGGTGCTGCGACCGCACTTACTGGGCCGCTCAGGCGCCCTACTTCGCCCAAACACACCAGGTGGTGACCGTGGACCTGGGCGGCCACGGCGAGTCCGGCCCGGGACGCAAGGATTGGACCATGCCCGCCTTTGGCAGCGACGTGAAGGCAGTGGTAGAGAAATTGGAACTGTCCCAAGTAGTGCTGGTGGGCCACTCCATGGGCGGGCCGGTGGTAGCAGAGGCCGCCCGCCAGATGCCCCAGCGCGTTATTGGCCTGGTGGGAACCGATACTTTCCGCAATCTGGCAGTGACCTTCACATCCCAGGACATCGCCAAGCTGCTGGCCCCCTTCCGAAACGACTTTACCGCCAGCGCCCGCAGGTACGTGCCGGATATGTTTATTCCGGCCTCTGACTCCCAGCAAAAGGAATGGATCATCCAGGACATGGCGGCAGCCCCGCCAGAAGTGGGCATCAGCGCCATGGAAAATAACCGACGCTACCGAGACCAGCTCCGCACTACCCTGTCCAACCTGCGAATGCCCAAGTTAGCCATCAACTCCGATTACCGGCCCAACGACCTGGAGACGGCGGCGGCCTGCGGGCTGAAGATTGTCCTGATGTCGGGCGTCGGTCATTTTGTCATGTTAGAAGACCCGGCTACTTTCAACCGGCTGCTGGAGGAAGCAATGGGCCAGTTTACCAGTGCCGGGAGTTCCGCAGTCGCAGCGCGGAGGAACCAACATGCAAATTAACGTCCGCCACGGCGACGTCACCCAGGCGCAGACTCCAGCCCTGGTGGTGAACCTGTTCCAGGGAGTAACACGGCCCGGCGGCGCCACGGGGGCGGCGGACCACGCCCTGGGCGGGGCCATCAGCCAGCTCATCCGGGACGGAGAGATTAAAGGCAAGGCGGGGGAAATCACCCTGATACACACCCTGGGCAAGATGCCCGCTGCCCGGGTAGTGGTGGCCGGGCTGGGACCTGCCGAAAAGTTCGATGCCCAGGTGGTGCGCCAGGTCTGCGGCGACGTAGTCCGCTATCTTCGCCGCCGGGGCATCAAGCAGGCCGTGACCATTGCCCACGGCGCGGGCATCGGCGGGCTGGGAGCAAAGGCTTCCGGCCAGGCCATTGCCGAAGGCGCCATCCTGGGCCTGTACCGCTTCCGCCACCACTTCTCCAATGCAGGAAATGGAGAACCAGAGGGAGAGTTGGAAGAACTGACCACCCTGGACCGCGACGCTGCCAGGGTTCCTGACCTGGAGGCGGGAGTGCGCGTGGGCCAGGTAATGGCTGAGGCCACCTGCCTGGCGCGAGACATGGTGAACCATCCAGCCAACGTGATGACCCCCACAGAAATGGCGCAGGTGGCGGAGCGGGTGGCCCAAGGCAGCGGCCTGGAGTTCAGGGCGCTGGACCGGCCCCAGATGGCAGAGTTAGGCATGGGGGCGCTGCTGGGCGTGGCCCAGGGCAGCCAGGAGCCGCCCAAACTCATTGTGCTGGAGTATGTCGGCGACCCTGCCAACCCCAGCAACAACCTGGGGCTCCTGGGCAAAGGCATCACCTTTGACAGTGGCGGCCTGTCCTTGAAGACCCCGGAAGGCATGGAGCGCATGAAGGGAGATATGGCGGGCGGGGCCGCGGTTATTGCCGCCATGCAGATTATCGCCAAACTCCAGCCCAGAATTAACGTCACCGGCCTGGTTACCGCCACCGAAAACATGCCCAGCGGCACTGCCCAGCGCCCCGGCGACGTGGTGCGGGCCATGAACGGCAAGACCATCGAGGTGGTGAACACCGACGCCGAGGGCCGCCTGGTGCTGGCCGACGCTATTTGCTACGCCCGGCGCTTGGGGCTGACCCGGCTGGTGGACGTGGCAACCCTCACCGGAGCGATGGTAACAACCTTGGGCAAGGCCTGCACCGGGCTGATGTCCAACAACCAGGCCCTGGCGGAACAGGTAATAGTAGCGGGGCGGAATAGTGGCGAGCAGTTCTGGCAGCTGCCCATGCTGGAAGAGTACAAAGAGCTAATTCGCAGCGACGTGGCGGACATGAAGAACAGCGGCGGGCGGCAGGCCGGTTCTATTACCGCCGCCTGGCTGCTGGTCCAGTTCGCCGGCGACGTGCCCTGGGTGCACCTGGACATTGCGGGCACCGCCACCGCCGAGCGGGACAAGGGCCACCTGGTGAAGGGGCCTACCGGCGCACCCGCCCGCACCCTGGCCCAGCTGGCCGTGAACCTGGCAGGAGTCTAGCTGGTAGCGTCGCTAAGAGGGTGTGTGACAATTCCCGCTCGTGGTGAGTCCCGACGTATCGGGATCCCGACCAGGTCGGGGCTTGTCGAACCATGAGTGGGCTAAAAGCTACTCATCCTTCGACAAGCTCAGGATGAGCGGGCTGGGTAGACGGCATTTCTCACACAGGCTCTAAGTTTAGCCCACATTAGCATTTGCGGGTATTTTCTCCTCTCCCCTTGTGAGCTTTGCCCGAAAAATCGTCGTCACACCGGCGAAAGCCGGTGTCCAGGCCCTCCGCGGGGCTGCGGCTATATCTGGGTTCCGGCTTCCGCCGGAACGACAAGCTGTCCTTTGGCAATTTTCGGGCAAAGCCCCCCTTGTGGGAGAAGGGATATTCATAGACATTGGCAAGCCGTAGGGGCGGGTTTCACACCCGCCCCTACATTTTTGGGTCTCATCTGCTGTCTACAGCAAATTCCAGCGGGGGTGGCCTGCCGCCTCCGCCATCAGGTGGTCCACCAGCCAATCCCGCACCGCTGGAGCGATGTAGAAGGTGGGCTTGATTAGCTCACTCTCGTCGGCCACCAGGCCCTCGGCCACCGCCTGCTTGGCCACAGAGGTGCCCGGCAGGATGCTCACACCAATGCGCAGATTAGCCATGGCCGGGTTCAGGCCCCGCAGGAAAGACAGTTTCCTTGACACCGTCTCCCGATTATCCCCTGGCTCGCCAAAGGTCATGGAAATGGTGTAGTGCAAGTCGCCGGTCTCACACTTGCGGCAAGTCTCCGCCACCGGCTCCAGCCGGTCGTCCAGAGTGCTGCCGTCGTGGGCATCGCCTCGCAGGCCGCCCATCAGCGTCAGGGCGCAGCCCGCTTCTTTCATCAGCCCAATCAGCTCATCGTCGCATCCGTAGGGCGCCAGGGGCGTGTTCCAATGCAGGCCAAGGTCGGCGTCAATCAAAGCGCGGCAAAGCTCCTTGGCATGGGCCAAGGGCACATTAAAGCCATTGTCAATGAAGAACACCTTGCGCAGCCCCAAGCGCTGGCGCAAGTCCCGCACTTCCTCCACTACTTCAGGAATGGGACGAATGACCCGCCAGGCGCTGGACTCCCGCTGGGTCTCAGAAGCCGAACTGGGATAGCTGAAGCTGCCCAGCTTGGTCAGCACGCCCAGGCCAAAGCCGGCGCTGGCATACTTGGGCAAGTCCAACTCCTGAAAGCGGGGCGGCCTGCTAAAGGATGAGGCGCAACGTGCGCCTTTAAACACAACCTCGCCCCCATCCCGGTACACCAGCCCTGGCAGGTCTTTATACGACGGCTCACCCACCTCCAGGCGGTCGGCCAGAGTGGCGAAGGTCTCCCCAGCATCCCCGGCGATGCCCAGGTCCGGCCCCAGGTAGGTGAAGCATTCCCTGGGCAGCAGGCTAAAGGCTGGACCGCCGCAGACAATGGTGGCGTTGCCCAGGCTGCGCACCCGGTCAATAACCTCTTTAGTGCTGGGCAAGGCCCACTGGGGATCCAGATAACTGTGGTTGCTCAGGTTGCGCAGGGAAATGCCCACCAGTTGGGGCTGGAATTCCCGCACCGCCGCTTCCACGTCGCCCAGATAGTCCTCCGAGAACATCAGGTCCAGGCACTTGATCTGGTGGCGCTGGGGGTCCAGGTAGCCAGCCACGTAGGCCAGGCCGATGGGCAAGGGCCGGGCGTCCATGCGGCTCATCAAACGATGGTGGCGGTTGGTGGCAATGAGCAAAACACGCATTGCTGCCTCCTGTGGGTGTGCGCAAATTGGGCCTATTATGCGCCCAGGATAGCAACCTGGCAATGGAGTATAATGTAGGCCACATTCCACAGCAGCGTAGCCCAGCCAAGGTGTGCTTGTTATGACAACCCAGAAAACAAAACTCCTGACGGCGGAAGAGTTCTTCCAACTTTACAGCAGCAAAGAAGGGCACTTTGAGCTTGTGAAAGGAGAAGTAGTAGAAATGCCGCCACCAGGCTGGAACCACGGCGGAGTCGCCTCCAATATCTCCAGCGAGTTGCGGTTTTTCGTGCGCCGGCACGACCTGGGCAGGGTGGTGGTGGAAACGGGATTCCGCCTAATGTCACAGCCAGACAACGTTCGCGGCCCAGATGCAGCTTTCGTCGTCACGGAGCGGGTCCCAGAGCCGGGGTTCTCCGGCTACTTTCAAGGCCCGCCAGACCTGGCGGTAGAAGTGGTCTCACCCAATGACACTGCCAGCGCACTGGATGAGCAAGTTCAGGAATACCTGCGCAGCGGCGCTCAGCGGGTCTGGGTGGTTTATCCTGCCACCCGCACCGTGGTGGTTTACCGGTCCGACAGCACTGCCTGAATTTTCTCCGGAGAAACCTCTCTGGAAGATGAAGAGCTATTTCCAGGTTTTGCTTTGCCTTTGAGGGATATTTTCTCAGCGTAACCTGCCGCCGCCCTTCTGGAGCAAAGTCCAGCGCGCCATCCTTACCAGGAGATAACTGCCATGACCACTTCCTACCAGACCATCGGCCAGCCCGTAAGCCGGGCGGAGGGGCCGGACAAAGTCACCGGCGCTGCCTTGTACACGGCTGACCTGAACCTGCCCGGCCTGCTGGCGGGCAAGTGTTTGCGCAGCCCGTACCCCCACGCCCGCATCAAGTCCATAGACGCCTCCGCCGCTCGCCGTCTGCCGGGGGTGCGGGCAGTGCTCACCGGCCAGGACATTCCTGAGAATCTGGTGGGCCGCATGCTGCGGGACTTTCCCATGCTGGCCAAAGACGTGGTGCGGTTTGTGGGACAGAAGGTGGCCGCGGTGGCCGCCGACGACCTGGACATTGCCCAGCACGCCCTCAACCTGATAGAAGTGGACTATGAGGAACTGCCTGCGGTGTTCGACCCGGTGGAAGCCCTGGAGGCATACGCCCCAGTGCTGCACCCCAACTTTATGAAGTATGCCGGGCGCGCCGATGATCCGCAGGAACATCCCAATGCCATGGCCCGCGCCACCTGGGGCATCGGCAACGTGGCGGAAGGGTTCGCCCAGGCAGACTACATCTTTGAACATACCTTCCGCACTCCCCACCAGCACCAGGGGTACATTGAACCCCACGCCGTCATCGCCCAAGTGGATGGTCAAGGCCGGCTGCAAATGTGGGTTAACTGTAAGACCCCCTTCCTGCTGCGCCGCCAACTCTCCGAAGGAATTGGCTTGCCCCAGGACCGCATCCGCATCAACCCTATTAATATCGGCGGCGACTTCGGCGGCAAGGGGTCCTTCATGGACTCCCACGTGGCCTACTGGCTGTCCAAAGCCACTGGCCGCCCGGTGCGCATGGTGATGAACTACATCGAGGAACTGATGGCCGCCAACCCGCGCCATCCTGCGGTGATGACCTTCAAGACCGGCGTCAAGCGGGACGGAACCATTACCGCCCGGCACGCCAGGCTGATTTTTGACAGCGGGGCCTACGGCGCTTTCCGCCCTCAGAAAGGCATTACCTACGGAATTGGAGCCATTGGCCCGTACCGCATGGAGCACAGCCAGATTGACTCTTACCTCGTCTATACCAACAAGGTGCCTTGCGGCAACATGCGCGCCCCTGGGGCGCCCCAGTCTACCTTTGCTTCGGAGTGCCAGATTGACCTGATTGCCAGGGAGCTGGGCATGGACCCCTACCAGTTCCGGCTGCACAACCTGGTCAGGGACGGGGAGGAGTCGCCGCTGGGCCACCACTGGCGCAACTTTATGGGCAAGCCCACCCTGGACGCCGCTGTGCGGGAGGCCGGCTACCAGGCTCCCAAGATGACGCCGCCTGACCTGGCGGCGGACGGAGGCGACTGGAAGGTGGGCCGCGGTATCGCCGTCTGCGAACGGCACGTGGGTGCGGGTAGCTCCACGGCCAAGATCTCGGTGGATGGCCAGGGTCAAGTAACGTTGTATACGCCCTTGCAAGACACTGGAGCTGGTTTCTACACCATGCTGCGGCAAGTAGTGAGCGAAGAGCTGGGCGTGCCCTATAACGAAGTTAGCCTGGTCCCCTGGAGCACTGACGACGCCCGGTTTGACTCTGGAGTAGGCGGCAGCCGGGTGACTCACGTGGGCGGGCAGGCGGTGTACGGCGCCGCCCGGGCAGTGCGCGCCAAACTGGCAGCCCTGGCCGCCGACTTGTACGGCTGGCCGGAAAGCCAGGTTGTTTTTAAGGAAAGCATGGTCGCCGCTGCGGGGCATCAGGCCGTGTCCCTGGGCGCGCTGGCCGCCAGGTCCGGCGGACTGGTGGAAGGGGACTTCACTTATGACTCCGAGCGTGACGAGGACCTGACCTGCTTTACGGCCCAGGTGGCGGAAGTAGCGGTGGACCGGGAGACCGGCCAGGTAAAGGTGCTGAACTTTACCACTGCCCAGGACGTGGGCACGGTGCTTAACCCGCAAGCCCACCAGGGACAGATTGATGGCGGGGTTATGCAGGGACTTGGCTATGCGCTTTTAGAAGAGCTGAAGCATGAGGATGGCCGAATCTCCACCCTGACCTTTGGCGAATACAAGATGCCGACCATTGCTGACATTCCGCCTCTGCGCACCGTGCTGGTGCAAAGCCAGAGCGGCGGGCCCAGTCCCTACGGCGGCAAGGCCATTGGCGAGCAGCCCATCAGCGCGGTAGCCCCGGCCATCGCCAACGCCGTGCTGGACGCGGTGGGAGCAAGCGTCACCCAATTGCCCATCACTGCTGAGCGGGTCCTCCAGGCCCTGCGCAGCCAACCCGCCTAAACCATGGCAGAACCACACCGTCGCCACCACTACCTGCGGAGCAAGGTCACCGGCCATTTCACCCGCACTCTGGGCGCCGGGCTGCTGTTGCTGGTGCCTGTGGGCATCACCTACCTGGTGCTGAAGTTCCTGTTTGACGCCATAGACGGTCTGTTGCAGCCAGCCATCGAAGCCTTCCTTGGGCGTCACATTCCTGGCCTCGGAGTGATAATCGTACTGTTGCTAGTCTATGCTGCCGGACTCCTCAGCACATTTTTCCTGGGCCGCATGATTATCCACATGAGCCAGCGCCTCTTGCTAAGAGTGCCCATCATCAACACGGTCTATTCATCCGCCAAGCAGCTAATCGAGTCCTTCTCCGGCACCTCTGACACCGGATTCAAGCGCGTGGTGCTCATTGAGTATCCCCGGCCTGGCGCCTGGACCATAGGGTTTCTCACCAGCGTCACCAAGGATGAAGATGGCAAGACGCTGGCCATTGTCTATATACCTACCGCGCCTACGCCCCAGTCTGGCTGGGTGGCAATCCTCCCGATGGATGAGGTGTATGACACCGAGATGCCAGTGCAGATGGCCATGCGGCTGGTGCTTTCCGGGGGCATCGTCAGTCCAGAGTACATCAGAAAACGTAAGACCACCGCATAGGGTGGTATAATGGCTGCAACTTTTTCGGGAGGTCAGTAGTCATGCCCAAGATTGATGGCCTGGGTCATGTCGGCGTGTATGCCAACGACCTGATGAAAATGCGGGACTTCTACACCAGGGTGATGGGGCTGAAAATTGCCGACGAAGACCTGGAGGGCCGCGGAATGACCTTTCTTAGCTCAGACCCCGAGTACGAGCACCACGAATTCGTACTGATGAAGGGCCGGGCTGCGCCCGCCGACGCCAAGGTAATCCAGCAAATCTCCTTCAAGGTTGCCAGCGTGGACGACCTGCGGGAATTTTACCTGCGCCTGAAGAAAGAGGGCATGAAGATTGACCGCACGGTGAGTCATGGCAACGCCCTGGGTCTGTATTTCTTTGATCCCGAAGGCAACCGCATCGAACTCTACTACAAGACCGGCTACCCGGTCCCGCAGCCCCACGGCGACCCCATCAACTTGGAAAATACCACGGAGGAGCTGCTGGCTCAGGCCAGGGCGGCAATTCCCCACTAGCCTGGCCACCTCATCAAGGGGATAGACCAGGGGCGCACCCGCGGAATGGTGCGCCCCTGCATTTGTGGCATCTTGCCCAGGGCCAAAACGCCTGCTTAGGCTGCTTCACTGGCCGCGCCGGGCTTGCTCCAGCTTTTCCACGGTGCCCGGCACCTTCCAGTCAATGTAAAGCACCACGTGGTCTTTAATCGCCTGCTCCTGGGCGCGGCACAAGATACAGTCCCGCTGAATGCATAACCCATGCCTGGTCAGGAGACGTTTTCGCAGTTCCTCCAGCACTTCCAGAATCTGCTGGCTGCCGGCGGCGCCCGCCTGGACCGATGCATTTAGCGCCCCAATTTGCGCAGCCAAACGTTCCAACGTTTCGGCATACTCTTGCAGGCGGCGGTTACCTTCCTCCCGTTTGGCGTCAAAAGGCAACGCGGTCTCCTGGGGCTGGGAAGCGACTGACGCCAGTTCTTGGCCGCAGGAATTGCACCGGGCGTGGACGGGATCCATCGAATCACCTCATTGCTGGGATCGAGAGGCTAGATGCGCGGGGATCGGGAGGTTTTCGCCCCTTGCAGAGAACAGAGCGCCAACTGCGTACTCAGGCTAGCGCGCCCGGCTGGTATTCCCGCCCAGCGTCCGCCGCCAAGGCAGCCTGCATGGCGTGTATGGCCACCTCAATCTGGTCATCCTCTGGCTTGCGGGTGGTTAACTGCTGCATCAGCAAGCCAGGATAGGCCAACACGCGGCCCATCCAGGCTCCAGGGTGCCCGCCGCTGAACCGGATAATCTCGTAGCTCAAGGCAGCAATTACCGGAAGCAGCAGTATCCGCGAAAGAATGCGCCACTCGATGGGCGGCCTACCCAGCAGCGCGAAGATAATTATTGAGACCAGCACCACCGCCAGCAAAAAGGCCGTGCCGCATCGGGGATGGGGCGTGCCAAACCGCCTGGCGTTGGCCACGGTAAGGGGCAGACCAGCTTCGTGGGTATGCACCACCATGTGCTCAGCCCCGTGGTAAGCAAATACCCGGCGAATATCCTTGGCCCGGCCAATGCCCCAGATGTAGCCCAACAACAGCAGAAGGCGTATCAGCCCTTCAACCAAGTTGCTGACCAAGGGAGAGGACACCAGCGGGTCCAGCGCACGGGCAATCAATAGGGGCAGGAGAAAGAAGATCACCACGCCCAGCCCAATGGGCAGGGTCATGGTGGCAGCGAGGGCAGTGCTGGACATCTCCTGGCCCTGCACTGAGGGATGGTCGTGCATGGCCATCTGAGTGGAGCGGTGCAGGGCTTTTGCTCCCAAAACCAGGGTTTCCACCAGAGTCAAAACCCCGCGCACCATCGGCACGTTTCTCAGCCGCCCTGAGTAAAGGGCGCTCAGCGGTTCCTGGTGAACAGATATAGTCCCGTCTTTACGGCGGACCGCCAGGCTGGAAGAACGCTGGCCACGGATGAGGACCCCCTCAATAACAGCCTGCCCGCCGTAGAAGAACTTGCGGGGTTGGGCCACCACCGCCTCCCTAAAAACCGAATCGAGGGCTGACACGCCCCCGATTGGTAAAGGACTGGATTACTTGAGGTTGTAGCGACGGCGGAAGCGCTCCACCCGTCCCTGGGTGTCCACTATGCGCTGTTCGCCTGTGTAGAAGGGGTGGCACTTGCTGCAAATTTCCACCCGGAGCGCAGGTTTGGTGCCTCCGGTCTGATAAATATTGCCGCAAGAACACGTGACTGTAGTAGCGTAAAATTTGGGATGACCCTCTGCCTTCATAATTAACCTGTCGCTTCAGGCTGGCTTTTGGGAACCAGCGCCCACTGGATACACGCTGACCCGGCGGCGTCCGCCAGGAGCCCATTCAAATTTGACCTCGCCATCAGTCATGGCGAAAAGAGTGTAGTCGCGCCCTTGGCCAACATTCCGCCCAGCATGGAACTTGGTGCCCTTCTGCCGGACGATGATGTTGCCGCAGACCACGCGCTCACCACCGTAGTGCTTAACGCCGAGGCGCTTGGCGACGCTGTCGCGGCCGTTCTGGGTGCTGCCGCCAGCTTTCTTGTGAGCCATATTTCAACCTCCTGACTGAGCGCCTACCGCTCAGGCTACCTGGATGTCCTGGACCAGCAGGCGGGTCAGGTTCTGCCGGTGCCCGCGCATACGGCGGTATCGAGTCTTGGCCTTATGCTTGAAGACTATAACCTTCTTGTCCTTATAGTGGGACTGGATTTGGACCACCACTTTGGCTCCCGCCACCTTCGGCGCGCCAAAGGTGACTTCTCCCCCCCTGGAAACCGCCAGCACTTCGTCAAATACCTTGACATCGCCCACGGCCAAGGGAAGGCTTTCCACATCCAGCACGTCGCCGGGCTTCACCCGGTATTGCTTGCCGCCAGTACGAAAAACAGCGTAATCCATATTAGTCCATTCAACCTCGTGGGTTTGATTCTAGGCCAGCCAGGGAAGCCTGTCAAGGCGAATGCAACGAGCAAAAACGCCGCCCTGGCTAATCTGACGGGGCAGTCCAGCGTTGACTCTAATCTGCAAACCCTGCTATCATCCTCCAATATGCGTTGGATGCCACCACTAAAGGGTAGGCTTAACAAGCCAGGGCGGCCAGGAGGCCGCATTTTTTATGGCTGGTGGGTGGTAGCAGCCTCGTCAGTCATGGGGATGTTCGGCAACGGGGTCATCTCCAGCGGGTTCTCCCGCCTTTTTGAACCCATACGAAAAGACCTGGGCCTGAGCTACACCTCCATGTCACTGGTCTTCAGTCTGGCCCGAACCGAGGGGGGATTCGGAGGGCCCCTGGTGGGCTGGCTGGTGGACAAATTCGGCGCCCGCCCCATGGTCCTGTTTGGCGGCCTGTTGTCCGGCATTGGTATGATACTGCTGTCCAGGGCAGATACCTACTGGGAGTTGGTGCTGCTGTTTGTCGGTGTAATTACCGCGGGCAAGACCGCCGGACTAGGCCAGACTCTGCTGGCGCTGGTCAACCAGTGGTTCATCCGGCGGCGCGCCTTAGCCATGTCCACCATTATGACCGCCTTTGCCGGCGGCGGGGCAATAGTGGTGCCTCTCATTCACCTGGGAGTGGTCCACATTGGATGGCGCGCCACCCTGCTCTACAGTGGCATCTTTGTAACCCTGTTGACCATTCCGGTGGCCTGGGCGCTGCGCAGCCGCCCGGAAGATATGGGCCTGAAGCCCGATGGCGACCCGCCGCAGCGCCAGGGCGGTCCGCCGGGGAGCCGATCCGGCCAGACTCCGGAAGTCTTCTTCACCGTTCGCCAGGCCATGCGCACCCAGGCTTTCTGGTTTTTGCTCCTGGGCGTGGTTGCCAGGGTAGCGGCGGCCAACGCCATCACCATTCACCTGTTTCCCATGCTGGCATGGAAAGGGCTGGACGAAAACTCGGCTACTTTTTACGCCTCCCTCATGTTCTTCATGTCCATCCCTTTGCGGTTTATCCTGGGGATGGCTGGCGAACGCTTCTCGCCGCGGGGATTACTGTTGGGGGGAATGATCCTGGGCGCGGCAGGCACCATAGCCATGCTGGTGCTGGGCGGGCCACTGGCCGCGCTGTTATTTGTCACGGGGCTGGCCGTGGCCGAAGGCATGTCTTCCGTGAACTGGATTCTGGTCGCCGACTATTTTGGGCGCGCCCGGTTCGCCTCTTTAATGGGGCTGATGAGCGTATTCTTCAACGTGGGACTGTTCATTTCCCCCATCTTTGGCGGCTGGGTGCGCGACCGAACCGGCAGCTATAACCTGGTGCTGATTCCTTACGCGGTCCTGTTCCTGGTCAGCGGCATTACGTTCTTCATGGCCCGGCGGCCGGCCCTACCTACCCCCGAACCACAGCAGGCCAGCCAAGCGGCGCCTGCTGCAGGGAACGGAGGCTAGCGGTCATTTCCGGACATGGCCCCCAGCCCAGCAGGCCCATACCTACTTCCATACTTCGGCTCTGGGACTGAAGGGCCAAAAGCCCAGGCATCGGCGGGCATAAGTGGCCTGATTCCTTATAGCGTGTGTGAGAAATGCCGTCTACCCAGCCCGCTCATCCTGAGCTTGTCGAAGGATGAGTAGCTTTTAGCCCGCTCATGGTTCGACAAGCCCCGACCTGGTCGGGATCCCGATACGTCGGGACTCACCACGAGCGGGCATTGTCGCACACCCTCTGAGAGCCTATCCTACATAACCGCAAAGACCGCAGAGAGTTTGTATTGGATTCCTTTTATCTCAGCGGACTCCGCGTACCCGGCGGTGAGTTTTTAGGATAGGCGCTTAACCGCCCAGGAAACTCCGCCCCTCAAGCAGCCGCTGAATGTCCTTGGCGCTAATCAGCAGCACAAACACAATCAGCAGGACAAAGCCCACCAGGTGCACCAATCCCTCCCTTTCCGGAGGGATGCGCTTGCCCCGGCGTACCCACTCCACCAGCACGAACAACAGCCTGCCGCCGTCCAGCATTGGTATTGGCAGGATATTCAATATGGCCAGGTTGATGCTGAAGAGCACCGCCAGGTTAAGCCAGCCGTTGAAGCCCCCTTCCCGGGTCACTTCGCCGGTGACCTGGGCAATGCCGATGGGGCCGGAGAACTCAGGACTGGCCCCACCGCCAAACCAGCCGGAAACTTCATGCCGCAACAGCACCAGGATCTCCCAAGTGCTGGTGAAGGCCTTGGGCACTGCTCCCCAGGGAGGGTCGGCGCGCGTCTCCATGTGGATGTTTTCGGTGACAATGCGGACTCCGGTTGGACCCTGCCCCTCGGGAGGATTGGTCCTGGGGGTAATCTGCACAATGCGCGGCTGGCCCTCCCGCAAGACCTCCCACTCCATGCTGGAACCCTGGCTAAGAGTGATGGCCCTGGTCAGGTCTTGCTGGACCTCAATATCGCGACCACCGGCTCTGACTATCACGTCGCCGCTGCGCAACCCCGCGGCGGCGGCAGGCGAGGCGGGTTGGATCTCGGCAATGGTTACGTCGCCTACGGCCACGTCATGGGGAATAAGAAACATGAGGGAGAATATGAAGATGGGGAGGACGGCGTTCATGGCGGAGCCAGCAGCCAGCACAATGGCCCGGGCCAGCACGCTTTTTCCCGCCAGGCTGCGGGGAACCGCCGGGTCGTTTTCCCCAGCCAGCTTGACAAAGCCGCCCAGGGGAGTCCAGTTCACCGAATAAACCATGTCGCCAAGGATGATGGAACTTCCATCCACGCTGCGGATTTTGCCTTCGTGGCGCAGGAACTCGTCCTTGACCTTGGCGTCCTTGCCTTTTTCCTCTTTGGGGGCCTTGGCCCGCCCCCGCTGGGGCAATTCGATGACGCGGGCCACCAAAGTGCCGTCTCCAAACTCCGCAGAACCCACCTTAACCAGCATGCCCGGCTTCAAATCTTGCGCGCCGCTTAGATTGACAAATTGCGTGGCCTGGTCCAGGCGCACCAGGGTGCGGCCCGTGTAGATGCCGAAGGCCCTGGGAGGATACCCGATGCCGAACTCCAGCACCTTTATTTTGAAGTATTTCCCGGTAAAGAAATGCCCCAGCTCATGGACCACCACCAACAAGGTGAGCATAGGGATAAAAGCAGCGAGAGCTATCAGAACAGCTTCCATCAAAAATTACCTGAACACCTTCTTTTCAATTATGTCTTTAGCCTGCCTGGTGGCCCAGGCGTCCGCTTCCAGGATTTCTGCCACCTGCTGGCCTGGCAAGGGCTGGTGCTCCGCCAGCACTTCTTCCACCACATGGCAAATGTCGGTAAACCTGATCTTGCCATCCAGAAAGGCGTTAACTGCCACTTCATCGGCGGCGCTAAGCGCCGCGGGACACGTGCCGCCTTTTTTGGCCGCGGCCAGCGCTACCCCAAAGCATGGGTAACGGTGGGCATCCAAGGGTTCAAAGGTCAGGGAATATGGCTTGATTATGTCCAGCCGGGGGATTTGCCGGTTGGGCAGCCGTTCCGGATGGAACAGGGCATACTGGATGGGGAGACGCATGTCTGGCGGCCCCATTTGGGCTTTCACCGACCCATCCGCAAATTCCACCATGGAATGTATGGTGCTCTGCGGATGGACCACCACTTCAATTCTATCCCAGGGCACGCTAAACAACCAGTGGGACTCAATAACTTCAAAAGCCTTGTTCATCAGCGTGGCAGAATCTATGGTAATCTTCCGGCCCATGTTCCAAGTGGGGTGTTTCAGCGCTTGGGCAGGGGTAACCCCGTCCATTTGGGACAACGGCGTGGTGCGGAAAGGGCCGCCCGAGGCGGTAATGATGAGACGGCGGATGGTGTCGTCCTCTCCCTGGAGGCATTGCCAAATGGCGCTGGGTTCACTGTCCACGGGCCGCAGCGCCCCCCCGTACTTCCTCTCGTACTCTTTAATCAGCGGCCCCGCCATAACGATTGGCTCCTTGTTGGACAGAGCCACAACCTTGCCGCTTTGGAGAGCATTCAGCGTGGGCGCCAACCCCACTGCGCCGGTGGTAGCCACCATGATTATGTCCACGCCGGGCAGGCACACCATCTCTTCCATGGGGAGGAAGGCGGAGCCGGGAGCGAACCTGGGGCCGCCAAGGCTCCACGTGTATTGAGGGCAGAACTCTTCTGTTTGCTGCGCCAAGAGCTGCTGGTTATTTCCGGCAGCCAGTCCCACTACTCTGAACCTCTCTGGAAATGCCCGCACCACATCCAGAGTCTGGCGGCCAATGGAGCCAGTGGAACCCAGTACCACAATGTTTTTCATGCCTTGAAAACCACCGCCACCAGGTAATAAACGGCAGGAATGGCAAACACTAGACTGTCCAACCGGTCCAGAATCCCTCCGTGCCCAGGAATTATACTCCCAGAGTCTTTAACCCGGGAAAGCCGCTTTAGCTTGGACTCCCACAGGTCTCCGGCCTGGGCTGCCACAGCAGTGGCGGCGCCAATGAGGCCCGCTTGCCAAAAGGGCAGACCAAGTTTAAGTGCCTGGGCCAGCGCTAACGCAGCCAGCAGCGCCAGGAGAAACCCGCCGGCTGCTCCCTCCCAGGTCTTGCCAGGACTGATGCTGGGGGCCATTTTATGCCGGCCGACGGCCCTTCCTGTGAAAAAGGCTCCAGTATCCGAAGCAAAAGTAACAAAGAGGGCAAATAAAAGCCAGCCGCGGCCTATTGCCAGGTCGTTTCCCCAATGATAAAGGGCCAGGGCATGGGCCAGGGAAAATCCTAAATACAGCGGCCCGGCCAGCAGATAAATCGCGGCCAACGGTAATTTCCCGCCCCGGTAAAGGGCAATAAGCCATAACAGGGCAGCAAAAACCCCCACCAGCAAGGCCCATGCGGAGGCCCGAAGCAGACCTAAAGGCGACTCTGCAATGCCGCCGATCAGAGCCAAGGCCACCGCCCACAGAATGCCCAGAAAAATGGGCAAGCGTCCCACACCCGGGGCAGTAAGACGGTAGAACTCGGCCAGGCCCAAAGCGACAGCCAGGGCTACCAGCAGCGTCAGCCAGGGGGCGCCCCACCAGATGGCGGCCAGGATGACTGGGATGCCCACCAGGGCAGTGAGCACCCTTGGGACCAAATCACTCCTCTTTGGCGACGGTCCCAAACCGGCGCTGGCGGCGGCCAAAGGCTTCCAAGGCGCGTTCCAATTCGGCGGCATCCAGGTCGGGCCACAACGTGGGGGTATGGTAGTACTCGCTGTAGGCGGACTGCCAGAGCAGGAAGTTGCTGATGCGCAGTTCACCGCCAGTGCGAATTATCAGGTCAGGGTCAGGAGAATGGGCCGTGTAGAGGTAACGGCTGAAAAGGGCCTCATCCACAACTTCCGGCAGCACACCCTCGCGGATGATTCGCCGCACTGCTTCCAGAATTTCGTCCCGGCCGCCGTAATCAAAGGCCACGTTCAACGTGATGCCGGTGTTGTGAATGGTCAGCCGCTGGGCGTGGGCTACCCCCTCCCGCAGGTCTGGACTCAGGCGGTCCACCTTACCTAAATGGACTACCCGCACGTTCTTCTCATGCAGCGACTTGGTCTGCCGTTCCAGGGCCTCGTGGAGCAAGGCCATTATTCCCTGGACTTCTTCAGAGGGCCGGTTCCAGTTTTCCGTGGAAAAGGCGAACAGTGTAACGTACTCCACACCCCGCGGGCCCAGGGTCTCCAGCACCTTCTGGATGCGCTCTACACCCACCTTGTGCCCCGCCAGCCGCGGCAACCCTCGTTTTCTTGCCCATCTTCCATTGCCATCCATAATAATGGCAACGTGCCTGGGCACCTGGGGCTTGCGCGGCGCAGGGGAGGAAGCCGAGTCCGTCCGGACCTGCATCGGCTAGACCTGCATTATTTCGGCTTCCTTGGCGGCCCCGGCCTGCTCCAAGTTCCGAATGTAGGTGTCGGTGGTCTTCTGCAGCTGATCCTGGGCGCGCCGGCTGGCGTCCTGGGACACGCCCTTGTCCTTTTCCAGCTTCTTCAAGGAGTCCATGCCGTCGCGGCGCACATTGCGGATAGAAACCTTGCCTTCCTCAATCTTGCGTTTGAGCAGGCGAACCAATTCCTGGCGGCGCTCATTGGTCAGGGGCGGAATAGGAACTGTAATTACGTTGCCATCGTTGGCGGGGTTGAAGCCCATCTCCGACTTTTGCAGACTGCGCTCGATTTCGCGAATGGCCCCTTTGTCCCACGGCTGCACGATGATAGCCCGGGCGTCAGGAGACGAAATGGAACCCAGTTGCTTTAGCGGCGTGGGGGTGTTGTAATAATCCACAGTAATGTTTTCAATCAGCGCGGGACTGGCGCGGCCTGTCCGCAAGGTGCCCAAATCCCGCTTGAAGGCCTCGATTGCCCGGCCCATCTTCCGTTCAGAATCAGAGAGGACCGCTGCGGGTGTTTGTTGTGCTGCGCCCTCATCAGTGCCCGGCATAACTATTCCCTCCCGCTGATTAGTGTGCCTACTGGTTCTCCGCACAATGCGCGTACCAAGTTGCCCGGCTGGAAGATATCAAAGACCACAATGGGCAAGTTGTTGTCCATGCATAATGACATGGCCGTAGAGTCCATAACCGCTAGACGCCGGTTAATGGCTTCCAGGTACTCAATGCGGGTGAAGCGCCGGGCGTTGGGATTGCGGCGCGGGTCCGCATCGTAGACTCCGTCCACGTGGTTCTTGGCCATAAGCAGTACCTGGGCGCCTATTTCCAAGGCCCGCAGAGACGATGCGGTGTCAGTGGTCATAAAGGGATTGCCCGTGCCCGCGGCGAAAAGCACCACCCGCCCCTTTTCCAGGTGGCGGATGGCCCGCCTACGAATATATGGTTCAGCCACTGCCTGCATTTGCAGCGCGCTTTGGGTCCGCGTTACCACGCCCCGCTGCTCCAACGCGTCCTGGAGGGCCAACGCATTGATTACCGTGGCCAGCATCCCCGCATAGTCGGCGGTGGCCCGGTCCATGCCACGCTGCTCCGCCTCCTGGCCCCGCCAGATATTGCCTCCCCCCACCACCGCCGCCAGCTCAATGCCTAGAGCATGGGCCTGGCGAATCTCTTGGGCCAGGTAACTCACCGAGCTTGAATCAATAATCTCGGATGAAGCGCCCTTCAGCGACTCGCCGCTAATCTTCAGCAGGATACGCCTATACCTGGATTCAGACATAAATTGTGGAGAAGCTATTCGCCCAAGGCCAGCCGGGAGAAACGAATAATACGGACATTCTCCCCTACCTTGGCTGCTAACTCCTGGACTATGTCCGACACTGTGCGGGAACTGTCTTTAATGAAGGGCTGGTTTAGCAGTATGGTCTGGGAGCGGGGCCGTTGGTCGTCGCCCGCCACTTGGCTCTCGTCCACATAGGCTGGCGACATTGCCGCCACCTGCATGGCCAGGTTATGCGCCAGGTCTCGGAATTCCGCGGTGCGGGCAACAAAGTCGGTCTCACAACCCAGTTCCACCAGTGCGCCGACTCTGCCGCCAGTATGAATATAAGCCTCTACCAGCCCCTGGCTGGTGGCGTTGGAGGCGCGCTTGGCAACTTGGGCAAACCCTTTTTTGCGTAGGGCTTCTGCCGCCTTGGCCATATCGCCGCCGGAAGCTTCCAAGGCTTGTTTACAGTCCAAGATGCCCGCTCCGGTCTGTTCCCGGAGAGTACGAATTGTCGCAGCAGTAACCAACTAAGGCCTTCTCCTGTGGATTAGTTGCGCCCAGGGACTGCGTCATCAGTATCAGGATCCATCCCCGGTAAGGCATCAGTGGCGGCGGGAGCAGCCTCCATTACTTTCTCCAGCTCCTCCGCGCTCATGCCCTGGATGCTGCCTGGGGTGCCAATGCTGGCGGCGCCGGATTCCGTCTGCTCAACTTCCTGGGCCTTCATCATGGCTTCCCGCTGCTCCAGACCCTCCAGCACGGCGGTGGCCATGCGGCCCGTAATCAGGCGGATTGAACGCACTGCATCGTCATTGCCAGGAACGACATGGTCTACCTTATCCGGGTCGCAATCGGTGTCAACTACGGCAAACACCTTCACGCCCATGCGCCGGGCTTCGGTGATGCAAATGTCTTCCATGCCGATATCTATGGCAAAAATGGCTTTGGGTATCTGGTTCATGGTGCGAATGCCCATGAAATACTTTTCCAGCTTGGCCAGGGTTTCGTCCAGCTTGGCGGCCTCTTTCTTGGGCAATATCCGGAAATATCCCTGCTCCTTCTTCTGGCGCAGTTCGTTCATGTAGTTGATGCGGCTTCGGATGGTCTGGAAGTTGGTAAGCGTGCCGCCCAGCCACCGCTGATTAACGTACCACATGCCGCAACGGTCAGCTTCGCTCTGCACCACTTCTTGCGCCTGCTTTTTGGTGCCGACAAACAGCACCTTGCCGCCTTCGGCGGCTACCTGAGTCATGGCGCGGCTGGCCTCGGTGAGCAAAGAGAGAGTCTGCTGAAGGTCAATGATGTGAATCCCGTTGCGCTGGGTAAATATATAGCGCTTCATGCGCGGGTTCCAGCGCCGGGTCTGGTGCCCAAAGTGGACGCCAGCCTCCAGCAAAGACTTCATGGTCAGTGGCTCACGACCAGTAGGTGGAGTGGCTGGAGCTTGCTCTGCCGGTCGCTCAGGGGCCTGTACCATAACACCTGCCTTTCTCAACTGCCACCCGTACGGGTGGCATCATTTCTGCATCCGCACCGACCGCAATATTAACATAGGGCCAAGCCAGGGAACAGCCCCCCGGCTATTGCCCGTGCAATACTCTGCAATAAGGGGTTGCGGCCGATTATAAAGTGTAGTTCGGAGTATAACACAGGGCCTATTCACGGGCAATGCGAATCCTGCGCCTAGAATACCGTCAGATGCGCCATATTCAGCAAGGCCGCACTGAGGATGCCAGCGGCTAAATCATCGGCCATGATGCCCAACCCGCCTGGCAGACGCTCCAGGCGGCGCAGTGGCCAGGGCTTGATTATGTCAAACACGCGGAAGCATACGAAGGCCGCCAGCAGCCAGGGCCAAGTCTTGGGCAGCAGGAGGCATGAGGCCCACATGCCCACGAACTCGTCCCAAACTGCCCGGTGGGGGTCAGTATCGCCGGAGGTTATCAGGCTGGCAGTGGCGGGCACTCCCACCAGGAATCCCAAGCCAATGAGGAGAAACAACCCCAGGGAGTCGCCGGAAAAGGGGAGCAGGAAGTAGATAATCACCGCCGCCAGGCTGCCCACGGTGGCAGGGGCCGCGGGAGCCAGACCAGTGCCAAAGCCCATGCCCAGCAACTGGACAGCACGCCGCAACATGGGGTCCTCAGCCATAGCCCAGTCGTCTCAAGTCATCCTCGCCCAGGCCCAGGTAATGGCCTACCTCATGCCACAGGGTAATGCGCACCTGGCGCACTACCTCTGCGGGAGTTGAGCAACTCGCCAGTATGGGCAGCCGGTAAATAGCAATTCGGTCAGGCAGGGTTGGGCCTCCGCCTTCCCTCTGCGTCAGGGGCACGCCGTGGTACAGGCCAAAGAGGGTGCCCTCCAGTCTCAAGTCAGACATATCCTGACGGCTGGGCTGGTCTTCCACCACCACGTCCACATTGCGCAGCGCGCGCCGCACCTGCGGCGGGAGCTGCCGGTAAGCCTGCTGCACCAGCAGTATGAACTGACTCCGGGTTAGCCGCATCACGCAGGGGCGCCCACCTTTTGGCGGATTTCCTTCAGAATTTCCACGTTGCGCTGGTCTGGGCCTTTGCCTTCAAAGCCAGGCACCTCCAGAAAGAAAGGCACAGCCTGGAAAGCGGAGTGCGCCATGATGGCTGCAAAGCCTTTCTTGCCGATGAAACCTTCGCCAATGTTGTCGTGCCGGTCCACCCCTGAACCCAGGGGTTGTTTGGAGTCATTGGCGTGCACCGCCGCCAGCTTGCCAAGGCCAATGGCCCGGTCAAATTCGGCAATCATGCTGGCTACACCTTCCGGCGTGGTCAGGTCGTAGCCTGCCGCAAAGCTGTGCTGGGTATCCAGGCATACGCGCAGCCTCGGGTTGTCCACTTCCCGCAGAATGCGGCCCAACTCATCAAAGCTGGCGCCAATGTGCTGGCCCATGCCAGCCATGTTCTCCACCGCCAGGCATGGCCCCTCTGGCGACTTCTCCAGCACCTCTTTAAGGGTCGCCACCACTTGCGGCACTACTCCGTCGTACCCTACTCCCTGGTGGCTGCCGGGATGGAAGACAACGCCGCCCGCGCCAATCTGCGCGGCCAGGGTCAAGTAATTAATCAAGGACTGCTTGCCCTTTTCCAGGTTGGCCTGGTTAGAAGTGCCCAAGTTAATCAGGTAGATGGCATGAATGAACACCGGCCCCAGGCCGGTCTCCGCCGCCTTCCGCTTGAAGGCAGATGCCTCGGCCTCTGGCACGGACTTGAAGGCCCAGCTCTGGGGCGAAGAACCGAAGATTTGAATGGTCTCGCAGCCGATTTCCACGCCGCGGTCCACCGCCTTACTGATGCCACCCGCTGTAGAGACATGCGCACCGATTCGCATAATTCATCTTCCTGCTATTCAACCTTCCCAAGCCGCGCCGGCCCGGGATTGGTGGATACTTGTTGTTGACAAATTATACGCCCTGAAGTGCGTTGGCTCTGCTGGGCCGAACTCCTATAATTGTCCCAATTATGCGTGCCCTGGCGCTGGAGCAGCCCGGCCGCCCGCCGACGCTGCGAATAAGAGAAGTGCCAACTCCGGTCCCTGGACCTGGGGAGGCATTAGTACGCGTGGCCGCCTGCGGATTCTGTCACCACGATTTGCTGGTGATGGCCGGCGTGCTGCGCCGCGGCGTGCCCTACGGCGCAGTGCTGGGCCACGAAATTTCCGGCACAGTAGAGGCGTTGGGTGAAGGAGTAACCACGGTGCAGCCAGGCCAGGCGGTGGTGAGTCTGCTCACCAGTATTTGCGGCCGGTGTGACCGCTGCCGCCAAGGCCGGGAGCACCGCTGCCGGGCCGGACAGGGCATTGGGCACGGACGGGCGGGCGGCTTTGCCGAGTATGTATCTGTCAGCGCCGCCAGCCTGGTCCTCTTGCCGCCGGGACTGGACCTGACCACCGCCTGCCTGCTGGCTTGTCCCATGGGGGTGGCTTTCCAGGCGCTGGAGTCCGTGGCCCAGGTGATGCCAGGAGAGACTGTATTGGTGACCGGCGCAGGAGGCGGGCTGGGCAGCCACACGGTGCAGGCCGCCGCAACTTTGGGAGCGCGGGTGCTGGCCGTCACCTCATCTCCGGCGAAAGTTCCGCGCCTGAAAGCGCTGGGAGCCTGGGAGACAGTGGAAGTTTCCCAAAACCCTGACGAAGGACTGGATTTCAGCGAAGTTGTCCTGGCCCTCACCGGCGACGAGGGAGCCGATGTCATCATTGACACGGTGGGGTCTCCCTTGTTTCCTTCCACCTGGCGCTGCCTGGGCCAATACGGCAGGCTGGCGCTCCTGGGCGAAGTCACCGGCCAGCCTGTGGCCCTAGACCTGGCAGAGGCCATCTTTCGGGATGCCCGCATCCTGGGCTCATCGGGCGTATCCCGTGCCACACTGGAGCGGGTGGCGGAACTGGCCGCCCAGGGCAGGCTGACGCCGTTGGTCAGCCACGCGCTTCCCCTGGAAGCCGCCCAGGAAGCCTTTGCCCTGCTGTCATCCCGTTCCGTGCTGGGACGGCTGGTGCTTACCGTCCAATAACGTGCAGGAGCAACATGGCGGCGGCAGCCGGGGCGCGCTTGCCCCACCGCCAGGCACGGCTGAATTCGCCGCGCTCCCAAATTACCAGGAACTGGCTGGCAATGAAGATAGAACTGTAGCTGCCAACGATGGAGCCGAAGGTCAAGACCAGCAGCAACTCCCGGATACTGGCCCCGCCCAGCAGAAGCATGGCCAGGACCACAATCAGCACCATAAAGCTGGTATTTAGCGACCGCCCCATGGTCTCCCAGGTGCTTTCGTTGACGAGTTGGTCCAGAGGGCGATCCGGGTGCCTGCCCAAATTTTCCCGGATGCGGTCCAGCACCACTATGGTATCGTTGACGCTGTAGCCCGCCAGGGTCAACATTCCCACCACGAACATGGAGTTGACCTCGGTTCCGAGGGTGCGCCCCAGTATGGAGAAGATGCCCATGACAATTACCAGGTCATGGAGCAGGGCCAGGATGGTGCTGGCGCCATAGCGGTACGCCTTGGGCACTCGGTGGAAGGAGTACCATACGTACAGGAATATGCCCACTGCCGAAGCTGCCAGGGCAATGAAAGCATTGCGCACCGTTTCCTGGGCCACAATGGGCGACACCGAGGCAAATTCAGCGCTTTCAATAGAGGCCACGTTGCGGGCCAGGTCTTCCTGGATAGTCTCCCGCTCCGAGGGCGCGCCGCCCACGGGCTCTTGCAGCACCCGGGTGCGGATTATCATGGCGCGGTCGCCGCTCTTCTGGACCAATGCTTCGCCGTGGCCCAAGGCGCTCATGCGGGCACGGACATCCGTGTCCGATACCGGCTTATCGAAGGTCACGTGCAGCACCGATCCACTGGAGAACTCGATGCCAGGTTTAAGGCCGGATCCCAGGTTTACCCAGCCGCCGGGCGGCATAACCAGAGAAATCAAGCCGGCAAGAATTAGAAGCCCGGAGCCAAGAAAGTACCAGCCCCGCTTACCTACAATATCCAGCACGAGTGCTACCTCCCTGCCGGCGCTGCTGCCGGACGGCGTATGCCTTCTGGGGTGAACAGGCTGGCATGCCGGGACAGGCCAGCCCTAGCCAGCAGTTGCAGCAGATTGCGGCTGACGGTGACGGCAGTGAACACACTAATCACCGTGCCAATGAACAACGTAAGGGCAAATCCGGTGACCAGCTCTCCCCCCAAGCGGCTGCCAAACCAGAGCAGGATGCCGCAGGAGATAAAGATGGTCACGTTGCCGTCGCGAATGGCCGGCCAGGCCCGGCTGAAAGCCACTTCCATGGAGGATGAAAGGGTGCGCCCGATGCGCAGCTCCTCTTTCATGCGCTCAAAGATGAGCACGTTGGCGTCCACCGCCATACCGATGGAGAGAATGAAACCGGCAATGCCCGGCAGTGTAAGGGTGACGGGCACCAGTTTGAAGATTGCCAGCAGCAGGATGGTGTAAAAGGCCAGGGCTATGGAAGCCACCACACCCGCGGCCCGGTAATACACCACCATGAAGGCCATAACCAGTCCCAAACCCACCAGGCCCGCTATGAGGCTGCTGCGCAGGGAGGCGGCGCCCAAAAGGGAGTCCACCTCGCTCTCTTGCACCAGCTTGAGGGGTACAGGCAGGCGTCCTGACTCCAATTGCACTGCCAGGGTCCTGGCCGATTCCCGGGTAAAGCCGCCAGTAATCTCGCTGCGGCCGTCCCGGATCCAGCCCCGGGCCACCGGCGCAATCAGCTCCTGGTCATCCAGAAAGACAGCGATGCGTTTGGTGTTGACGTTGACAATGCGCCGGGTCAAATCGGAGAAGATTTCCGCGCCGCGGCTGTTGAACTGGATGTTCACCACCCACTCGCCAGTGGTGGATGAAGTAGCAGTGTAGGCGTTATCCAGGTCGTCGCCGGTGAGACCCAGATCAGTATCCGTGAATTGGATGCAGCTCAGGTCGGTGCAGGTGCGCTCCTTGAACTCCAGCCGGGCGGTCTGGCCAATGAGGGACTTGGCATTGTCAATGGCGCTGGTCACCTTGTAAGACGAAACAGGGGCAACCTGGTCTTGCAAGGCCTGGCGCAGTCCATCCCGCTTGGCCTGGTCTAGGGTGGTCGTGCGGATGCGGTAGCTCCGGTCGCTGCGGACCTCAATTCTTGCGCCTTCAAGGCTCACGGAGGCCAAAGCAGACCGCACCGCCGCCTCGGTGGCGGCCTGGCTGAACTCCACCTCGGTCTGTGATCCGGTGGCGCCTGGGAGCTGCACAATTATGCGGTCATCTCCAAAGCGCTGGATGATGGGCTCTTCTGTACCAAAAAGGTTCACGCGGCGGGAGATAATGCTCAGCGCACCCTCCATCTGATCAGGAGTGGGGTTGGTGATATCAGTGGGCGCCACCGACTCCAACGTGCCAACTTTTTCAGTCAGAGCGTCCCGCACCTCCTGCCGCTTGGCAGAATCCAGCAGCACAGTCTTAATGCGAAATAAATTGCTGGAACCCTGGGGCTGGACATCCGCGCCGGTAAGTCCAGCCCCAGCAAGGGCTTCCGTCACGGCTTTGGCCTCGTGGGCATCGGTAAAAGTCACCACCAAACGCGTGCCGGTATCCGCCTGGTATACCAGGTTGCCGCCACCCCGCAGGTCCAATCCCAACTTAAGCCCTAAGGGGCCGGTGCCTTCACGGTCCACCTTGGGCAACACTGGAACATCAATGTGGATGCCCCGAAAGGCCAAAGACGCCACCGCCAAGGCCATAATCAACACAATCAATACGGTTATCCGGGTAGTCCGCCCGCGCATTGTTACTCCTGACTTTGTGTACTACTTTCTCTAAGCGCCCTGGCTGCCAGCGCCAGCGCCTCCGCCTGGGTGGAAATTTCACCCACCGCCTGCGCCTCGGCGATTAACTCCAGCAGCCGCCCCACCTGAGGGCCGGGAGACAAGTTAAGGTACCGCATTAACTGGCCGCCGTCCACCAGCCGCTGGGGCTGGGCGGGACCAGGCACAGGGGCGGAACCCTGCAAAATGTGCCCAATCATTCTAGCATGGCCAGCCCACCGTTCGAGAGACAGCTCTGGGCCTTTTGCAGCCAGATAATCGGCCATGGACAGGTAGAGGGTATCCACGGCCACATCACCCAGGTCCCGGAAGTACCGATAAACGGCCCGGGGTGTGGGCATTTCTGCTCCCTGGCGCATCTGAAAAGGACGAAGGTGCTCCTCAATCATGGCCCGCACCATGCTGATGCCCCTGGAGCTAACCCGCAACGCCGCCAGCCGGCGGGAGGCCATTTCCGCCCCCAACTCTGAGTGGCCCAGAAACCGGATGCGGCCGGTGGCGTCGGGGCCTTTGGTCTGGGGCTTGGCAATGTCGTGAAAGAGGGCCGCCAGCTTCAGCACAGTGCGGCGCTGGTGTCCGTCGCAGACTTCCTGCTGGAAATAGGCTTGCAGTTCCGGCGTCCAGGGCACCATAGAGTAAATAGCCGAGTTCTGGTGGCCGCCGGTAACCGCCTCCGCCGCCGCCACAGCGTGGAGCAAATGTCCCCAGACGTCCCAGTAGTGGTGGGCCTTGGGCTGGGTAACACCTTTGGTGTGGGCCAGCTCAGGCACAATGCGGCAAAGCAGGTCCAGGCGGTCGAGAATTTCCAGTTGGGCATGGGCGCCGTCCCCAGCCAGAATGGCCAGAAACTCGTCCCGCAGCCGCTCCCCGGAAACGGCGGCAATGCGCGGCGCTTCTTGCTGGGCCAGCCGCGCGGTTTCAGGTGCAATTTTAAAGCGGAGCCGGGCTGCCACCCGCACGGTCCGCAGCAGGCGGCCCGGGTCTTGCTGGTAGATGTCCCGCGCCACCGCCTTCACCTGCTTGCGCGCCAGGTCTTGCCGGCCCTGAAAGGGGTCCAGAAGCCCGTCCCGCCAATCTTCCGAAAGCCAGTGGGACCGGGGCAGCGCCAGGGCATTGATGGTGAAGTCCCGGCGGGCGAGATCGGCCTCAATGCTTCCGGAGAAATTGGATAAATCAATGGTGAGGCGCGGGGCGGATACCGAGGCGGGTACTACAATGCGTGCCACACCGTGTTCAGGGCTGAGGGCTACAAAAGCGGCCCCCAGAACCTGGGCCAGGTCTCGTCCCAGGACGTGCGGGTCTGCAGGCACTGCCACATCCAGGTCTTTGGGAGTGAGTCCCAACACCGCGTCCCGCACGCACCCGCCCACCAGGTAAGCCTGGCAACGGTGGGCAGAGAAAAACTGGGCTAGCCCAGGCAGGACGCCGAGATTCTGCAATGGAAGGTTGCCGTGGATTTCAGGCAAAGCGCGCCGCCCGTGGCTGGCCTTTAGCTTTCCTGGGGGGTGGCGTCAGCCGAAGGAGTAGCAGGTGAGACTGAGGAATTTCCATGGCCGTCATGGGCGTGGCCTTCTTCGCCGCTGGCACGGGGCACAAGCTTCCAAAGTTTATCGCGGGAAACCAGGTGGTCAATGTAAAGCTTGCCATTAAGGTGGTCAGTCTCGTGTTCCAGGGCCTGGGCCAGCAGCCCCTCTGCTTTGATTCTGATTACCTTGCCGTCCAGCCCCAGGGCGCGGGCCCGCACCCGAACGGACCGCTTGACCAAGCCGCGGTAGCCGGGAATGCTCAAGCAGCCTTCTTCCAGTTCCTGCTCGCCTTCCCGCTTCACAATTTCTGGGTTAATCAGCACCAGGGGTTCTTCCCACTCCGGGAGCTGGATTACCGCCACCTTTTGGAGCGACCCAATCTGGTTGGCCGCCAGGCCCACCCCATGCTCCGCAATCATGGTTTCCACCATGTCCTCCACCAGCCGCTGAAAGTTGGGCGGGACTTTGGTAAGCTTCTGGGCCGGCTTGCGCAAGATAGGGTCGGGAAGATATCGGAGGGGCAACAACGCCACGGTGAAACACCTCGCATCTTGGAATGAACACAAGTGCGTCCAGTATATGCAGGCCGTCCCAAGGTGTAAAGGCAGCTTCAAACCGTGTGGGCTGGGTCCACGTCCACAGTGCAACTGGGCGGGATATTCACGCCTTCCAGGAACTGATGCAGGTTGCGCCCCCGCACCAGCAGCCGCCAGCGGTGCCTCCCCCGAATGCGGGAGGGGATGCCCGGCGCCGGGCCTATCACAGCCACGTCCACCAGGCCGCGGGCGGCGATTCGCTGCCGCAGGGACCGGGCCGTTTCCATGGCCTGGCGCTGGCAAAGCGTGGGGTTAAGGTCTTGGAACACCAGGTGCGCCAACTGGTTGAAGGGCGGATTGCCCTGCTGGCGGCGGGCGGCAATTTCCGGCTGGTACATGGCCTGATAGTCCTGCCGGGCGGTGGCAACTACAGCGTAGTGCTCCGGCTGATAGGTCTGAATAATAACGCGGCCCGGAACGCTGCCCCGGCCAGCGCGGCCCGCCACCTGGCACAGCAGGGCAAAGCCCCGCTCACCAGCACGGAAGTCCGGCATATTAAGGCCAATATCCGCCAGCACGGCTCCTACCAGGGTCACCTTGGGCAAGTCCAGCCCCTTGGCTACCATTTGCGTGCCCACCAGCACCTGGGTCTGGCCGGAAACCAGCCGCTCCATAACCTGGGCCGCCCCGTCCCCGGCGCGGGAGCTGTCGGCGTCCCAGCGGTCAACCCGCACCCCCGGCAGCAGGGCCAACACCTCTTCCACCACGCGCTGGGTGCCAATGCCCAATCTGCGGATGCGGTCTCCGCCGCATTGGCGGCACTGGCGCGGGGCGGGCGCACTGCGATTACACCGGTGACAGACTAGGCGCCCGCTGGAGGAGTGGTAAGTCAGGGTCACCGAGCAACTGGGGCAGACCACCACATATCCACAATCCCGGCACTGCACAAAGGGGGCGCTGCCCCGCCGGTTGAGAAATAGTATGGCCTGCTGGTTCAGGGCCAGGCGATCCTGCAGAGCTTGAGACAGCGCCCTGCTGAACACGCCCCGGTTGCCCTCCCGCAGCTCCTGGCGCATATCGCAAATTTCCACCTGGGGTAACCGGCCCGCCTGTCCAGGGGCCGGAGCTATACGGTGGGGAAGCTCCAGCAGCCGGTGGCGGCCCCGCTGGGACAGGTAGTAAGTCTCCACGTCTGGCGTGGCGCTGCCCATAACTACCGCAGCGCCGGTGAGCTGGGCCAGTTTCAGCGCCGCCGTGCGGGCATGGTACAGGGGCGGCTGCTCCTCCTGCTTGTAAGTCCACTCATGCTCCTCATCCACCACAATCAGCCCCAGGCGCGTCACCGGAGCAAAGAGCGCGCTGCGCGGGCCCACCACCACGTCAAACTGACCCGCCAGGACCTTCCACCACTGGTCAAACTGCTGCCGCTGGGTCAGGCGGCTGTGGAGCGCCGCCACCCGCCCCGGAAACCGGGCCTCCACCCGTTGCAACATCTGGGGGGTGAGCGAGATTTCCGGCACCAGGACAATAGCCTGCTGGCCCTTCGCCACCACTCGCTGGGCGGCGCGCAGGTACACCTCCGTTTTGCCGGACCCTGTAACCCCGTGGAGCAGAAAGCTCCTGGGCTGTTGGTTTGGGTCGTCCAGAGCGTCACAGATGCGGTCCAGGGCATCCTGCTGGGCAGGCGTCAATGCGAAAGGAGCAGGGGTTGGGGAGCTAATGGATGGCGGGTAGTTGCTCTCTACTCGCAGCCAGTCCTGGGCAATGAGACCCGCCGCCAGGAGCGCGTCCGCGGCGCCGGGGCCAAACTGCTTATTGGCCAAGGCAGCGGGAAAGGGCTGGCCGATGGAGCGCACCGCCTGCAGCAGGCCCAGTTGCCGCTCCGTCAGTCCGTCTGTTGCTGCCGCCGCGTCGCTGACCTGGGCTGGGACCAGCCAGCACTGGTAGCGGGGCGCCAGGGCCGGTCTGGGGAGGTCCGCCTGGCGGTGCACCAGCCCTTTCCCCACCAGCCGTTCCATCTCCCGCTCCCCGTTGCGCCCCAGGGACTTAACAAAGTCCGCCTGGCTCAAGCGCGGGCGGGCAGCCAGGTTTTCCAGTGCTTCTTGCACTGTGGGAGACACCGCGCCGCTGGCGGCAGCGCCCGGCGCCGCAGATACCCAGGTCCTGACATGACTCTTGAAGCCGGGGGGCAGCAGGAGGGAAACAGCCTCAAACAGAGAGCAGAAGTAATAGCGGCTGAGCCATTGGGCCAACTCCAAGGCAGTGGAACTGAGGAGAGGAGCCGCGCCCACCGGCTGGAGCACGTCCCGGGTAGGTTCTACCCGAGGAGCGGGGACTAGCTGCATTACCACGCCCTGGATGATGCGCCGTCCAAAGGGCACCCAGACCAACCGGCCTGGCTCCAGGGTCATACCAGCCGGGATGCTGTAGGAGAAGGTTCGTGTTGGAGCTACTGGCGCATCTACTGCCACCTCGGCATATTGCAACACGCCTGGCCCGATGTCCGCCTGCAGCTCTGGTAGGTGCGTACCATGCTCCTGGAGAGATGCCCAATCCACGAGCTTTCACCGCCGGTTGGGATTCCAGAAAACCGGCGCCCAGGGCAAGGGTTTTATGCCTAGTCTTGGGCGGGCGGCTGCGCCGGTTCCTCTGCCTGCGGCGCTCCGCGCTGGAAGAAGGTGGAGCGCTCTTTGATGCGAGCGGCGCGGCCGCGCAGTTCCCGGAGGTAGTAGAGCTTGGCGCGGCGCACTGCACCCTGGCGGATTACTTCCACCGAGTCTACCATGGGGGAATGGAAGGGGAAGATGCGTTCGATACCGATGCCGCCGGACATGCGCCGGACGGTGAAGGTAGCGCCACTGTCGTTGCCATGACGGCACCGGATTACCACGCCCTGAAAAGCCTGGATACGCTCGCGGTCGCCCTCGCGGATGCGGACGTTGACCTTGACGGTATCTCCAGGGATAAACGACGGAATTTTGGGGTTACTGTCGAGCTTTAGGAGTTGCTGAGCGTCCATGACTTTTCCAAACAACCTTTTGCTGGTGAGATAACGGTATCAGCATACCACACCGGAGCGGGATTTGGTACTGGGATTGAGCAGAGGCTCAGGGCAATCGCACGTTCCATCCATCTGTAGGGGGCACCGCTGATTGAGTAGTCCCGATGAAATCGGGACGTATCGAAATCAGTACGCCATGGGGTCTCGATACGTCCCGACGGTGTCGGGACTACTCGACCAACGGATAGCGGAGAATGCGATTGTCCTGAGCAGAGGTTTGCCCTTACAGCCCGCGCAACTCCACTGTCCTTACCTCACTGCTGGCCAGGTCCGCCACGCGGATACGGTGGTTGTTGGTATCAGCGATGTAGAGCCTGGCTCCGGCCACGCTCAGGCCGCTGGGTTCGGCAAACTGAGCCTGGGCGCCCGGCCCGTCCTTGTAGCCCGCCTGTCCCGTGCCCAGAAAAGTGAAACTGCTGCGGGTGGAGGGCAGCACCCGTTTGATTTTGTGGTTGTAGGTGTCCGCCACATACAGAGCGCCATCCAGCCAGGTAATTCCCAGAGGATGTTGCAGCCGCACGTGGTTCTCCACTCCGTCCTCGTCGCCAAACACAAACAGCCCCATGCCCACAATGGTGCCAACCCGGCCCCGGATATTCAGGTCCGCATAGCGGATGGAGCTGGTCTCGCTGTCGGCAAAGTAGAGCCATGTGCCGTCGGAGGTGATGCCGCTGGGCTGGGCCAGAGCCGCCGTGGCCAGCGGGCCGTCAATAATGGCTTCCTGGCCGCTGCCCGCATAAGGCCCCATTTGACCGTCGGCCAGGGTCATGGACCAAATCTGGTGGCTGCCCGCCATGGCAACATATAGAGTATTGTTGCGGTGCACCAGGTCCCAGGGGGAATTAAGGTCCACCCGCCTGCCCGGGCCTTGGCCCTGGCGCATATGCCCCTGCTGCCCGGTCCCGGCGATGGTTTCCACGCGCTGGGCGCTCAAGTCCACCTTGCGCAGGGCGTGGTTTTCCGTGTCGGCCACATACAGAACGTTTCCGGCCAGGGCCATGCCCTGGGGATGGTTGAACTGAGCTTCGGCAAAGCCGCCATCGTTCAGCCCTTCCTGGCCGGAGCCAATGACCTGGCGCACCAACCCATCCAGGCTGGCAATTACAATTCGGTTGTGGTTGGAGTCGGCGATGCAAAGCCGGTCCTGCTCAGCATCGGCCAGCACTTTGCCCGGAAAAGACAGGGCTGAAACGGTCTCGGGCTCGGCGTGAAAGGACAGGGGGGTGCGGTCAATCAGCCCCTGGGCGTCGAACTGGGCCACCATCTCCCCCAGGATACGGTCAAAGGCCTCGTAGGGCAGCTCACCCTCATGCTTGCCGATGACCTTGCCCTGGGGGTCAATGAACATTAAAGTAGGCCACGCGCGGCAGGCGTACTCTTGCCACACCAGGAACTCGGCATCGTTGACCACCGGGTGTCGCAGTTCGTACCGCTGCACCGCCGCCCGCAGGTTGTCCCCCTCCTTCTCGTTGGGGAACTTGGCCGAATGCACGCCAATAACCACCAGTTCGTTGGCGTAGTGCTGCTCCAGTTTCCGCAACTGCGGAAAAATGTGCATGCAGTTGATTCAACAGTAGGTCCAGAAGTCCAGCAGCACAATTTTGCCCCGCAATTCCTTTATGGAGATGGGGCGGTGGGTGTTAATCCACTCCAGCCCCGGCGGGAAGTCCGGGGCGTTGACCTTGCCGGCGTAGGATTGGGCCATAACGCTCCCAAAGCTATCAGCCATCTGCTGTCAGATAACAGACCCCGCCCACACCCATGGGGAGCAGGGAAGCCGAGGGCTGACAACTAATGGCTGTTGGCTGATAGCTGATTACTCGAAGGTCAGGGTGGCGTAGCGCATGAAGATGGTGCCCACCGGGTCGCCCAGGGGGCCGTTGGCCACCAGCACGGCAATCACGTGGCTAGCGCCAGGAGCGGCTTTTTCCTCCACCAGCACTCGCTTGGGCGTGTTGTTGCCGGTAATCACGCCGATGCTGCGGTCAATCTTGCCGTCAATGTACACTTCGCCGTAATTGTCCACGTTGGTCTCAAACCATACCCGCTTGCCGCTGACGTCCTCGCCGTTGACGCGGTTCGGGGTCTTGTAGTGCAGGCGGTACCAGGCAAAAGTGAAGCCCGTGGAGCGGCGCTCCTGGATATCTCCGCTGCTCTCCCACCAGGAGTCGTCGTAATCGGTCAGGCGGGCCGGGCTGCCCTTCATCTCCGCCACCAGGCCCTGGTTGCCCTCGCCGGGCACCAGGCCCATAGCTATCTTCCAGCCGTCGCTGCCCAGGGTCCGCAAATTAGTCTTATTTTCCAGGTCCAGTGCTTGTCGTGGCATTGGTTCGACTCCTATGCGAAATACATTCGTTCATGCAGGGGCGAGATAATTCTCGCCCCTGCATATTTTGCCTGCTCTGGCCTACCGCCGGGCGCCAGCCTGTGCCGCCTTCAAATGCTTGCCAAAGAACTCAATGGTGCGCGGCCAGGAGGCGTCGGCGGCGGACTTGACGTACCGCTGGCCGGTGTGGTCCATAAAGGCGTGGTTGGCCCCAGGATAGGTGTAGAACTGGTGAGTCTTGCCCAGGCGAGTAAGCTCGCCGTCGAACTTGCGCATGTCCGCCTGGGATGGGTTCTGGTCCTGATCGCCAAAGTGGAACAGAATGGGACACTTGATGCCGCCGGCCAACTCCAGGGGAGTCTTGTTGGTCTCAGACTTGCCCCACACCTGCATAATGTTGCCGCCGTAGTAGGGCGCTGCTGCTTTGAAATGGGGGTTGGTGGCGGCGGCCAGCCAGGTCACGCGCCCACCCATGCAAAAGCCGGTGACACCAATGTTGTCCCGCTGGATGGCCTTGTGCCCGCGCAGCCAGTCCACGGTGGCGTTAACGTCGGCGATGATTTCCGAATCGTTGAGCAGTTCCCGGCGGGTCTTGCCGCTGCTCTTCACCATGTCTTCCGTGATGCGGTGGTAAAGGTCGGGAGCTACCGCGGCGTAGCCCTCTTGGGCCAGGCGGTCGCAGATACTCTTGATGAAGGTGTCCACGCCGCCGCCGTGCTGGGCCACCACAATGGCCGGGAAAGGCCCGGAGCCGCTGGGAACGCTGGCGTAAACCGGCATGTCCTTGCCTTGTACCTTGAGCTTCTCAGTGAAGGACGGCATACCTCTACCTCCTGAAGTTGTCTAGGCGAATTTGCGCTGGCGCTGCCCGGCCAGTTGGTGGGATTCTAACAGAAATACTTCAGGCTGGGCACTAGCCGCTGGCGGGGCGCGCGCGGCTCCTGGCCCGCAAATAGTCCAGCAATGCCAGCAGGGCAGAATCGGCCACCGGTTCCACCACCCGCACGGTGTGGCTCCTGTCCTGGTCCTCCACAGTAACGGTGTACTGCCGGTAGTCCGCCGCCCCCTTGCCCGGCGCGCCCACCGTAGCAGGCAGGTCAAAGAACCTGGCGGCCTTCACTTTTTGCTCCAGTTCGGCGGCATAACCGGGAGACAACTGCTCCGTGTCAAAAATAGTTGGGCGGCTTAGTCCTGGAAAGAAGGCCACGCCACCTTCCATCTTGAATTGCACCCGCATAGTTGCACCCCCGCAGCACGTGCTTTCTGAGATACAGTTATTGTATCAGCACCGGCTGAGTCGTAGAGGAATCCTGGTGCATCGGCCAGGGCAATCGCATGTCAAAACCAACTTACCTCAGCAGTTGAACACAGCAAAAGACTTTTAATGGAGAAATCCCCCTATCCCCCTTTGCAAAGGGGCGCTTGGGGATTTTGATTCCGGCGCTGAATAACGTGCAATTCCCTGGGCAACGGCCACCGCCGATGTGGACCTGCTCAACGTTAAACAAAGCGACAGGGGCAAGGCTATGCGACGCCCTACCCCTGCCACGAAGCCGGTACAATGCAGCCCGGCGGTTTCTAGTGGATTGGCACTTACTTGACGCTGATGCCCACCACCACCCAGCCCTGCCGCACGCACTGGGCTTCCTTGCTGTTGGAGCCGTACAGCCGCACTGCGGTGTTAACGGTCAGCTGGGCAAAACGCTGGAAGCCGGTGTTGGGGCGCAGCCGGTTGTCCCGCAAGGTCTCATACCAGATTTTCCCGCCTTTTCCCAGGCATTGCCCCCAATAAGGGTGGAAGCCTGATAAAAGGCGTGGTTGGGGATGCCGGAGTTGATGTGGACGCCGCCGTTGTCTTCAAAGGTGCGGACGAAGTCCCGCATGTGGGCGGGCTGGGGGTCCTTCCCCAGCACGGGGTCGTTGAAGGCGGCGCCCGGCGCTTTCATGGAACGCAGCGCCACCCCCTTGACGTTGCTGGTGAGCAGCCCAGCGCCAATGAGCCAGTCGGCCTGGGCGGCAGTCTGCTTGAGGCGGTACAGCTTCACCAGCGAGCCAAACACGTCGGACAGGGACTCGTTCAACGCGCCCGCCTGGTAGAAATAAATCAGCCCGGCCTCGTCCTCGGTCACGCCGTGGGCCAATTAATGGCCGATAATGTCCAGCGAAATGGTGAACCGGTTGAACAACTGGCCATCGCCGTCGCCAAAGACCATGCGTTCCCCGTTCCAAAAGGCGTTGCCGTAGTCCTGGACGAAATGAACCGTGGCATCCAGGCGCATTCCTTCATCGTCTATGGAGTTCCGGCCATAAACGTCCCAATACAGATTTAAAGTGTCCCCCAGGCCATCGTAGGCCTCGTTTACGGCCACGTCGCTGGACGGCCCGGAGCCTTCGGAGCGCACCAGGGCGCCCGGAAGGTTCTGGGTGTTCTTGGCATCGTAGATGGTGCGCTGCTTGGCCCCCTCTTCGGCAAAAAGGCCGGGCCGCTTGGCCGTGGGCGCCTCTGCCCGCCGCGGGGCGGCAGCGCGCATGGCCCGCAAGGTATTGTCCACGGCCAGGCCGAGCGAGGCGATTCTGCGCTGGGCGTCGTTGCCGTGTTCCACTATGTTCCTGAGAATGTGGGGCGGGAGAATGCAGAAAATGGAGTGCCGGTGGGTGAATTGAAGGTTCTCATACGATGCCATATTCACCTCAAAAGTTTGGAAATGGTGTGCAACCTCAGCCAATTCTAACAGACCGGTCTTGGATAGGATATACGACAGTGACAGTGCCAATGATGACGGGAATACCAGACCAGGAATCTGCGCGGCATCCGCAGGAGCGACGTTTACGCGTGTGGGGGCAGACTTACCGGATGGCGGGCTGCCTGAGAAGTTGTTTTATTGAGCCTTGCATTAGTTGGTAAACTTGGCTACTAGCCCGCTCAGCCTGAACCTGTCGAAGGGCATGTGGGCGAGCCGCTCATGGTTCGCAATCTCTGGATGAGCGGCTTTTCCGCTCGTGGTGAGCCCGTCGAACCACGAGCACCGAACCTTTTTAGACACCCTCTGAGGACAAAACATCCGCAGAGGCCCATCCAATAAACTACCGTAAGCTACAGCAGGCCTTCAGCCCGCACTGCCGCCAGGGCCGCTTCAAAGGCTGCCAGGGTCTGGTCAATCTCCCGCTCCGTGTGGGTGGCGGAAACCAAAAAAGCTTCCCGGCCCATTATGTCCACTCCCTGGTTCTGCAGGCCCCGTTTCAAGGCGGTCACCGCCGGACTGGCCACGGCGTGGTGAATCTGGTCATGGGACATGGTGCAGATTTCCCGGTCACAATCGCAGTCAGCTAGGACTATGTGAATCATGGATGCAATGCCGTGGGCGTGGCCCGCCACTTCCATGCGGGCAAAAATGCCGTTCAGCCCATTCTTTAGCCGCAAGGCCATGTTGTCGGCCCGCTGGTTTAACGGCTGGCTGGCGATTAGCTCAAGACATACCGCCCCGGCAATGGCCGACAGGGGATTGCCGTTGAAAGTCCCGGGGTGATACACGCGTCGCTGGTTGTCCCAGGCCGGGTCGCCCCGGTGGGCAATCATATCCACAATTTCCGCCTTGCCGGCCACTGCGCCGCCGGGCAAGCCCCCCGCCACTATCTTGGCCAGGGTGGAGAGGTCCGGCGTAACGCCATAACGCACCTGGGCGCCGCCCGCGGAGGCGCGGAACCCGGTGACCACTTCGTCGAAAATCAATACGGCCCCATGCTGGCTGGTCAAGTCCCTCAGTCCTGCCAGGTAGGAAGGCAGGGGCAGCGGCAGCTGGCCGTAGTGGGCGCCGGTGGGTTCCAGGATAATTCCAGCGATATCCTGGTCGTTGCTCAGCACCTTCTCCACCGCGCCCAGGTCTCCGGCAGGCGCCACCACCATGCTGCCCCAACTGGACTGGGGAATGCCCGGCGCGGGCCGGTCAGAACCGGCCATGGCGTAGTCATGCCAGCCGTGGAAGTGGTTGCGCAGTTTGATAATTTTGTTTTTGCCGGTGTAGGCACGGGCCAGCCGCATGGCCATCAGAGTAGCTTCCGTGCCGGAACTGTGGAAGCGGATTTTCTCCACCCCCGGCATTAACGCCTTGATGGCCTTGGCCCATCGAATTTCTTCGTCGGTGCAGGCCCCCAGGTGGGTGCCCCAGGCAATCTGGTAAGCAACGGCGGCGGCAATGGCAGGGTGGGAATGACCCAGGAGCAGCGCCCCGTGGCCGGACACGTAGTCAATATATTCATTGGCGTCCACGTCCCATTTGCGGGGGCCCAGGCCATGGGTCATGTAAAGGGGGAAAGGTTCGGCGTAGCGGTTATCGTGGGTTACGCCGCTGGGGAATAGCTGGGACGCCTCGGCGTAACGCTGGGCCGATCCCTGGTGCTTGGCAATGTACTCTTCCAGAATGGTGGGCATAATTCCTCCTGCCGAAGGGACATGGCGTACAAAGTCGTTGGCGTGGCCTGCGCTGGCGGCCCTATCATACCCTACGCCAGAGCGCCTTTCCATTGCGACTCCTGGGTAGTGTATCAATTAGCCGTTCGTCATTCCAGCTTCCGCCGGAACCTAGGAGAATACCTAAACCATGCAAGTATCTGGGGGCCCCGACAAGTCGAGGTGCGAGGAGTTAAAGGTTAAGGCAAACTGATACACTACCCACACCTGACAGCGGGGGAATGCGCTACACCGCCGCCGAGGGTAAAATGTTGGATGATGGAAACGTCAGAACAAGCGCTGGTAGTCCGCCACATCCTCCACGCGGACCTGGACGCCTTCTACGCCGCCGTGGAGGAACTGGACAATCCTGCATTAAAGGGCAAGCCGGTGGTGGTGGGCGGACGCGCCGAAGACCGGGGCGTGGTAGCCACTGCTTCCTACGAAGCGCGGAGGTACGGCGTGCGCTCGGCAATGCCCATGAAAACCGCCGTGCGCCTCTGCCCCCAGGCCATTCTGCTACGGCCCCGTTTTGACCGCTACCATGAGATGTCCCAGCAGGTCATGGACATATTCCGTGCCCTGACCCCGCTGGTGGAACCTCTTTCCCTGGACGAAGCCTACCTGGACGTGACCCAGGTGGTGGCCAAGGGTAAGCCTCCCCTGGCCTTGGCCCTGGATTTGAAGGAGACGGTCCGCCGCGTTACCGGCCTTACAGTCTCCATAGGCGTGGCCACCAGCAAGTCCGTGGCGAAAATTGCCTCGGACCTTCAGAAGCCCGATGGTCTGGTGGTGGTGGCTCCGGGAGAGGAACAAGAGTTCCTGGCCCCCTTGCCGGCGGGCAAGCTCTGGGGCATCGGCCCCAAGTCGGCAGAGCGGCTACACCGGGAGGGCATTGAGACCATCGGCCAGTTAGCCGCCCAACCGCCGGAATGGTTCTGCAGCCGGTTCGGCAAGCGCGGGGAGCACTTGCGGGCCAAAGCTCTGGGGCTGGACCAGGAGCCGGTGCACACGGAACACGTGACCAAATCGGTCAGCGCCGAGAACACCTTCTCCAGCGACCTGGCAGACCCTGCCCTGGTGCGCCAGGAGTTGTTGCGGATTTCTGGCCGGGTGGCGCGGCGTTTGCAACGCCAGGAGCTGCGGGGGCGCACCGTCACAGTGAAGCTGCGTCGGGCCGACTTCACCACCTTCACCCGGCAAGCGACCATGCCCGCGGCCACCTGCGACGAGGCGGCCATTGCCGAAGCCGCCTGGCGGCTGGCTTCCCTGGAGGTAACGCCGGGCCGAGCCTTCCGGCTGCTGGGCGTGGGAGTATCGGGCTTGGAGGACGACGCAGGAATCCCGGATGTGGCGCTGGCGGAGCCGGAAGCCCGCCAGCTTGAACTGGCGCTGTTTACGTGAGGATTAGGCCATCCCCGGCAAGTCCATAGCTATTAGCAGCGCCTCTTCAATTTGCCCCAGAGCTTGCTTGGAGAGTGTACCTCGTAACGGGCCGAGACGCCCCTTGTCCAAGGCGCGCACCTGCTCCGCCATCGCCACGGAACTGCGGGTGAGGCCGCCTTCCGGTGGCTGAAGCAATACGTGGCTGGGGTAGAGCCAGCCGCCTCGGTAAGTAGTGAAGGGAACGGCCAGGATTACTGAACTGTTGTCGTTAATGGAGTCACGGCTGACTATGACTACTGGCCGAACTCCAGCCTGCTCCGAACCTGCAACAGGATCCAGCCGGGCATAATACACCTCACCGCGCTTCACAGTTGCTGCTCACCCAATTGGAAAGCCTCCCAGTCAGACGTCGCGAACTCCTTGCATATCCGCAGGGCTTCTTCTTGATATTCTTGGTCATCTTTCATTCGGGCAAAGTCCGCGTCTATGGCAGCGCGCTTCAAGGCGGCCAACTCGCGGCGCAGGGCGGTGGTCACAAATTGGTTGCGGCTCTTGGCCTTGCCCTCCCTCACCACCTGGTCAACGGCTTCCAGGAGTTGCGAAGGCAACGTCAATGTGGTCCGGGTTGTTGTTTCTTGCATGGCGCTCGGCTCTTTGATGTTTGATTTAATGATAATTATATCATCATAACAGTCATCGCAGTACGGCCAGTGTGCCAAAAAAAGTGGTATTGGGCCGTCCGGTTTACCTGAACAGGTCCTTGTCAGGGTCCCTCAATAAAGCCAGGTGGCTGGCGTTTTCACTGGGCTGGTAGGGGTAGCCCTGCACCAGCACCACCGGCACGCCCAGCACCTTGCCAGAGGCCAGCTCCGCCGCCGCCGCAATTTCATCGGCCACGCAAATTACCGTGGTGTGCAGCGTCTTTCCAGAAGCATCTTCCTGCCCCACGTAGCTCAGCATGGGTTCCATGCCCGCCACCCCAATGGCCACATTGGTGGCGCCGTTACGCCAGGGACGGCCAAAGGTGTCGGAGATAATCACCGCCACAGAAACGCCCAGGGCCTGCTGCACCCCCTGCCGGATGCGGCGGGCTGAGGCGTCGGGGTCCTGGGGCAAGAGGCACAAGGTAGTGGCCCCCGGCACGTTAGAAGCGTCCACCCCGGCGTTGGCGCAAGTAAAGCCGTGATAGGTCTCGCTGATAATTACCCCCCGGTCCATGCGCACAATGCGCTTACTCTCCCGCAGCACAATCTCCGTGTGGCGCGGGTCCCGCCGGTGGCCTTCGGAAATGGCAATGGCCAGGGCGGAAGGCTCCACATCCTCCAGCCGCACCACCCGGCCTTCAGCTTTGGACACAACTTTCTGGGTCACCACCAGAACGTCTCCGGGATTAATTTCAGCGCCCTGACGCTGGGCGGCGGCCACCAGCAAGGCGGCCAGGTCGTCGCCCGCCTGGATTTCCGGCATTCCCGTGATGCCGATGATGCGAATGTCTAATGGCGCAGGCATGGATGCGTTACCTCAACTTTAGTGCAGCCAGTATAGCCTCCCCCAAATTTTGATGCTATCCATGCTATAATTGGCCTTCAGGACTGCCCCTGCGGCCATTTGCAGGTTGAGGGTTCAGCTATGACTTCCTCATCGTCTTCCTACCGGAAGCGTATATATACCAAGTTCGGCGACAAGGGTGAAACCAGCCTTCTTTACGGGGGGCGCGTCTCCAAGAACAACCCCCACAGCGAGGCTTACGGCGTTACCGACGAAGCAGTTTCCGCCATGGGCTTGGCCCGCGCTTTGTCCCAGGACCAGCGGGTGAAAGAGATTCTGCGGGAGCTTCAGAAGGAGCTTTTCACCATTGCGGCGGAACTGGCCACCGATCCGGAAAAGTACGAGATGTTCAAGCAACACTTCAAGCCGGTGACCGAGCAGATGGTTGAAAATCTGGAAAACACCATTGACTCCCTGGAGCAGGGAGTGGAAATGCCCAAGGTGTTTATCCTGCCCGGCGGCTCTCCGGCTTCGTCCGCCATTGACCTGGCCCGCACCATTGTCCGCACCGGCGAGCGCCGGGTGGTGGCCCTGCGAGAGGCCGGGAAACTGACCAATGAACTGGTCATTCAGTACCTGAACCGCCTGGGCGACCTGCTGTTTGTCCTGGCCCGCTACGAAGACCGAGAGCTGCCCCTGGAGCGGGTGACAGGGGAAAGGGCGTAGAATTCCCGTGGTACATGAGTCATCCCAGAGTTTGACAACAAGGAATGACAACTGCACCAACCCAGGCCAAGTCCAGGGCGACTATGTCGTCGTTCCGGCGAGGCCGGAACCCAGAGCGGCAACTGGATTCCATCCTTCAGCCGAAGGATGGAATGACGGGGCCGTGCCAAGTTGGCTCCTCTCACTACAAATCTGGCCGAAAATTAGGGATGACTCATGTGCGGCCTGAGAGCCCGTGTCAAAAGTAGACCGCTCGTGGTGAGCTTGTCGAACCATGAGCGGGGGCCTTGCCCAAAAAGTATGCATTTCGATAGTCAGTAACGTTTTGCAGCCAATTATTGTCACCCTGAGTCCCGATTGCATCGGGACTCAGAATTACATTTTGGGCAAAGCCCATGAGCGGGCACTTTTAACACAAGCCCTTAGCGATCTTTTATCACACCCTCTGAGAACCATTCCATGAACATCGTGGTTATTGATTACCAGTCCGGCAACCTGCGAAGCGTGGCCAAGGCGCTGGAGTCGGTGGGAGTTGCGCCGGTGGTGACAGGAGACCCCGGGCTGTTGGACACCGCCGACGGGCTGATTCTGCCTGGTGTTGGCTCCGGTCCGGCAGCCATGTCTGCGCTGCGGGAACGCGGGCTGGTGGAGCCGCTGCGCCAGTTTGCCGGCTCGGGCCGCCCATTCCTGGGCGTGTGCCTGGGGCTTCAGCTTCTGCTGGAACGCACTGAGGAGGGCGACGCTCCGTGCCTGGGTATCTTGAAGGGCCGCGTGCGGCGTCTTCCCGCCGGCCTCAAGGTGCCACACATGGGCTGGAATAGCGTGCGCTTCCAGAAGCCGCACCCCCTGTTCCAGGACATCCCCCAGGACACCCAGTTCTACTTTGTACACAGCTACTACGCCGACCCACTGGACCGGGAGGGTGTGGCAGGAGTCACGGAATACGGCATTCCCTTTTGCAGCGTTTATGCCAAGGACAACCTGGCGGCCACTCAGTTCCACCCGGAAAAGAGCGGCGCGCTGGGGCTGCGCATCTACCGCAACTTTGTGACTTTCATTGCCGACCATATGGCCCGCCGTTCCGCCACGCACCGCTGACCAGTTTTCAGGGAGTCATGGAAGTCATTCCCGCCATTGATATCCGGGCTGGCCGGTGTGTCCGGCTCTACCAGGGCGACTACCAGCAGGAGACCGTATTTGCCGAGGACCCGGTGGCCGTGGCCCTGGACTGGCAAAGCCAGGGCGCGCCCCGCCTCCACCTGGTGGACCTGGACGGAGCCGCGCAGGGCCAGCCAGCTAACTTGAAGGTCATTACTGCCATCCTCCAGGCTCTGGCCATTCCCGTGCAAGTGGGGGGCGGCATCCGCGACCTGGATACGGCTGACGCACTCCTTCACGCCGGGGCAAGCCGAGTAGTCCTGGGGACAGTAGCCGTAGAGAACCCCAGCCTGGTGCAAGAACTGTGCCAGCGCTATGGCAGCCAGCGGGTGGTGGTCGCCATTGACGCCCGGGACGGCCAGGTTGCCACCCGAGGCTGGCGGGAGACTAGTGCAGTCAGTGCCCTGGATTTGGCCCAGGAGATGTCAGTCCTGGGGGTGCGCCGCCTGCTTTACACGGATATTTCCCGGGACGGCACCCTCACCGGCCCCAACTACGCCGCCAACGCGGCGCTGGTGCAGCGGACTGGCCTGGCGGTACTGGCTTCCGGGGGTGTAGCGAGTGTGGAGCACATCCGCCAGCTAAAGAGGTCTGGCGTGGAAGGCGTGATTCTAGGGCGCGCCCTTTACACCGGCGCGGTCAGGCTGGCTGAGGCCCTGGCGGCGGCACGGGATGGCTAAAGCGGGAGGGCGGCTTTTCCGTGGCGGGAGCGCCGGCGCCGTTCAACGGCCGGTCCCACCGGGCGGCCAGCAGGGAATCAACCTGGGCCAGCCAGGCATCCCTCAAAACTTCCATAAGCAAAAAGTCCAAAGAGAAGCGCCGCACCAGCCGCACTGGCTTGAATCCGCATTTGGTAAAGCAACGCTGGGCGCGTTTGTTCCAGTCCAGGGTATGCAAATAGGCCCGCTGCAATTTTAGCTCGCGGAAGACGTAATCCAGCAGAGTCACCACCGCATCGTAGCCATAGGCGTTGCTCCAGTAGTCCCGGTCGCCAATGACTATTCCCACTTCCGCTTCCAGGTTCACCGAGTCCAGGTCGTAGTACATGCAGTTGCCAATGAACTTGCCATCCAGCGTGTCAATGGCCAAGTGCTTGGAGCCAGGAGTAGGATACCGGAGCTGATCTTGAAACATCTTCAAGTACCGCTCAAAGGTCATGGTCAGGGGATAGGTGGCGTCCAACCGGGCAATCTCCGGATCACAGCGCCAGATGTAGTCGCGCTCGGCGTCCTCCAGTCGTTTATCCCGCAGCACAACCCGTGCGCCGTGCAACTCCACCATTGCTATGCTTCTTCCTTGACCTTGGCAATCAATACCAGGGCCTGGCGCAGTACGTCCGCCTCGTTGGCGTAAGTCAAGGCCTGGAGCGCCTCATCCGCAGAGAACCACTGCACCACGTCAAACTCCGGGTCATGCCGGTCGGTATCCCCGCCAGTAGGCACCATCAAGTAAAAGTGGACGGTCTTGTGGTACCTTACTTCCCCCTGGGGATCGGCAAACCAGTAGTTGATGCTGCCGATGGGGGCTTCCACTTTGACGTCCAGCCCCGTCTCTTCCCGCACTTCCCGCAAGGCAGTACTCTCTATGGTTTCTCCTGGATCTGGCGTGCCCTTAGCCAAGCTCCACCGCATGGGGTCTTTGCGGCCGCATAGCACTATCTGGAGTTGTCCATTGACCCGGCGATAGACGACGCCCCCCGCCGAAACCAGGTTTTCCACTCGCGATTTTGCTTTCTTGACCATGTACGCTCACTGGTCCGGCAAGATTGGGCCATCTGTCAACTGGGGAGTCATAAAGACTGGGGGACGGATCAGTGGGCCGGTTTCACCTGGACAACTCCCGCCCCTTTAAAAACGAAATAGCGCCCAGGTAGTGAACCCCTATTGGCCCCATTGTACGGGGCTGCGTTAGGGCAGTCAACCAGAATACTGATGACTTGCTGAACGTCGGTGGATGCCGCCGCCGATGGCCGGCACAAAATGCACTTCGCTGTCCTCGTTCACTGGCTCCAGCGTTCCCATGCGCGCCACATCTCCATCCACGGACACCGCCAGGTTGGAGCGGATGCGGCCAGCCTCCACCAACCGGGACTTGATGCCGGGAAATAGCTCATCCAGCCGGTCAATCAGTTGTCGCACGTTCCGGCCTTCCACTTGGACTTGTTTGATCCCGCCGGTAAGGGACTGGAGCATGGTAGGTATAAACACCTTAGCCACCGCCGTGCCTCCCCACAGTTAATCTTCCAGGACTTTGGCGTACAACAACTGGTCAATGACCTGGCCGTCTTTGGTTGCGCTCTTCCGCATCCGGCCTTCCAGGGAGTACCCAGATTTCTCCAGGACCCGTGCAGAGGCGGGGTTCCATGCAAATACCGTGGCAAACAGGCGCATCAGGTCAAAGTTGGCAAAGGCGTACTCTGTAACGGCGCACACAGCCCTGGTGGTGATTCCCTGGCCCCAAAAGGGTTCGCCAAGCCAATAGCCAATCTCCGCCGAGCGGCGGTAAATATCGTTCTGGAGTAGAAACCCGATGGCGCCGACAGCTTCCGCAGCAGAGGCGATGGCAAACTGGGTTGGGGGCTTGTTACGGGAGCACTGGCGAATCCAATCAAAGGCGTCGGCGCTGGTGTAGGGATGGGGAAAAGCATCCCGCAGGTTAATCCAGATTTTCCGGTTGTTGGCATACTTGGCCAGGGAGACGCGGTCCTCTGGCCGCCAGCTGCGGACCTGCCACCCGCTGCCTATATCCAACTGCACAGCCTGGTTGCCCAAGCTTGTGGCCCAACCTAATGGAGTCGTCATCACGCCTCCATGCTCGCCCATCTCGCGGCGGGGACGCACCTTCCCCGCAGGCAGACGGGCTGATGCAAGATTTTGGCCGGCTGCAAAAAGCAACAGGGGCACGGCATGCCGCACCCCTGTCAACGGCCAGGCAACAGCCCAGTTACTTTTTGGCCTTGATCATGTCCTCGGCCTGGAGCACCGCGCGGACAATCTTGTCATATCCGGTGCAGCGGCAGAGGTTGCCCGCCAGCCAGTGGCGGATACGGCCCTCGTCAGCCTCGGGCTCCTTGTCCAGCAGAGCCTTGGAGGCCATGATAAATCCGGGAGTGCAGATACCGCATTGCAGGGCAGCCTGCTCCAAGAAGGCCTGCTGCAAGGGATGCAGGCCCTGGGGCGTGGCCAGACCTTCAATGGTAGTTATCTGCCGGCCCTGGGCTTCAACACCCAGCACCAGGCAGGACGTTACAATGCGCCCGTCCAGCAGCACCGTGCAAGCGCCGCAGTTTCCGTCGTTGCAGCCTTCCTTGGTGCCGGTCATACCCAGCACGTCCCGCAGGCACTCCAGCAGGCTCTGCCGCGGCTCGCACAGGAAATTTACTTCGTTGCCGTTGATGGTGGTCTGAACGTGAACAAGTCCGGGCATGACTATTCCCCCCTGGCCCGCTTTATGGCGGTCTGAAGTGTCCGGCGGGTCAGCACGCCCACCAGATGGGTACGCTGTTTAATGGTGCCCCGCATGTCGTCAATGGGCTTGGCGTCGGCCATCGCCAGCTTGGCGGCCTCTTCAATGGCGGCATCGGAGACCGGCTTGCCCGCCAGGCTGTCCCCCGCCTTTTTGGCAAAGACCGGCGTGGGCGCCACGGAAGCCAGCGCAATGCGGGCGGAAACGAAATTGCGCTTGGAACTATCCAGCACTACGCTGGTGCCAACGCCAGCAACCGCGATGTCCATCTCGTTGCGGGGAATGAACCGCTGATAGTTAGCCCCGGAGTTGGCCGCAGGCGGCGGAAGATGTATGGAAACCAGCAGTTCTCCCGGCTGCAGAACGTTGCGCCCCGGCCCGGTGCAGAACTGCTCCGCTGGCACCTGGCGAGTCTTGCCGCCTGACCCAGCAATGTTGCACACGCCGCCCAGCGCAATAATGGCTGGGATGGAGTCCCCGCTGGGAGCGGAGTTGCACAGGTTGCCTCCAATGGTAGCCCGGCCCTGAATTTGAATGCTGCCAATCAAGGACGCCGGGTCAATAAGACCGGGGTATGCAGAGGCCACAGATTTGTTCTGGTACACCAGGCAGCAAGGGACGGCTGCTCCCAGGGTGAGGCCAGTCCTGGCGCTATAGGAAATCTGATTGAGTTCCGGAACGCCCTTGACATCCACCACCAACTGGGCACGGCGGCGGCCGCCGCGGAGCTGGACCAGCAGGTCGGTGCCGCCCGCCAGCGCACGGGCCTGATCGCCCTTCGAGGCCAAGGCTGCCACGGCGTCGGCAATAGTTTTTGGTGCGGTATATTCAAACGCTTCCAACTACCCACCTCCTTGGAATTACGCGGGCATTATAGCATCAGCGACGGCGGTGCGCATCCCGTGACAGCCTTAAATTTGTTGAGATACCCAAAAATGACCTCGGACAAGCCAACTGGTCCATTTTTTGCCCATGCAAATCCGCCGGCCTTATAACAGCGCATTGGCCCAGCCTGGTTCCATTTGATTAGCCCGCGCCGGACAGCGTATAATGTTGCTACACGAAGTGGCAGTAGGTTTACGCCTTTTTGGAGGAATTGGACAATGGTTGAGGTTCTGACCGGCACCTTTACCGTCAAGGCGGGGCACGCCCAGATGCTAAAGGGCGGGGTTATCATGGATGTGGTCAGTGCCCAGCAGGCCCGAATTGCTCAAGAGGCAGGCGCTGTGGCAGTTATGGCGCTGGAGCGCGTACCGGCGGATATCCGCGCCCAGGGCGGCGTGGCCCGCATGAGCGACCCTTCCAAAATCTGCGAGATTATTGATGCCGTAAGTATTCCAGTGATGGCCAAGTGCCGCATCGGGCATTTTGTGGAAGCCCAAATCCTGGAAGCCCTGGGCGTGGACTACATTGACGAGTCGGAGGTGCTGACCCCCGCCGACGAAGTCCACCACGTTTGGAAGCACGACTTCAAGGTCCCCTTTGTCTGCGGATGCCGCGACCTGGGGGAGGCCCTGCGCCGCATCTCGGAAGGCGCTGCTATGATCCGCACCAAGGGCGAAGCGGGCACCGGCGACGTGGTGGAGGCGGTCCGCCACATGCGGGCGGTGCAGGACGCCATCCGCAAGCTCAAGACCATGCCAGAGGATGAACTGGTGGTAGAAGCCCGCAATCTGGCAGTGAGTCTGGAACTGCTTACCAAGACCCGTGAACTGGGGCGGCTGCCGGTAGTCAACTTTGCCGCCGGCGGCGTAGCCACCCCCGCCGACGCCGCGCTGATGATGCAGTTGGGCGCCGATGGCGTGTTTGTAGGTTCCGGCATATTCAAGTCCGGCGACCCGGCGCGCCGGGCCTACGCTATAGTCCAGGCGGTCACCCACTACAAAGACCCCAAAATTCTGGCGGAAGTGTCCAAGGACCTGGGCGAAGCTATGGTGGGCATCAGCGCCCGCAGCATCCCCAAGGAACAACTCCTGGCCCCGCGGAGCATCTAGTCTCTTTGCGCCCGCACCAAGAGTTGCTTTGATATGTCAGGCCACCGGCAGCCCGTGAAAATCGGCGTCCTGGCTCTGCAGGGAGACTTCGCCGAACACATCGCCACCCTTAAAAAGCTGCTTGTGGAGACCCGGGAAGTGCGGCTCCCTGAAGAGCTGTCAGGCCTGGACGGCCTCATTATCCCCGGCGGTGAAAGCACCACTTTGAGCCGGTTGATGAGCATTTATCACTTGCGTGAGCCTATCACGCAGATGGCCCGCCAGGGCGAACCGGTATGGGGAACCTGCGCGGGCATGATTATGCTGGCCCGGGAAATCACGGAGCATGACCCTGTGCCCCTGGGAATTATGGACGTGGTAGTGCAGCGCAACGCCTTTGGTCGCCAGGTGGACAGCTTTGAGCAGGACTTGGACATCGCCGGGATTAATGGCGACCCTTTTCACGCCATCTTCATCCGGGCACCGGCTATCCAGGGAGTAGGCGAGGGCGTGCAGGTACTGGCACAACTGCCCGATGGACGGCCGGTGGCTGCCCAGCAGGGGAATGTGCTGGTCACCTCGTTCCATCCGGAATTGACCGGCGACCTGCGGCTCCACCAATACTTCATCAACCTCACCAGGCGGGTTAGCCCGTCCCAGAGAGAATGATGCAGGCTTTCCGCATCACTGACGCCCTGCGCTGCATCCTCTTCAACGCCCCCCGCGGGCCAAACCTTGCTTGCACCAGGGAAAGCCTGCTGGGCACTGGCTACCCCAGCAACATCCGGTTCTGGCGGGAAACCTTTTCCCAGAGCCGGCACCGCTTGACCACAGTATCCTGGGAAGGAATGCACCTGGGGGGCCTGGCCTCGGCCCACATCCGTAATTCCGGTAAGCTGTGGGAAATTGACCGGCTGTATTTGGGTGAGGGCGTAGTGCCCGCCTTGTACCTGGCCCCTGGCGGCGATAGTCTGGCCGCGCGCACCGTCACTGAGCTATTGGGCGGGCTGATTTTGCTGGCGACCGAGCGGTCCGCCCAGCGCATTTTGCTCCGTCTGGCCGCGGACAGTCCGCTAATGCCCGCGGCCCAGCGCGCCGGATTCTTCCCGTGCTTTCGAGAGAGCCTCTTGACCGGCGCTTTGACTGTGGTCAGCTCAGACAAACTTGCACCCCCATTGCAGGAACCGTCAGCCCGCGCCCCCCAGGACGACTTTTCCCTGTTCCAGCTTTACTCGGCCACCACCCCTGCGCCGGTGCGGGATGCACTGGCCCTGACCTTTGATCAGTGGCAAGAGTTGCAGGAGCCGCTGTGCCGCCGCGGCCAAGAATGGGTAATTCAGGTTGATGGACGGCTGGTGGGCTGGATGTCCCTAAGCCCGGTCAGCCAGGGTATTATTGGAAGGGCGACAGTCCATCCGGAACACCCCAAAGCTGTAGAATCCTTCCTGGAGTTGGCATCAGCCCAGCCTGGGGCACACCACTGGCTGGTGCCGGACTATCTGACCCATGTAGCCAGCGCGTTGCAGCACCGTGGCCTCCAGCCGGTGGCGGGGTATGACGTGCTTGCCGCCTCGGTGGCGGCCCGGGTATTGCAGCGGGGCATGGCTCCGGTGGAGGCATGATTTGGCAATAGTGCGCGACCCGGCTCAGGCCGAGCTTATGAGGCTGCTGGAGGTGCTGCCGCCGCGGGTGGCGGAGGCGCTCCGGCATCAACCGGAACTGGACGACTTGCTGGAGGTGGTGCTGGACTTGGGGCGGGTCCCGGAAGCGCGGTTTCCATCAGGGGACGTGACCCTTGACCAGCGGGAGATAACCCGGGAGGATTTGGACTTTGTAGTCCAGCGGGTGGGGGAATTTGGCGACGACAATCGGGCCGGCATAGAGCGCACTTTGCACCGCATTTCAGCCATCCGCAACCGCAAGGGCCACGTGGTGGGCATCACGTGCCGGGTGGGACGGGCCATCTTCGGCACCATCAAAATCATTGAAGAACTGGCCTTTTCCGGAAAGAACATCCTTCTGCTGGGCCGCCCAGGGGTGGGCAAGACCACCATGCTGCGGGAGATGGCCCGGGTCCTGGCCGACGAGGCCAAGAAGCGGGTGGTGATTGTGGACACTTCCAACGAGATTGCCGGAGATGGCGACGTGCCCCACCCGGCCATTGGTCATGCCCGGCGGATGCAAGTAGCCACACCCACCCAACAGCACGGGGTGATGATTGAGGCGGTGGAAAACCACATGCCCCAGGTCATCATCATTGATGAAATGGGCACAGAAGAGGAAGCCATTGCCGCCAGGACCATCGCAGAACGCGGGGTGCAACTGGTGGCCACCGCCCACGGCAACACCCTGGACAACCTGATAATGAACCCCACCTTGTCCGACCTGGTGGGCGGCGTACAGACCGTTACCCTGGGCGACCAGGAAGCCCGCTACCGGGGCACTCAAAAGACCGTGCTGGAACGCAAGTCCCCGCCAACCTTTGACGTGGTGGTGGAAATTCAGGGCTGGGCGCAGGTGGCGGTCCACGACGATGTGGCCCACGTGGTGGACCAGTGGCTGCGTGGGTACGCGGTGGCCCCGGAAGTACGCAGGCTGGAAGACAGCGGGCAGATTAAACGCATCAAAGAGTCGCCAAGGCCCAGCGAGGCTACTTTGGCTCCCTGGTCTGCCGAGGCTCCCCGCCGGGAGCCGTCCAGGTACGAGCGCCAGGGTGCCGAGCCACACGCTGAAGCCCCGTCCAATGGCGCGGCCCACAAGCTGGACCTGCGAATTTTTCCCTTTGGTGTTAGCCGGGACAAGTTGGCGGCAGCTGCGACGGAAGCAGGCGTCTCAGTAGACATCACCAATCAGCTCAAGCAGGCTACGGTGGTATTGACCACCAAGACCCACTACCGGCGCGGCTCCAACCTGGTGCGCATCGCCGAAGCCAGCGGCATCCCGGTCTATGTGCTGCGGAAAAATACCCAGCCCCAGGTGCAAGACTTTCTCCGCACTGCGGCCAGGGAGCGCGGTGTTGCCGTGGCCGCTCTCAGTGAACCGGAGGAGGAAGAAGACTCCACCCAAGTCCTGGAGTCAGCCATGCGGGAAGCCGAGGAGGCGGCCCAGCGGGTACTGGCCGGCGAGTTTTCCGTGCAGCTCAGCCCCCAGCGCTCCTATGTGCGCCGTTTGCAGCACTTGCTGGCGGAACGGTTCAGCCTGGCTTCCACCAGCCGGGGCAGGGAGCCGGAGCGGTCAGTGCTGATTTACCGGCCCTGACCTTACGCAGCCGTGGCCGTTTTTATCGTCTTTGAGGGGGGCGACGGGGCGGGTAAGAGCACCCAGGTCCGCGCCCTGAAGCAGCGTTTTCAGCGCCACGGCCTGCCGGTGGCCGCCACCCGCGAACCTGGAGGCACCCCCCTGGGTGAACAGCTTCGCCGCTGTCTCAAAGGCAGCACCAGCCCCTCGCCAATGGCCGAACTGTTGTTGTTCTCCGCAGCCCGTGCCCAACTGGTGGCAGAAGTCATCCAACCCGCCTTATCCAAGGGCATCAACGTCCTTTGCGACCGTTTCACCGCTTCCACGGTGGCCTACCAGGGCTACGGGCGTGGCCTGGACATGGCGTTGATTCATAGCCTGAACGCCGCCGCCACCAGCGGGCTGACTCCCCAACTGACTATCTTGCTGGATTTGCCGGTGGAGGTAGCCCGGCAACGCAAAGAAAGTCCCGGTGACAGCATTGAGGCTGCTCCAGGAGAGTTCCACCAGCGAGTGCGGAGGGGGTATTTGGCCCAGGCCGCAGCAGCGCCGGGAAGCTGGCTGGTGTTGGATGGAGCCAGGCCCAAAAGGCAACTCAGCCAGGAAATCTGGCAAAAGATACAGCCCCTCCTGTAATGGGGGGGCTGGTTGTATCCAGTAACTGGATTAGGGGTGGCGGCTAGGCCTTGGCCGGAGCCGGAATGGTGTCAATCTTGGCCTTAATGCGCTCCTTCATCTTGCGGACGCGGGACAGGTCGGGGTAGCTATTGCCCTCGCCCTTCTTGTCGAAGATGCGCTCGCCATCCAGGAACACTTCCATGATGCCCTGGCCGCGGGGGGAAATAGTGATGGCTACATCAGGGCCAAAGCTGCGGAAGAACTCGTTCGCCATCCACGTGGCGGTAGCGTGGTGCTGTCAAGGCACGCAGTAGGTAATTTCTACCTGAACCTTTCCTTCCATGGCTTCCTCCTTCGCCCGAAGCATCGGGACGTCCACCCCATTGTACCGTAAATCCCGCTCCAGTCAATAGCTCGAATTGACTCACAATAAAAGTTACCGAAGGAGGATACGTTGCCTCAAAATGCGTGTTACCGAAGGGGAGGTAGACATGATGACCCGAGGCAGCGTGGAAGAGTACGTGACGGCGGTACAGGAAAGGTATAGGCGGGCCAGCCGCCGGGAGAAG
>VGZV01000006.1 GCA_016872385.1 SAR202 cluster bacterium | reverse complement strand
GCGGTCGGCTCGGTGACTGTGCACCCTGCGACTGCCAGCAACAAGGTAAGCCCGAACAGCCACATTACGACCGGCATCTGCTAACCACCTCACCGGACTTGGAATGGCGGGGTGAAGTAAGCGCCACTGTACCACACTCGCCCGTCCTTCTCAAACCGCTTGAAGTCGGTCTGGTGGGCCTGGCAGAAGTGGGCCGGTGGTTCGGGCTGGGCTGGCGTCTCTGCGGCCTCAGCAGGCGTTTCCTGGGCCTTGCCGTGGCCGTTGGCCCACAGCGCCCGCAGTTGCTGGCCTAACTGCTGGTACAGTCCGGCCTGGGCAGTCTGCCAGTCGTCCTTGGCGTCCAGGGTGGCCTCTGCGCCAAGCTCCACCACCTTCCAGGCCCCCTGGCCCATGTCTCGGCTGTACCGGATGTTCGCGCTCACTGTCGTGACCTTCATCGCTACGTACTCCCTTCTCTCTCAGCCTGCCGCCGGTAGAGGGGCCAGCCCACGTGAGACTGGCCCCCTGGCCCTGGCTAGTGGTACAGTTCCGCAATCTCGCGCTCCAGCCGGTCTGACTCGTCGGCGGTGGTAGCGGCGCTCTTGGCCCGCTTGCCGGACTTGGGCTTCTCGGCGTCGGCAGGCGCGGCCTTCAAGACCTCGACGGCCAGCTTGTGCTTGCACCAGCCCTTATGTACGTCGTCCCGTTGCTGGGCGTCGGGACAGGTGCAGGTGCCGTTTACCAGGTAAAAGCCCCCTTTGCTGGCCTGGACTACGTGGTGGGCTTCCTGGCCGATGACGGGATGGACTTTGCCATTCGCCACCAGTTGACGGGCCTTCTCCAGACGCTGGTACAGGGACTCGATTTGTTGGACTGGACTGACCATCTTGACCCTCCCTCTTGCCGGTGATGTTAGGGTGTTCGCTGCCCTACGGAGACAGTATATACCCATTGGGTATAGTAAGTCAATACCCGTTGGGGATTGAATAGTCGGGAAGATTCGGCTATAATGTCACTATGAGCAAAGTAACCGTCGAAGCATACAAGTGCCTGCGTTGCGGCCACGTCTGGTTGCCCAGGAGCCAAAACAAGCCCAAGGTCTGTCCTAACAAAAAATGCAAGTCACCCTATTGGGATAGGCCACGGCAACGGGCCGCAAAAGAATAGCTCCGGCCACCTGACGGCAACCGGAGCTAGCGAACACCCTTCCCTCACCGACAAGTAAGGGGAAGGCGTATTCAGTGTACCACGGGCGAGAATCGGGACGGAAGGAGCGGGAGCGATGTCACTGCGGCAGACGGCGGCGGAACTTGGGATAACACCGGCTTACCTGAGCTACATGGTCAATGGGAAGCGGCCCTGGCGACCTGACTTGTATGAGCGGTATTGCCAGCTTGTTAACACCCCTGTTAACAAGCCAGGGCCAGGTGTTAACAAAAATGAGGATGCCAAGTCTCACGAAAATGGCCCAACTGATACTCCATCAGCCAAAACCGTATCTGCCGTTGACAGGGTTGCGGGCTGGCCCGTATCATCAAAGTCAGCGGGCGGGCGTAACTCAGCGGTAGAGTGTTTGCTTCCCAAGCAAAAAGTCGTGGGTTCGAATCCCATCGCCCGCTCCAACACCCCAGCTATGGCCCCTTCTAATTCCTATTGGCTCCACAGAAAGTTAGGCACCTTGTTACACCTTCTGTCCATTGGGTCTTTCGCCAAGTGGCTCCAAGCTAAAGTGCAGGGAGCACCATGAAGTGATGCTCCCCGACTCCTGGACGATTTCCGGCATCCTCTTGTCTGTGGGCACTTCCTGGTTGGTAGTGCTCACCCCAGCGGTTTCAGCCGCTAGGAACTCCCCTCTGGCGACCAGTGGTAAATCTTCTTGAGCGACCCGCCCATCAGCACAGCGCGCTCCGAGTCAGATAGCTGGTCTGTAACCCGGAACGCTTCCACACCCTGCTCATAGCTCAACAAATTCACCGCCCTGGTCCAGTCAGTGCCCCACATGCAACGCTCTAACCCAAAGGCGTTGAAAATCTGTCGCAGCGGCTCCCAGATATCCTCGTAAGGGAACGGCTGGTGGGACAATGTACCGGCGCCGGAAATCTTGATGACCACGTTGTCCAACGCCGCCAGGGAGAGCACGTTGGGCAAATCGGCAAAAGGTTCTGAAGGCGGCGGCGGCAAAAACGGCTGGACCAGGCCCAAATGGTCCACCACTATCTGGGTGTTGGGATTGCGGCGGGCCAGTTCACGCAGCAGCGGCAGCTTGCCGGAGCACATGACGTTCACCGGAATGCCTGCCTTGGCCCCGGCGGCAAGAATGCGATTAAGGCCAGGGTGGCTGGCCTCAAATTCCTGAGAAGTGAGCATGATCCGTGCGCCAACCACTCCTGGCTTGTTTGCCCACTGGGCAATTTCATCAGCCACCGACGCCGAGTTCGGGTCGAAAGGCTTAACCAAGCCGAACCGGCCCGGGTGCTGGGCGTAAACTTCCAGGATGTAGCTGGGATCGTACCTATACAAGCTGAAGGGCGAAATCAGCACAGCCCCATCCACGCCTAACGAGTCCATGGCGGCTACCATGTCGTCGCCAGTGACCTCAGAAGGTCCTTGCAGAAAGCCGTACCAGGGCCTCCTTGGGTGGTTCCGCTCGTAGCAATGTACCTGACAGTCAATTGTGGAAATCCCAGTCGCCATAGTGTTTCCCTCCGGGAAATGGATATCTCTGACCTGTAAGTTGCTGAGACCCCCTTGCGGTCTTAGCGTTCGGCCACGGCGGGTTGATGCGCCCGGAAGAATTGCCGCACCTGGTTAATAGTCCTGGCCTTCACGTCGGGCTGGGTTTTCCACGGGTAGACGGTAGCCTGGGCTTTCGGCGCCATGGAGGCTACTTCCATGGCCACCTCGTAGGAATGGGACGGGGTGTCGTCAGGCATGACCAGCAGGGGTGTCTGGCATGAACGGACAAAATCGCGGGTGACACTGTACACAAACCCGGGCCGGGTACGGTAGAGGTTATGCAGGTATTTCTCCAGAGTCGGCATGGTCACGTCAGTACGCTGGGCCAACAGTTCTGGCGCCCAGTTATCGTGGCCTGAGTTGTACATAGAATCAGGAAACTTCTTGTTGTGTCCCACCGGCTGGCACAGCACAGCGGCCACAACCCGGTCTGGGGCCCCTTCAATGAGCTTGAGGGCAAAGGGGCCGCCAATACAAAAGCCGATGAACCCAAACTTCCGGATGCCCAGATGGTTCATCAGCCCCAGTTGGTCGGCGGCAAAGGCCCCCCACGGATCATCCACCGGGACTGGCCCAGTGGACTCGCCGCCAATGGCGTTGCGCTGGTCCATGGTAATGCAGCGAAACTCGTTCTTGAACTCATCCATTGCATTAAAGACTTGAGTGGGCCAGTTGCTGATTTTGGAGTTCAAGCCGCCGCCGGGGATGAGCAAAAGCGGAAACCCGGACCCTGCTTCCTCATAGTGAATGCGGACATTGCCTTTAGTGTAGAACGGCATGGCAGTTTCTCCTCATTTTGTGTGGCTCTTGTTTTGGCGGGCGCCCAATGGTATAGGCAGATTTTGGGACTCACTTGAGTGCCTGTCAACCATTAACAGATTTTTCAAGAATTTCTGCTGGGCGTATTCCAGGCAGGAACACAAGGCATTGCCCCTGGCCGGCAGTTCTGGAACAAATTAAAGCCCCAGCCTACCCCAAGGGTGAGGGCTGGGGCTTCGCAATCCCATGCTTGGCAATATAGGATCAGCTACGGAGCCAGCTGGATGGTATGCAGGGCCGAGGCGTACTCGGCCACCCGGTAGGGCTGCCAGGACTTGATGCGCGGCCCCACGGCGTAGGGAGTGTTGATGTACCCCCCGGCGGATATGTCATACGCTTCCTCCCGCAGCCGCCGGTACATACTGTTGAGGTTCTTCTCGTACCCCTCCTGACCAATGCCGGTCAAGGCTTTTTCCACTATGGCAAACAGTTCCGGGTCAGCGTGGTGCCGTGCCGAGGGACCGCCCTTCTGGAGATTCAAATGGTAGTTTCTGGTGACGCCCCCCGCATCTAACCGGGTGTTCTGGGCGGTCCAAGAGATCGTTCCGTCGAACTGCTCAAAGGCGACGGCGCGCTGGGTAGTAAAGTTGGCCTTGTCCCAAGTCTTTATTTCCACGTTTATCCCCAGCTCGCGGCTCCAGAAGTCACCTACCAGTTGCGCCGACTCCATCAGGGGGGCAATCAGCGGGTCCTGGTTGGCGTTGATCACCAGCTTGCCGAAATCCTTGCCCCCGGGGTTGGTGGGGGTCTTGTACCCCGCTTCGGCAAAAAGCTGGCGGGCCTTGTTGGGGTCAAAGGGCCAGGGGGCCAACTCCGGGCTGTAGCCGATGGTGCTGGGGGTGATAACCCACCAGCCTCGTAGTTCCATCACTTCAGGCCCTCCCATGAGCCGCTCCTGAAGCACCTTCTTGTCAAAGGCGTAGTTCAGGGCCTGGCGGACCCGCTTGTCGGAGCAGGGGTACTGGGGCTTAAAGCACCCCCACTGGAAAGCCTCGATGATTACTGCTTCCTGACTAAAAATCACGCGGGCTCCCCCAGTTTCAACTTGCTTCCGCGTCGCCAGGCTGATGGCGGCAATGTCCCCCTCCCCAGTCCGTATGGCCGCCGCCCGGGTCGCTTCTTCTGGAATTTGCACCAGCTCCAACTCCTTGAATTTGTACCGCTTATCCACAGGGAAACCGTTGGCGGGTTGGTAGAAGTGACCATCGAACCGCTCGAAGGTGATGGACTGGAGCTTGACGTGCTTCACCACCTTGCCGGGGCCGGCGCCAATGGGTTTAGCCTCAAAATCCGTCACGTCCTTTTCATCGTGGAGGGATGCTCGCTTGGGAAGCACCTGGCCTTGAGTGGCGCCCCCCTCGTTTTCCGAGATGTAGACCACCAACTCGGGGGACGGGATTTTGGTGGTTACGCTAACCTGGTCAGGCCCAGTCTGCTCAATTTTGTCCATGATGGTGGAGTAGGTGATGCCGGGGGAACTCTTGGAATATCCTCTGGCTTGGGACCCAATGCCATGCTGAAGGGTCCACAGCACGTCCTCGGCGGTAATCTCCGTCCCGTCGTGGAACTTGGCCCCCTTTCGTATGGTGTAGGTGGTGGTCTTGCCGCCATTGGACAGTTCCCACTTGCTGGCGATGCCTGGGACGATGACCATCCGGCCATCCACCTGGTCCCAGGCAGTCAGGTGGCCGTGGAAGTTCTTGCGTATCTCCTTGCCGGTGGAGCCATAGTTGGTGTCAAACCGCTCGGAGCCAAAGTCGCCCACCAGCAACTTTACCTTGCCCGGATTGACTGCCGGCGCGGCGGTCGGAGCCACTGCGTGGGCGCGGCGGTGGCTTGCGGCGCAGCCACTGGCGCAGCCGGGGCGGTGGGCTTGGCGGCAGGCGCAGGAGTGGGCTTGGCGGCAGGCGCAGGAGTGGGCTTGGCGGCAGGCGCAGGAGTGGGCTTGGCGGCAGGCGCAGGAGTGGGGGTGGCGGCGGCGCCGCAGGCCACGGCCAGCAGGAGAATCAGCAATGAAGCAGCCACCGTGGTGAACTTGGCCCCTAGCCTTTTATAAGGGTGACTCATAACTCTCCATTCTCCGCATTGCCCAAATTTGCCGTGTTGTGGTGTTTGTAATGCCTGGTCAATACCGCCTGTCAGGTAAATGACGCGCCAGAACCCATGGCGTAAACGTATGGGAATGATAGTATCCGAACACTACTTTGTCAATCATCTTGAATCTTCAATATAAAGGCTAATCACCTATATAATTTCTCGTAAACATGAGTCATCCAAGAGTTTGACAGCAAGGAATGACAACTGCACCAACCCGGGCCAAGTCCAGGGCGACTATGTCGTCGTTCCGGCGGAAGCCGGAACCCAGAGCGGCAACTGGATTCCATCCTTCAGCCGGAGGATGGAATGACGGGGCCGTACCAGGTTGGTCCCTCTCCCTACAAATCTGGCCGAAAATTCGGGATGACTCATGTTATTAAAAGACCCGCAGTGCAAGTGCGGATGGGAATGAATCCCTGCATTGAACTGGCAGGGGCGGCTAACACTGGGGTGAAGCGCTGGAGACCGCTGCCTGGGGCTTTGGCAGCAGAGAGTTTGGGGAGCCTGGCTTCTGTGAGGGATATGCGTTGATGACAACGGAGGCCAGGCAGATGGAGATAACTGGATTGCCCAGATTAAGAGTGCCTAACAAACGGGGGGCGTCATTCTGAGGAGTCCCGATATCATCGGGATGACGAATAATCTGGGGCGGGGCAAACGCCCACTACCCCAGACCCTTCGTCCTTCAGCCGAAGGACTCAGGGTGACAGGTTCGGCATTCTGTTAGAGCCTGTGTGAGAAATGCGGTCTACCCAGCCCGCTCATCCTGAGCTTGTCGAAGGATGAGTAGCTTTTAGCCCGCTCATGGTGAGCTTGTCGAACCATGAGCGGGCACTTTTGGCACAGGCTCTTAGCGGTGCCTAGTCTTGCCGGCCCACCCAGCGGCCGTACACTGGGTACTGGCTGCAGATGAACTCAATGTAGGACGGCTGCCCCGACTGGTTGGCGGCCAGGGCGCGGCGCAGGGCGGGAATTACTTCCGCGGGTTCGGTGACCCGTTCCGAGTGAAGGCCCAGCTGCCCAACTACCTTGGACATGTCCACCTCGTCGTACCCCAGCACCTTGTGGGTAAAGGGGTCGTGGCCCTGGCCCCAGAACCCGGGGCCATAACCGGCGAACCCGCCGTTGCTGATGTGGGCAATGGTTATACCCAGCTTCTGGCGCAAGGGCGCTTCCAGGTTGCCCAGCATGTAGCCCAGGCCCGCCTCGCCAGTGACCGTAACTGCGGGCCGGTCCGGCTGGGCCAGTTTGGCCGCTATGGACGCAGCCAGGCCAAAGCCCAGGGTGGAAACGTTGCCCCAGCCCAGAAACCCCCGGGGCACCAGCGTGTCATAAACTGTGCTCAACTGGTCGCGGGTATTTCCCGATTCATGGGTGACAAAGGAGTTCAGTGGGTCCAGCACCTTCATCATGTCGCCGTAGACACGGTAGGGGTTAATGGGCTTGTCGCTGGAGCGCATCAGTTCCCGGTACTTGGCCATTCCGGCGTCCCTGGCGGCCTTCACCTCTGCGGCCACTTTCCCGGCTGGCCGCCCAGCCTCGGCGGTGCTGGCGGATACCTCCCGGATTAGGGCCTGAAGCGTGTAGCGGGCGTCGCCGATAATTGCCTGGGTCGTGGGATAGGATTTGTTCACGTGCAGTTCGTCAACGATGCAGTGAATGATGGTCTTGTTGACCGCGCCAGGAATGCCGTGGCTGAACCGGCCTGGCGACAGGCTGGAACCCACCGCCAGGATCAGGTCGCTGTTGGCCAGGTAGTCGGAGACGTGGTCGCCGCGGACGCCCACAAACAGGGGGTGATTCTCCGGGAAAGCACCCTTGGCTTTCAGGGTGGTTATCACCGGCGCGTTGACCAATTCAGCAAAGGCCTTCAACTCGGCGGAAGCCCCTGCGTAGATAACGCCTTCGCCGGCGTAAATGAGGGGATTCCGGGCTTTCAGGAGCAACTGCACCGCAAACGCCACATCCTCTGGGTCCGGAGCCGCCTTCCAGCCCTTGACCGTCATGTATGGGTCAGCCGTTTCATCGTAGGTCCCGGAAGTGTCGGGAATGGCCAGGATTACCGGGCCAGGCCGCCCGCTGCGCAGCATGGTAAACGCCCGGCGCATGAACTCGGGCAGCCGCTCCGGCTTATCAACGTACCCAAACCACTTGGACACGGTCTTCATGCTGGAAGTAACGTCAAACTGGCTATTTCCGGAACTGCCAATGGGCACGCCGTCGGTAATGCACAGCACCGGGGAGCCGTCCTCGTAGGCCTGGGCCATGCCAGGGTAAGCGTACTGCATACCGGCGGCGTTGATGCCGCCCTGAAAGGTGCATACTCCAATGCGCCTTCCGGCGGTAATGCGGGAATAAGCATCGGCCACCGCCACCGCATAACGGTCGTCGCGCATCATAATCATGGGCACGCCTTCACGGCCCAGGGCATTGTTCACCCGGCAGACCGGGAAAGTGGACACCCATTCCACCCCCTCTTGCTTGAGAATGCGGGCGATGCCAGTAGCGACATCTATAGCCATCGGGCAGTCCTCCTTCATCTGGGGCTAATCTTAGCCAAGTTCATTCCTGGGATGAGTGATTGAGCAGAAGCGGCCAGCAACCTTTTCCGAAAAGCAAATTGGAAAGGAGGGACCCGCTGCTGGGGGAAGCTAAACACGGGAAGCCAGGGTGCGTCAAGAGCCGCTGGGGATGAGGCAGGGTCTTTCGAGTCTAGGCCCGCTGGTAGGAGCGCCCCGACTCGTCGGGGCGCGCCCTGGACAGGCCCATCAGTCGCAGGGCAGACACATAGGTCTGCCCCTACATTCGGGGACAATAGAAAGACCCTGGGGGATGAGGTGACAGGGCGGGGTCGTTCCAGACCCCGCTGCCAATGGATAGCAGCCTTTATCAGTTATTCTTTGTCGCCAGCAGGCGGTGCAACCAAGCTGGCCCACAGACGCCCAGCCCGCTTTGCGGTATTATGTACCCGTACTTTTAAATGTTGCACTGGAGGAGCCTTTATGCCTTACGGCGGGAACGACTGGCTGGCCTTGACGCAGGAACCGACCCTGGAACCCGAACTGCCCATCTGCGATCCGCACCACCATTTCTGGGACATGCGGATGGAGCGAATCCCCTACCAGCGCTACCTGTTGCACGAGCTGGCCGCCGACGTGAACAGCGGGCACAATATCCGCTCCACGGTATTCATCGAAGCCCGTTCCATGTACCGCGCCAGCGGCCCGGTGGAGATGAAGCCTGTGGGAGAGGTGGAGTTTGTGCAGGGGCTGGCCGCCGCCAGCGCCAGCGGGATGTACGGCCCTTGCCGGGTGGCCGCCGCCATTGTGGGCCATGCCGATTTGAAACTGGGCGAGAAGGTGAAGCCAGTCCTGGATGCCCTCAAGGCCGCCAGCCCCAACCGCTTCCGCGGCATTCGCCACTCGGTGAACTGGGACCCCCACCCGGAAGTGGAAAGCAGGCAGCCCAAAAACATCATGACCTCCAGCAACTTCCGGGCTGGCGCACGGGAACTGGCCAAGATGGGCCTGTCCCTGGAGGGCTGGATGTATTTTCACCAGCTTCCCGACCTGGCGGACCTGGCCAGGACTGTGCCTAACCTGACCATTGTGCTCAACCACATTGGCGGGCTGATGCGGGTTGGCCCTTACGCCAACAAGGACGAAGAGGTAATGGGCGCCTGGCGCAAGAACATTGCCGAGTTAGCCAAGTGCCCCAACGTTTACTGCAAGCTGGGCGGCGTTGGCATGACCCGCACCGGCTTTGACTGGCATACCCGGGAAAAGCCCATCGGTTCCGAAGAGCTGGCCCGCAGTCTGGCCCCGCTCATGAACTACTGCATTGAGCAGTTTGGTCCCAACCGGTGCATGTTTGAAAGCAACTTCCCGCCGGACAAGGTATCATCTTCCTACCACGTGCTGTTCAACGCCTTCAAGCGGCTGTCCAAGGGCTACTCGCCCACGGAGCGAGCCGCCATGTTCCACGATACGGCGGCGAAGGTGTACCGGATAGAGTATCCCGCCAAGTAGCTGGCCGCAAATAAACGGGGCATCCCGTACTGGCTGGGATGCCCCGGATGGCGCAATCCTGCGCCGCTAATTCAGCCTATATTCTGAATGCGCGCCAGTCCGCTTCAAACTGCTCCTTGCCCTGATACCCTTCAGGACTGGCCCCCTGCAAGTTCACTACCGGCCGCTCTGCCGCCAGGAACTGGCCGCGGATGGACCCTGCCTGGTTTCCGCCGTACAGAATGAAGCAGTAGCCCTCGCCGGCAAATTTGGCTGGCGGAGTCCCCAGCACCGCGGCGGCGATGTTGCGAGCCACGGTCTCGCCCTCGGCGGAAGCAAACACGCCAGCTTTGGGGATGCCCCGGCCATTGGCCATGGGGACATTGTTCACGTCGCCAATGGCATAGACATTGGGCACCCTGGTTTCCAGGGTGTCTGGCTTGACATCTACCCAGCCAGACTGCCCAGCCAGCCCCGCTGCCCGCGCCAGGGGGGACGCCCGGTGAGTGGGCACCGTGATAACCAAGTCTGCATCCAGGGTGGAGCCGTCGCTGAACAGGGCCTGGCGGCCATCTCTGGAGACCTCTTTAATCGCCGCGTTGGTGTGGGGCTGGATGCCCCTGGCCTGCATGTCGCCCAACAGTTTAGCGCCCGCCTGGGGCCCGGCCACTGCCAGGGGGCATGGGTTCCGGCGTGAAAACGTGGATTTCCACGTCCCGCCGCACGCCGCTGCGCGTAAATGCCCAGTCCAGCACCAGCGAGGTTTCAAAGGGCGCAGGCGGGCACTTGTAGGGCAATGAGGCCACCGCAATAATTACCCGGCCATTGCGGAAAGAAGCCAGCTTGCGGCGCAGGCGGCGGGCCGTGTCTATATTGTAGAAAGAGTAGGCGTTCCTGGCCCCAGGGACGGCGTCCCAGTCATAAACTGCGCCCGAGGCCAGCACCAGGTAATCATACTCCTGCTTGCCTGCGGAAGTGGTCACTGTGTGGGACGAGGTATCCACGCTCTCTACTTCGGCTTCCAGGTGCCGGACGCCGCGGCGGGTAAGGCTGCCCAGAGAGCGGCGCACCTTGTTGGACTCCCGCTCTCCCACGATGAGCAGGGGAAAAGAACCGCACAGGTAGGCCTGCTTGCTGCGATCAATTACGGTTACTTCGTGGTCGCGGCCCAAAACTGGCGGGCAGTCCGGGCCGCGGCTGCACCGCCAAAACCGCCCCCAATAATGACTATCCTTTTCCCTGGCATTGTTGTGGTTACCTCACATTCTGAATTCGTGGCAAATTAGGCTGCGCGATTGGCCTGGCTGGAAATGGAGTTTGGCTGGAGAACTGGCTATGACTTGGCTGGCACTGGGAGGAAACAAGGCTGGCGGAGAGAGTGGGATTCGAACCCACGATGGACCAAAGGCCCATACCGGTTTTCGAGACCGGCGCCTTCAACCGCTCGGCCATCTCTCCAACCCATTCCCAGGATAGACCGGCGGCACTGGGTTTGCAAGCGGCCTGCTGCTCAACCCAGGGTCTTTCGATTGTCTCTGAAGGTAGGGGCAGACCTATGTGGCTGCCCTGCGGCTGATGGGCCTGTCCAGGGCGCGCCCCGACTCGTCGGGGCGCCACGACGAGCGGGCCGAGAATCAAAAGGCCCTGCTGCTCAACCACCCCCAAGTTGCAAGGCGCAGTCCTCAGCGTTATAGTGCAGGAAACAGTCCTCTTCACGGAGGAGTGCTGCCATGATGCAACAACAGTTGGCTGCCCGTCTGCGCCAGTGGGGTGTCCGGGTCACTCCCCAGCGGCTGGCCATTGCCGAGGCGGTGCTGAACTCCTCTGACCACCCTTCGGTGCAGCAGATTTACGAGCGGGTCCGCCAACACTTTCCTTCCATGACCCTGGCCACCATTTACTCCACCCTGGACGTGCTGGAACAGAGCGGCTTGATCCAGGAGCTTCCCTTCCAGAAGGTATCCCGCTATGAGCCTAACCTGGACCCCCACGTTAACCTGGTATGTGTCCAGTGCGGCGACGTGGTGGATGCCCAGCAGGGGCACCAGGCGGTGGTGCGGCTGAAGAACCAGGTTGCGCGGGATGCCAACTTTGAGATTGGCTGGCAAAGGGTGGACTTCTACGGTTGCTGCCGCCGCTGCGCCGCAGGTCAGGCGTCCCAGCCCGCCACGGCCTCTCAGTGATAACCAGCCTGGTGGGCGTTACTCTCTGGACCAGCAATCTGGATAAGATGGTGGACTTTTACCAGAGGGTGTTGCGGCTGCCAGTGCACTCTCACCACGGCCATTTTGTGGCCTTCCAGTTGGGGGAGTTGCGGCTAAACGTAGGCCTGCACAGCAGGGTGAGCGGCGAAGCCGCCGACCCCTACCGCATTATGCCTCACCTGGGCGTGGATGAGATTCACAGCGAGTGCCTGCGTCTGCGCCAGGAAGGAGTGGAGTTCATCCGTCCTCCTGAGCAGGAGCACTGGGGCGGCTGGGTTGCCACCTTTAAAGACCCCGATGGCAATATCGTGCAGTTGCTGCAATTGGCCTGAATACCCAGCCGCCGGACTGGCATGAGGGGACTAAGAGCCTGTGTGAGAAATGCCGTCTACCCAGCCCGCCCGTGGTTCGACAAGCTCAGGATGAGCGGGAATCGTCACACAAGCTCTAACCGCCCATCTGGCCCAACTGCCCCAGCGCGCCCAGCAGCCGGTCCCGCTGGACTTCCAACTGGGCCAGCGTCTCCACCAGCGACTTGGCCCGCTCGTTCTTCCGGTAGTTCCGCCGCAGCCTGATGTGCAGCTCCAGGGATTCCTGCAGTCCTGCCTGGTCTGGCGCAGTCACCAACTCTCCGGCAAAGGGTGTGGCATCGGCTCCCCGTAGCCACATGACGTTGCCCTCTTCTTGAGCAGGCTCCTGGCCATCGGCCAGCATGTAGTAGTCCCGTTCCGAAGGTTCCCGCAGGAACTTGCCGCGGAACCAGCCCAGGGCGTCGGCGTAAACTGCATAAACGTACTGCCACCGGCCCCGGCGCATGGCCTCGTCAGACACAATGCCTGAGGTTTCCCGGTAGATTTCCTGCAGCATGCCCGCAACGTCGCTGGCGCAACGGTTCACGGATTCGATGTAGTTGTCCAGGCCTTGGAGCAGAGGATGCCCGTCCAGGACGCTACGCAGTTCCAGGTACAGGGGATGGCTCTGCCACGAAGGCTCGTAATTGAGGGAAATGTTGCCAGCCAGCAGCTGCTCGCGGACTGCCTCGGGAGAACCTTCGCCGTTGGCGCTGGAGGCCACCTCTTGTAGCCAGTCGGCGTCATACCCCACTTGAATCAGGGGCAGGGACTTGGCAAACTCCGCCAGGATTTTCAGCCGCCCCTGCTCCTGGGGCGATAACACCCGCGGCCTTCTGCTGCTGGTGGCCCCAGGAAGCGCCAGCCGGGACGGCAGTCCCAAGGCGCGCTGCTGCTGGGGCTTGGCGGCTTCTTCTGGTGCGCTCAATTCCCGGAAATAACCCGGCACCGGGGTAGGAACAGCCACCTCTCCTACGCGGATTACCTCGGTCTTGCGGCGGAAGAAGTACAGGTAACCGAAAACTCCGGCCCCGCCCACGGCGGCCAGCGCCACCAGCACTAAGCCGATTAGCGCCCAAAGAGGCATCAGGCCCGACCGCAGTACGATTGGCTCCGACCAGCTGCTTTCGTTGTATGCGCCGTCCACGGAGCGGACGCGCCAGTAGTATCTGCCCCGGGGCAATGCCTCACCCGGCGCCAGGGTGTAGCTGGGAGAGGTCAGGTCGAACTTTTCCAAAATAGGCCTGGAGAAACTGGGGTTGGCGTCAATTTGCAGCGCATAGGTCACGCCGCTGGGGTCATGGAGGTTGGACCAGGTCAGCGTGGGAGAGATGTTGCCCAGCAATCCCATGCGCTCGTTGTTCTTGGGAGTAAGGGGTCCTGGCATACGCGGCGGCACGCCTTCAATAGTGAATGACACCTGGGCTTCATTACGGTCGCCATCTACAATCTTCAAGGCCTGGGCTCCAGCCCTGGCCCGGGGAATAACCACCGCGAAGCTGAAGCTGCCTGCCCCATTGGCTGTCACCGCTCCGCCTCGAATCTGCTCTTCGCCAAAGGTAATGGCCAGGCTGGCGTTAGGACTGAACCCCGACCCGGTAACTTCGGTGCGCATTCCCACGTTGCCGGTGTTGGGGGAGATGCTAACCACCGGCACCACAGCAAACCGGAAGTCCGGCGCGGAGGCTCCCTGGGTAGCAGAGCCTGAAGCTTTGATCTCGTGTGGGCCTGCGGCGGCGGCGGGTATGGCAAAAGTGGCGCTCCATCCGCCCTGGGCGTTGGCAGTGATGCCGGAAGCTACTGGAGTGCCGTCGAAAGTTAAGGTTATGCTTCCTTCACCGCTGGCAAAGCCTGCGCCGCCCACGGTAATGGGAGTGCCGGGAGCGCCGGTGTGGCGGTTGACGGTCAGCTCCGCCGCTACTATGAAGGTGACGTCTGAATTGCCAAAGGTTTGAGTGATGGGCCCCGATGCACTCAACGCCCTGGCTCCTGCCGGGGATGGCGGCGCCACCACATTTTGTGTCCATGACCCCTGGGCATTGGCGTTAATGCCCGAAGCCACCGGCGTGCCTTCAAAAGTTATGGTGATGCCCCGCTCGCTGGCCCCAAAACCTGCGCCGGTGACCGCAATGGAAGTTCCCGGCGGCCCACTGGTTCGGTTGAGAGAAAGGGCCGGTGTAACGGAATATACGGTATCCGGCGGCGCGCCCTGGCTGCTGGCTCCTCCCGCGGCAATGGTGTGTGACCCAGTGGGTGAAGGCGGCACCGTGAAATTGTAAGTCCAGGCCCCCTGGGCGTTGGCCGTAATTCCGGATGCCACCTGTACGCCGTCGTAGGTCAGGTTAATGTTCCGTTCATTGGGAGCATAACCAGCGCCGCCCACGGTTATGGCGGTGCCCGGCGGCCCGCTGCTGCGGCTAAGTGTCAGCCCAGATCCCACGGTAAAGGGAGCATCCACTCCCGTGGACTGGGACGAAGAAGATCCTGTTGCCGCAATGGTATGAGCGCCGCTGCCTGATCCGGGGATGTTGATGGTGGTCACCCACGATCCCTGGGCATTGGCGTTTATTCCAGAAGCAATCTGCACCCCGTCAAAGGTGAGGCTGATACTGCGCTCATTGGCTCCGAATCCTGCGCCATTGACAGTTATGGAAGTGCCTGGCGCGCCGCTGGACTTGCTCAGGGTAATGGTTGGGCTGGCGGTGAAGCTCGCATCGCCGGAACTGCCGCCGCCGCCCACACCGCCAAAGGCCCGCACTACGTGACTGCCCGCGGCGGATACGGGAACACTGAAGCTGCCCGTCCATGCCCCCACGCTGTTGGCGGCAATGCCCGAAGCCACCGGAGTTCCGTCATACGTAATGACAATGCCGCTTTCGTTGGCGCCAAAGCCGGTGCCAGTCACCGTGATGGAGGATCCCGGCGGGCCGCTGGGCCGGCTGAGGGTAATGCCCGCCCCAATGGTGAAGGACTGGTCCGAAATGCTGGAGGCGGGCGTCCCGTTGCCGAAGGCGGAGACGGTGTGGGTGCCTGCCGAGGTGGTGGGAACGGAGAAGTTGGCGCTCCATCCCCCCTTGGAGTCAGCCCGCAAATTGGACAGCACCGTGGTGCTGCCAAAGGTCACGTTGATGTTGGTGTCGCTGACCGCAAAGCCGGTGCCGGTGATGGTTACGGAAGTGCCCGGCGCGCCCGTGGACTTGTTCAGGGCAATGGCGGGTTGTACGGTGAAAGCCACCGTGCCAACGGAGGTGGCCAAGGTAGTGCGGCCAAATGCGCCAATGGTGTGGTTGCCGCTTGCGGTGGCGGGAACGGTAAAGTTGGCCGTCCAGGTGCCCTGGGCGTTGGCCGTAGTTGAAGCTATGTTAACGCCGTCGAAAGTGATGTTCACGCCAGTCTCATTTACGGCAAACCCGGCGCCACTCACTGACACCGGCGTACCCACTGGCCCGCTGTTCTTGGAGGCGGAAATGCCTGCGCTGACCGTGAATGTCAGGCTGGGTACCGTGGATGCCAGGGTTTGGGATCCGGAAGCTGCTATGGTGTGGGGGCCTACTAGGGAAGAGGGCGCATTGAACGTGGCGCTCCACCCGCCATTGGACCCTGCATTTAGTCCCGAGACCATGGTGGCGCCATCGTAGGTCACGGAGATGCCGGTCTCATTGGCGCGGAAGTTGGAGCCGGTAACGGTAATGGAGGCGCCGGGAGGGCCGCTGGAGGAGCTGAGACTTATGAAGGGCTTCAGCAATTCAAAGGTGACACTGTTGACCGTACCGCTGGTGCGGGTGCCGGAAAAGGTGTGCGTGGTGGTAGTGGATGAAGGAATAGTGTAATTTTGGGTGAAAGTTCCACTAGTGGCAGTGATATTGGTCAGTACTGCCGTGCCGTCATAGGTAATGCTGATGCCGGTTTCGCCGACAGTAAAACCAGTGCCGGTTACGGTAACCACTGTCCCAGCAGTGCCAGCCTGGGGACTGATGCTGATCGTTCCCGGTGAGGGGGTTTGAGCGTAAAGGACGCCCATGCCTGCTGCCGCTGAGGCCAGGGCCAGCGCCAAGGCAAGGACTACGGCCCCAATCGAACCTTTGAACTTTGTCATGCCGTATCCGCGCTACCTTAAGAATATAAATGTCAATCGTGTTTGATTATAACAAACTCTTCATCTCTAAATACAACCGCAAATACGTAAAATCCCTGGAGTTCCGCTCTTTACAATATCAGCATGGCATCCCCAAAGGAGTAAAACCGGTAGCGTTGCGCCACCGCCTCCTGGTAGGCCTGCAGGATCATTTCCCGGCTAGCAAAAGCGGAGACCAGCATAAGCAGCGTGGAGCGGGGCAGGTGAAAGTTGGTGAGCATGGCGTCCACCAGCCGGAACTGGTGGCCCGGGCGAATAAAAAGGCTGGCATCGCCCTGCACTGGGTGAATTTCACTGCTTCCTTGGGCGGCCAAGTCCTGGGCGACCTGTTCCAGCACCCGCACGGAGGTGGTGCCCACCGCAATAATCCGCCCGCCGGTGCGCCGAGCCTGGGCCAGCGCCTGGGCAGCGGCCTGGTCAACTTCATAGTACTCCGTGTGGATTTTGTGCTCCGCTGGGTCCTCCTCCTGCACCGGACGGAAGGTGTCCAGCCCCACATGCAACGTGACAAAGGCAAGAGTCGCGCGACAGCCTTTTATCTCCTCCAGCAACTGCGGCGTAAAGTGCAGCCCTGCCGTGGGCGCGGCCACGCTGCCGGGCTGGCGGGCGTACACCGTCTGGTAGCGTTCCGGGTCGGCCAGGGGCTGGTGAATGTAGGGCGGCAGGGGCACTATTCCCAGGGCCTCCCACTGGGCATGGCCCCCCTCCAGGCGCATCCGGCGAGTGCCGTCTTCGTTCACTGACAAGACTTCTGCCGCCAGGCTGCGGGCACTGCCGGTGTCTGAAGACTGCGGTTCCAGGGTCACCCGCGCCCCCGGACGCAGCCGCCTCCCAGGCTTGCCCAGGGCCAGCCACACGCCGGGAGTTTCCTGGCGCAGCAGCAGCAGCTCCACGGAACCGCCGGTGGCGGAATGCCTGCCCCGCAGCCGGGTAGGAATCACCCGGCTCTGGTTGAACACCATCAAATCGTTGGGGCGCAGGTACTCCAGGATGCCCCTGAAATTGTGGTGGGCCAGCTGGCCGGTCGCCCGGTCTAGCGCCATCAGACGGGAGGCATCTCTAGGTTCCACCGGGGTCTGGGCAATCAGCTCCGGCGGTAGGTAGTAATCAAAGTCGCTGGTGCGCATAACAGTAACCCTCATCCCTGCCTTCCCCCATCGAGGTATAAGCAGCTTGCCCTCGCTCCCCTTGTGGGGAGCTTGCCTCAAAAGTGTCACTCTGAGGAGTCCCGATGACATGGGGACGACGAAGAATCTAGAAAACCGGGCTTTGCCCAAAATGTCATTGTGGGTCCCGATGCAATCGGGACGAAGGATGACATTTTCAGTCAGGCGCAAGTGTTTTGAGGCAACACCCCTTGTGGGAGAAGACTGGGGTGAGGGGTCAAGCAGTTATCTACAAGCTTCTCAGGCCCAGCCGGGCCGCGGTCAGGGTGTTCACCAGTAGCATGGCAATGGTCATGGGGCCTACCCCGCCGGGCACAGGGGTGATGGACGCTGCCTTTTGGGAAACGGTCTCAAAGTCCACGTCCCCCTCCAGCCGGTAGCCCTGCTTGCGGGTGGAGTCCTCTACCCGGTTGATGCCCACGTCTATGACCACCGCGCCTTCTTTTACCATGTTGCCGGAAATGGCCCTGGGTTGGCCCACCGCCGCCACCAGGATGTCCGCCTGGCGGGTAATTTCAGGAAGGTTGTTAGTGCGGGTGTGGCACACCGTGACAGTGGCGTTGGCCCCGGCCTGCCGCTGCATCAGCAGCATGGCCAGGGGTTTGCCCACAATGTTGCTGCGCCCGCAGATGACCACATGCTTGCCTGCCGGGTCGTAGCCGTGGCGCAGCAGGAGCTGCTGGACGCCTGCAGCCGTGCCGGGAATGAACCGGGGCATCCCCTGGGCCAGTTTGCCCACGTTGAAAGGGTGGATGCCGTCCACGTCCTTGTCCGGAGAGACCGCTTCTATGACCGCGTTTTCGTCCACCTGGCGGGGCAGCGGCAGCTGCACCAGTATGCCGTGGAATCGAGGGTCCTGGTTCAGCTTTGCCACCAGGGCCAGCACTTCTTCCTGGGCTGTTGTGGCAGGCAGGGGAAAGGTTTCGCTGAACATCCCCACTTCATCGCAGGCGCGGCGTTTGTTGCGCACATAAATAGCCGAGGCAGGGTCGTCCCCCACCAGCACCGCTGCCAGTCCGGGCACAACTTCGTGCCGCTGGCGCAGCTCCGCCACCCCGGCGGCCACCTCGCCCCGGACCTGTTTCGCCAGGGCCACGCCGTCCAGAATTTTCGCTGCCACTGAAAGCTCCGCCCAGGAAGCCGGATACCCTTACGGCTTCACAACTTCATTGTAGAAGTAGCGTTCGGCGCGGGCAATCCACTGGGCCGGGTCGGGCTTCAGGCCCTTACGCTCCGGTGAGGCATAATAGGCCTTTTCTTTGGCCTCCCAGTCCACCGGGTCATCATGGGACAATACCCACATGAACTGGTTGCTTTCCGGGATAACCCCAGCGCGGTCAATCTTGAAGCCGTGTTTCAGCCACAGGGGGTAGACTCCCTTCTTCCAGGCGGCCACAAAGTCGTCCATGTGGCCCTTGTTGATGGTATAGATGCGCAGCTGCGCGGGCATATTTTCTCCTTGCGGGCAAGCCCAAAGCGTTGATGCAGGCTCATATGCCGGTCCTTGCCGCCGTAGTTTGCCCCTTGGACATGGTGAATATGATAGCCGCTGCCAGCAATGCCAGGCAAGCGGGAGCGTAAAACATGCCGACGCTGAAAGACCCCAATACGCAGAATACCGCCGCCAGAGCCGTGACAATCCACAGCAACACTATATTTCGTCGCCCGTGAGCGCCCAGCGCAACCAGTAGTCCGGCAGCAGTCAGTCCCACGGGGACCAGCAGGGGAATGAGGGTCCACCGGCTGTTGACCTCCAGGAAGGTGGCGGAGTAAGGCACCACCCGCTGGATGCCGTCCGGCCCTACCTCAATGGTGGTGCCATGGTACATCCAGGGCCAGAAGAGGATGAAGGCAAAGGCCGACCACGCCAGGCCGTGGGCCAGGACTGTCATCCACCGTGCCGCCCGCAATTGAGTCATGCCCTTAATCCTCTGCGCACGTTGCTGTTTTCAGTTTACACCTTTTATACTGACGTTGAATCCTGCTGGAGGGTTCCGATATGCGCATAGTCTCGTTTCTGCCCAGCGCCACTGAAATGGTCTATGCCCTGGGTCTGGGCGACCAACTGGTGGGCGTCTCCCACAAGTGTGACTATCCTGACGCTGCCCGCGCCAAGCCGGTGGTCAGCCGGGCCATTCGTGATGTGTCCGGCTTGAGCAGCGCGGAAATTGACGCCATTGTCCAGCAGGCCCGCGCAACTGGAAGCTCCATGCACTGGATTGACGGCAACCTGCTGCGCGAGCTTCGCCCCGACGTTATCCTCACCCAGGAGCTTTGTGAGGTCTGCGCCATCGGCGGCGGCTCGGTGTTTGAGACCGCTGCCAGGGTGCTGGACTACCAGCCGGAGATTGTCAGCATCCGGCCTGCGGGGCTGGAGGACATTTTTCAGAATATTTTGGCCATTGGCCGGGCCGCCCAGGTCCCGGAAAGAGCCGCTGCCCTGGTGCAGAGCCTCCGGCAAAGGGTTGCAACAGTGCAGTCCAGCCTGGCCGATGTGGTCACACCCCCCAAGGTGTTGTGCATTGACTGGCTGGAACCGCTGCGCAACACGGGCCAGTGGACGCCGGAGCTGGTGGAGTTGGCGGGCGGGTGCGAGGGCCTGGCGGAGAAGTGGGGCAAGTCCCGGGAACTGGCCTGGAGCGAGGTTCGGACGTACCAGCCGGACTACATAATGATGATGCCCTGCGCCTTTGACCTGGAGCGCTCCGCCTGGGAGGCGGCCCAGTGGCTTCCCACCCAGCCAGGGTGGAAAGACTTACCTGCGGTGCGCCATAGCCAGGTGTACCTGTTCGACGGGAGAGTGCCCAGCCGCCACGGGCCGCGGGTGGTGGACGTGATGGAAGCCCTGGCCGAGGCTATGTACCCCGACCGCTTCCCCGGGCTGGCCGCGCCGGGCCTGTTCCGCAAGGCTGAGTTGGGGAGTTACTATCCCCTCTGACTTCTCCTTGTTAAGGGGGAGAACCCGTTCCTCCCTTTACCAAGGGGAGGCTAGGCGGGGTCGTCCTTTTACCCAAACACCATCCGCGCCACGGCAATGGTGGCCCGCGCCGATTTCTGCCGGGGCGCCAGCAACTCCTGGCTGCCCGCCGCCAGCAGCGCCGCCGGTTCTGACACCCCCCATATGCCCAGCAAGCGTCGCGCCTGGGAAGGGGTGGCGGCCCGGCTGCCGTGTTCCTCAAAGGCGCGGTTGAGTTCCTGGGCGGGGTAGCATATCAGGGGCACGCCGTGGCGCTGGGCCAGCTCTTTAAGCCCTGGCTCATCGGCCTTGAGGTCTGCGGTGGCGATGCAGCGCAAGCTGCCCAGGGCCAGGTTGTGCTGCTGAAAAGTATCCGCCAGCAGCGCCTCCAACTCTTCCACCGGTGCCCCTTTGCGGCAGCCCATGCCTGCTACCAGACTGCGGGGCCGGTACACCACCACGTGCTTAGGCGAGAGAAAATGTCCGTAGGGGCGGGTTTCAAACCTGCCCCTATCGCCAGAAACACCCGCTTGGTCGGAAATAATCAGGGCCGCTACGGCGTCCGACTCGGCCAGGGCCTGGACAGAAGGGTAGACACGCAGGTTGCTAGGCAGGGGAGTGTCTTGGGGCCGCCAGTGGCGCTCCCCGGCCTGCTGGTAAATGCCCACCGGATCGCCGTTGACCACCGCGGCGCTGGCCCGCGTCACTGCCAGGGAATTGGCCTCCAGCTTCCAGCCCAAGTCCCGGCCCAGCAAGTCCACAGCAATGGCGCCGGTGACGTGGGATGCCGAGGTAACTACCGGCGCGGCTCCCAGAATTGCCGCTACCTGCTGAGCTAACTGGTCTGCGCCGCCCAGGTGCCCGGAGAGCAGGCTTACGGCGAAGCGCCCCGCATCATCCACGCAGACCACCGCCGGGTCAGTGTGCTTGTCCTGAAGGCAGGGCGCCAGCAAGCGCATGGCCGCGCCCACGGGCAGAAACAGCACCAGTTGCTGGCAATCGCCAAACAACTTTTGCACCACCGGGCGCAGAGGCAGGTCAAAGGGCGTAGCCTGGTCAGCCGCCTCCATCATCCGCCGGTCCAAATACAGGGCAGGACTGTCCGGCAGGGCCGCCGCCAGGGTGCGGGCCAGGGCGGCCCCCCGGCGGGACACGGCGAGGATGATGGTGTGGGAGCTGCCGTCTGAATGCAAGGGCAGTGTGCTCCTGGAGGCCGCGCTTCGACAGGCTCAGGGCGAGGGCAGTGGCGCCGTGGGGTCAGGCCCGCTCATGGTGAGCTTGTCGAACCATGAGCGGGTAAGTGTGAACAATCAGGTTAGTCGCCATCCCTGCTGGCGGCGGGTACAGGTTCCTTTTTAGCCCTGCTCCGCCCCTTGCCCAGCCGGTAGCGGTGGGTGTATGTCTCGGAATACAGGTGGGAAGTGGCGACTTCAGTACCCTCGCCCAGAGATGTGACAGGCTGGCGCAGGGCCGGGTCCAGGGCCTTGCCCACCAGGATTAACGCCTGGAGAGTGAGCTTGGCCGCCCGCACCTTGGGGGAGATGTCCGCCAGGGTGCCCCGGATAATCTGCTCGTCCGGCCAGCCCACCCGGTAGGCCACTGCTACGGGGGTATCCTTGGGATAACCCGCAGCCCGCAGTTCCCGCACAATACGGGGCATCCGGGTGATGCTTAGGAACAACACCAGGGTGCTGCCGTGGGAGGCCAGCGACGATAGTTCTTCGCCAGGGGGCATGGACACCCGGCCTTCCACGCGGGTCAAAATAACGGTCTGGGAAACCTCTGGCACCGTCAGCTCCACCTTGAGGCGGGCGGCGGCGGCGAAGGCCGAACTGACGCCGGGGATAATTTCGTAGTCCACGCCTTCCCGTTCCAGCACCCGCATCTGCTCCAACATGGCTCCGTAAATGGAGGGGTCTCCACTCTGAATGCGGGCCACGGTCTTGCCCTCTTTCACCGCCTGCAGGGTCAGTTCCATAATCTGGCCCAGGTTCAAGGTCTTGCTGCCGTGGACCTGCGCGCCGGGACGCGCGAACTCCACAATAGAGGGATGCACCAGGGAGTCGGCGTAAATCACCATGTCCGCCGTCTCCATGAGCCGCTTGGCTTTGAGGGTCAGTAGTTCCGGGTCGCCGGGGCCGCCGCCGATGAAATAAACTTTGCCGCTAGCCATTATTCACCTTTCCGGATTATCAGTAGGGAGAAATAGTCCAGGTCTTCTTCCGTTAACTGGGTCAGATCACGCACCACCCGCTCCCTGGCCGTGCTGGCCCGCCGCACGTAGATGCCCTTGCCCGCCAGTCCCAGCCGCTCCAGGCTGGCCAGGGCTTGCAGCAGGGTGCGGTTTACCTTCATCAGCACGATGGTGTCGTAGCTGGCAATGGCCTCCCGCAGGTCGTCAATGCCATACACCGCGGGCAGGATAGCCAGGCGCTGGCCGTGGGTGACCAGAGGCACTCCGGCGCTGGCCGCCGCGGCCATTACCGAAGACACGCCGGGAATGATTTCCACAGGTATCTGGGGGTGGTTGGTGCGAATACTCTCCAGCACGTAGGAGAAGGTGCTGAAAAGCATGGGGTCGCCTTCGGTGATGAAGGCCACATCCTGGCCTTGCTGGAGCCGTCCCGCCAGCACTTCTGCCGCGTCCCGCCAGGAGCGGGCAGCGCCCTCGGCGTCGTCAGTGGGGAAAGTTACCCGCAAGATTTCCTGGCGGCCCAGGTCCAGGAAGCCCCGCACAATGCTCAGGGCATAGCTGTCCCGGCTGGTCTCCGACTGGGGCACGCAGATAACCGGCACCCGCTGGAGGAGGTGCAGCGCTTTAAGGGTCAACAGCTCCGGGTCGCCGGGGCCGACGCCTACGCCGTAGAGACAACCATTGGAGGTTGAGGACTGACTGCTAGTCATTGGGCTATTCCTGCAACGTGACTTGAAACACCTGCTGATTCCTGAACAAAGCTAATACCAGTGTTTTTGCGTAATGTATCAATTAGCCTTTAGTCATTCCGGCGGAAGCCGGAATCCAGTGGAATACATATCCATGTAAGTATCTGGCCACCCCGACTTGTCGGGGTGCGACGAGTCGAGTCCTGGGGTAAACTGATACACTCCTGTTCTTGATACTTGAGCCCATATACCACTCATCCGGAGCTTGTCCGGGGATGGGCGGGTTAGCTTTATCTGCTCACTCTCTTCGCCAGCCCGTCACCACAAATACCGGATTCAGGGACTCCAGCCGCACCGCCCCGTCGGGCATCTCCTTGCCCCGGGCGGAGTGCACCATCACCAGTTCCGTAGCCAGCCCCAGTTCCTTCAGGCAGTGGTATGCCTCCTGCGCCCGCTCCAGGGCTGCCAGGTTGACCACTACCCTGCCCTGGGGCTTCAGCCGCTGAGCCACCGCCGCCAGCAGCTCCGCCAGTTTGCCGCCGCTGCCGCCAATAAATGCCGAGTCTGGGTCCGGCAGTCCGGCCAGGGCCGCCGGGGCTTCCCCTGGGACCACTGTCACGTTGCCGGGGCTGTAGCGGGCTACGTTGCGCTCCAGCAAGGGCAGGCTTTCCGGGTCCCGCTCAATGGCGAAGACCTTTCCTTGGCACGCGATGACCGCTGCCTCCAGGGCTACCGAGCCGGTGCCCGCGCCAATGTCCCAGACCACGCTGCCGGGGCGCAGGCCCAGGGAGTATAGGCTGACTGCCCGCACCTCCCGCTTGGTAATCTGGCCCCGCAGGGGGCGGCGCTGCTCAAAGGCGTCGTCGGGCAGGCCCAGGGCGCGGGTTGGGGGACCCCCATCCTGCCCTTCCCCTTGGCATGGGGAAGGGACTCCATTCCCTCCCCCTAAATTAGGGGGAGGGCTAGGGTGGGGGTGCGCTTGAGAAACCCTGGCCCCCTCGCACAAGTTGTCCATCTGGCGCTTCTACCGCCGTCCGGCGCCTGCCACCAGGGGCACTCCCTGGGGCGAGGTGGAGGCGTGGCCCAGCAGGGCGCCGTCAAAATCAAAGCACAGGGCGTCCACAGTCAGGGCGCTGGCATCCTGCCCCAGGAGCTTGTGGCTTTCGGCGCACACCATCTGGCACATCAAGGGGAACACCGAAAGCAGGCCGTTGGCCTGGGCAATTTCCTGGAAGTGACGCCCACTGGCCGCCTGGCGCATCTCTTCCTGCACCTGGGCCGAAGCGCCGCACCGGCCTGCCAGGTCGGCCAGGAATCCCACGTCCACTTTGTTGCCCGCCACGTGGGTGACAAAGTAGCCCATAGCCATTTTGGAGAACTTGCCCACCATTCCCACGTGGCTGGCCCTGGGTATGCCGCGCATGACGCACCGCTTGAGGGCCGGGCCGCTGAAGATGCCCACGTCCACGTAGGCCATGTCGGGCAGGTCCAGGCAGGCCTTGGCGTACTCCTCGCTGCGGGTGCCGGTGGACAGCACCATATGTTTCACACCGTTGGCCGCCGCCACGTCTATGGCCAGGTGGACGCTGGCCCGCCAGGCCGCGGTGGAAAAGGGCTGCACCACGCCGGTGCTGCCCAGAATTGAGATGCCGCCCAATACTCCCAGGCGAGAGTTGGTGGTCTTTTTGGCAATTTCCTCGCCGTTGGTGACGGAGACTTCGGCGATGAATCCCGTGTCTTCGGGCAGGCCCTGGCTGCGGGCGGCAGCCTGCAAGGACTCTGTCATCATGCGCCGGGGCACTCGCGTTACGGCAGGCTCACCCACCGGGATGCCGGTGCCGGGGCGGGTGACAATGCCCACTCCGGGACCGCCCACGATTTTCAGGCCCTTCTGATCGTCGGGGGCCAACGACACCGTGACGCAAATTTCTGCGCCGTGGGTCGCGTCCGGGTCGTCGCCGCCGTCCTTGATAACCGAGGCCAGCACTTTTTTGCCGCCCTCCAGCTTCTGGCAGCGGTGCAGCTTGAAGGCAGCGTCCCGGCCCACGGGCAGGTGAATGGTGACTTCAGCCACCGGCTGGCCGGTGAGCAGCGTCAGGGCGGCGCCCTTGGCGGCGGCGGCGGCGGACGAGCCAGTGGTGTAGCCGGTGCGCATCCCCCGGCGCTTCACCGTCGGCTGGCTGTAGTCGCTTTCCTGAAGGTCCTGCTTGTCTTGTTCTTCTGGCATTTCAACCAAAACGCCTCAAATTTGGAGGCATCCTCTCCCCTTGTGGGAGAGGACTGAGGTGAGGGATAGATTCACCCTCACCCCAACCCTCTCCCATCTGAGGGAGAGGGGGAAATTATGCTCCACCTGCTTCCGCACGCTGCCACACATCCTTAATACGGTCAGCGGCCACCGCCACCAGTCGCTCATCGGTGCCCAGGGGCGGCGTCACCTGCATGGGCACGTTGGGGTACTGCTGCTGCAACTTACCCAGGGTGCCCAGCACGTTGCGCTGTAATATCAGGCCAGGGAAGAGCAGGTAAGGCACGCAAATCAGGGACGAAACTTTGCGCTGCTCCACCAGCCGGGCCGTGGCCGCTTCCATGGTGGGGTCGCCGTAGTGGGACTGGGCCACTGCTACAGCATAACCTACCCCCAGGGCCTTTTCCACCATCTGCCCCAACTGTTCCAGCCACAGGCAGTCGTCGTACTGGGTCTTGGTGCCCGCCTTCACCAGCAGCACGCCGGCCGGGCGCTTGCTGCGGCCCTCAACGGCCTCCAACTGGCGCACCCGTTCCGCCGCCAGGTCCGCAATGCGAGGGTCTGCCCCCAGGCCCTCGGCCAGGTGGATGGCGACCTGGGGGTTGGCCCGGCGCAGTTCTTCCAGCACCTCCTGAAGCTCGAGGGTGGCGTGTTTGCCGTGCCCCAACAGGTAGGGCATGATGACGATGCGCTTCAGGCCTTGCTGGGCCAGCAGCCCCACCGCCTGCGGCGGATGGGGCGGGATGAACTCCAGGCAGGACAGCATTACCTGGGCACGGGCAGGACTCAGATTTTTCTGCAAGAGTTGGGCGGCCTCTTGGAGCCCCACGGGGGTGCTGGGGCACTGGCGGCACCAGGCCGGGGATGCAGCGCCAGTGTTTTGCCAGGCGCAGGAGCATTCGGCCCGGCTGGCCCCCCGCTGGCTGCCGTGGCAGAGCATGATTACGCCCCATAAATCCCCCCTCACTCCCCTTTGCGAAAGGGGGGATTGGATAGGCTCTCCCCTTTGTGCATGGGGAGACTGGCAAAGTCCCCCCCCTTGTGGAGTGGACGGGTTTCTATTTCCCCCCTTTGCCAAAGGGGGGACTGGGGGGATTTGGGAAGATCTTGTAGTCATTTGTCCCCCTGCCCGCTCAGCAAGTCCAGCAGAGCGTTCACGGTGGCGGCGGCGGCGGAACTGCCCCCGCGGCGTCCCTGAATACTGATGTAGGGTGTTTGGCGGCGCATCAGCTCTTCCTTGGACTCAGGACAAGCCACAAAACCCACGGGCATCCCGATAATCAGGGCTGGCAAAGCCTCTCCAGCGTCCACCATGTCCAGCAGGGCCAGCAGCGCGGTAGGTGCGTTGCCGATGGCCACCACCGCACCGTTCAGTTGGGGTTGCAGTTCGCGCAGCGCCGCCACTGAGCGGGTGGTGCCTTCCCGGCGGGCGCGCTCGGCCACCTGGGGGGCGTCTATCAGGCAGCGCGTGGCGATGCCATGTCGCTGGAGCAAGGCGCGGGAGATGCCCGCCTCCACCATGCGCACATCGGTGAGCACCGGCGCCCTGGCAGCCAGCGCCGCCAGTCCCTTTGCCACTGCGCCGGGGCTGAACCGCACCGATGTTGCGATGTCCGGATCGCCCTCGGCCCGCACAATGCGGCATACCACGTAATGCTCGCGGTGGGCAAATCCCAGGGACGACGGCAAGCTGGCCTCCACCATCTGGAGGCTCTGCCGGTCAATCTCGTCCGGGAGGAGGGCGTATTTTTGAACCAGGGACATGGTCCTTGCACCAGCTTTAGACTCTCGGCGAGTTGACCCCCATCCCCACCTTCCCCCTTAGTAAGAGGGAAGGATCTTAGTTGTATCCCCCTTAACAAGGGGGAGGGCAGGGTGGGGGGCAAAACGCCCAAAATTCTCCCCAACTAAAAATCCCCTGGCCCAATTGCGGCCAGGGGAGCGCATAGCAGATATCTTGTCATGGGCCGGAGGCCTATGCCAGGATGCTACAAGACCAACTCTGTTGGGCGCAGAGGAGTGGTCCCATCAACCCGGGCAGGTCTCCTGACTTGCGGATCATCGCTGGGCCGATGCCTTCCCATCCTGGCCCCGTCAACATTGGGGGGGGGACAGTGGCGTTGTATTCGGCCAACTCCCCGCACACAGTGGCGCAACCGTGACGGACTCGCACCGTCTTCCCTATTCAGCCCCTGGGCGCCGCGGGTGTCGCTAGATTGTTAACAACGGGCCAACGCCCTGCAAGTCCAGCCCTTGACTGACGGTAATATAGCCCAGCACCCTTTGGATGTCAACCAAACCGGGGTTTTAGTAGTGTCTCAGTTTGCTTAAGGACTCAACTGGTCGCACCCCGACAAGTCGGGATGCCCAGATAGGGACATGGCTGATACGCACCACTGGGTTCCGGCGCAAGCCGGAACGACGAAGGGCTAATTGATACACTACCGGGGTTTTTGACCGCCGATGGGGGCCAGCCTATAATCGTGTTAACTGATTAATGTCGTATATAGGACACGGAATGTTTTATGGAACAGCTGACGTTGCAGCCCATTGCGCGCGTGGAGGGCCAGGTTTCCCTGCCCGGCTCCAAAAGCCTGTCCAACCGCATCCTGTTGCTGTCTGCCCTGGCCCAGGGCAGCACCGAGGTCTACAATCTGCTGGACAGCGATGACACCCGCCATATGGTGGCGGCCCTGGAAAAACTGGGCGTGCGCCTTGAACTCTCAGAAGACAAGACCCGCTGCCGGGTGGAAGGCCAGGGCGGGCCTTTCCAGGTGCGGGAGGCGGACCTGTTCCTGGGCAACGCCGGCACCGCCGTGCGGCCCCTGTGCGCCGCCCTGTGCCTGGGCCAGGGCACTTACACCCTGTCCGGCGAGCCACGCATGCACCAGCGGCCCATCAGGGACCTGGTGGACGTCCTCATCCCCCTGGGGGCGCGCATTGAGTATCTGGGGCAGGACGGCTGCCTTCCTTTGCGCATTCACGCTTCGGGTTTAAGCGGCGGCGAGGTCTCCATCCGGGGCAACGTGTCCAGCCAGTACCTCACCGCGCTGCTGCTGGCCTCGCCCCTGGGGCGGCAAGACCTGCTGATTCGGGTGGAGGGCGACCTGGTGTCCAAGCCTTACATCGCCATGACCATTGACACCATGAAACGCTTTGGCGTGCCGGTGGAACAGTCGGGCTGGGAATGGTTCCGGGTGCCCAGCGGCCAGGGTTACATCTCTCCCGGCCGCGCCCTGGTGGAGGGCGATGCCTCCTCCGCCACCTACTTCCTGGCGGCGGCAGCCATTAGCGGCGGGCCGGTGCGAGTCAACGGCGTGGGCGCCGACAGCGTACAGGGGGACGTGCGGCTGGCCGATGTGCTGGAGCAGATGGGGGCCAAGGTGCGGCGGGGCTCAGACTGGATTGAGGTGCGCCAGGGCGACCTGCACGGCGTGGACCTGGACCTGAACCACATCCCCGACGCCGCTATGACGGTGGCGGCCACGGCGCTGTTCGCCAAGGGCAAGACGGTGATTCGCAACGTGGGGAACTGGCGGGTCAAGGAGACGGACCGGCTGGCAGCTATGTCCACGGAGCTGCGCAAGCTGGGGGCCACCGTGACCGAGGGTAAGGACTACCTGGAGATTACTCCGCCGCGCCGGTTAAAGCCCGCCGCCATTGACACCTACAACGACCACCGCATGGCCATGTGCTTCTCCCTGGCCGCCCTGGGGGGAGCGCCCATCACCATCAACGACCCCGGCTGCGTCTCCAAGACCTTCCCCGAGTACTTCCAGGTGCTGGAGAGCATTAGCAGGAGGGAGTAGGAGCGAATGCTCCTTCATTATCCCTGGAAGTGCTCCCAGGCCAAAACTGCGCGTTCTATGGGTCAGTTAAGGGCCCTGTGACAGCGATGCCTGCTGTACAATACGAGGACTTCCAGCGGAGCTAGTATCTATGCCGTTGCATAGCATGCACATTCAGGGTTTTAAGTCCATCCGTGACCAAGAGCTTGAGTTTGGGCCTCTGAATGTATTCATTGGAGGTAATGGCGCCGGCAAGTCAAATCTCATCAGTTGTTTCCATTTGCTCAACAGGATATATAGACAAGAGCTGGCCATCTACACAGGGCAGGCTGGCGGCGCAAATGCAATTCTGCATTTTGGCAGGAAGCGCACCGAGAAACTTTCCATCAAAGTGACTTTCGCGGAAGGGCTTAACCAAAATATCTACGAACTCATACTTATACCCACTGAAAATAATGATTTCCTGATCGAAAGCGAGAAATCAAATTTCTGGGATACCGAAAATTATCCTGGTCGACCATACCTTTTTCCTGAGCATTGGTCTGGGCAGAAAGAGGCGCAGTTAGCGACGTCGAAGGGGGGTATTTCTAGGTATATCCAGAAGTATCTTGACAGTTATCGGATATACCACTTTCATGACACCAGCCCGTCTGCCCCGCCCAAACAAACGTGCGATGTTGCAGACAATCGCTTCCTTCGCCCGGATGCGGCCAACCTGGCTGCATTTCTATATTTGCTCCAAGAAAAGAAAACGGATTACTACCGAAACATCGAGGATACTGTTAGGCAAATAGCGCCATTTTTCCGGGGGTTTAAACTCGTCCCTACGGCGCTGAACCCCGATAAGATTCGGCTGGAGTGGGAGGAAATAGGCAGCGACACGTACTTCAACGCATCCGCACTATCTGACGGTACGCTGAGATTTATCTGTCTTGCAACGCTGCTTCTTCAACCGGACCTTCCATCAGTTATCTTGATTGATGAGCCTGAATTGGGGCTGCATCCCGCGGCCATCCAGATTCTGGCGGGACTTTTCCAATCCGCATCCACACGAACACAACTACTGGTGGCCACCCAGTCAGTGACCCTTATCAACCATTTGGAACCACAGCACGTCTGGGTTGTCAACAGGGAGGATGGCGCAAGCGTATTCAAGCACTTGAGGGAAGCCGACATGGCCTCATGGCTTGAAGATTACAGCCTGGGTGAATTGTGGGAGAAAAACGTCCTGACTGGTAGGCCTTGATGAAGCGTGTCCTGGCTCTAGTAGAGGGACAAACTGAAGAACGGTTTGTTAAGGACGTACTTGCTCCCCATCTTTTAGCATTAGAAGTCAGCCTAACTCCCACCATTGCGACTACTAAGCGGGTGAAACGAGGTGCGGTTTTCCAGGGTGGGATTACAGACTATCAAAAAGTGGAAAGGGACGTAAAACGGCTTTTAGGTGACTCCGGAGTTGTTGCAGTTACAACATTCATTGACTACTATGGCTTGCCTTCAGATTTTCCGGGGATGGAATCACGGCTTGCAGGAAGTCCAGTTCATCGCGCGCAACACGTTGAAATTCAGTGGAAATCCCAAATTGGAGACCGCCGATTCCGCCCCTATCTGATGGTCCACGAGTTCGAGGCCCTGCTATTTTGCAAGCCTGAGGCAATTGGCGTTGCACTTAACATGCCAGCGGCAGGGCAGACTCTCACACGCGTACGGGAGAGCTTTTCGACCCCCGAGGAAATAAATGACAACCCTGAGAGTGCACCTTCAAAAAGGATCATGCATACTTGCCCGTCATATCAGAAAGTGGTTCATGGCCCTCTAGTAGCACAACGCATCGGCTTAACGGCAATTCGTCAGCAGTGCGCACACTTTGATGACTGGGTGAAATGGCTTGAGAGCCTTTAAAGCAAGATTATTGTTCTCCATTTACTAATGAACTGCCTGTAAAGCATCCCCAACACCCTACCCCACCACCACGTTCACCAGCCGCCCCGGCACGTACACTGCCTGGCGCACCGCCTTGCCCTGCATGAAGCTCCGCACCTTGGGGCTGGCCAGGGCTAGCTCCTGGGCCTGCTCGGAGCTGATGCCCGCGGGGGCCTGGATGCGGTCCCGCACCTTGCCGTTGACCTGCACCACCAGGGTGATGGTCTCCTCGGCGGCCAGCTCTTCGTCCCATTGGGGGAACCGCTGCTGGTGGATGCTGTAGGCGTGGCCCGTGCTCTCCCACATCTCCTCGGCCAGGTGGGGCGCCAGGGGGGCCAGCATCAGCAGGAACTTCTCCGTGCACTCCCGCCAGGCAGCGGCGTCCACGCTGGCCTCGGCCCACACCCTGGTCAGGTGGTTGGTCAGCTCCATGAGGCTGGCGATGGCGGTGTTGAACTTGAACCGGTCCAGGTCCTGGTAGCACTTGCGGATGGTCTGGTGCAGCAGGCGCTGGGTCTCCCGGATGGCCTGGGGGTTGCCTGCGCCGCCCTCCAGGTGGGCCGGGTCGTGCTCCATGACGCCCCACACCCGGTTCAACCAGCGGGCCACGCCGTTGATGCCCACGTCGCTCCAGGGGCCGCCCTGGTCCCAGGGTCCAATGAACATCATGAAGCAGCGGGTGGCGTCGGCCCCTAGCTGGCCCACCACCAGGTCCGGGTTCACCACGTTGCCCCGGCTCTTGCTCATCTTCTCGTGGTCTTCTCCCAGGATGATGCCCTGGTTGAACAGCCGCAGGAAGGGTTCGTCGAACTCCAGCAAGCCCAGGTCCCGCAGGGCCTTGGTGAAAAAGCGTGAGTAGAGCAGGTGCATCACCGCGTGCTCCGCCCCGCCGGTGTATTGGTCCACGGGCATCCACTTCTGCATCAGGGCCGGGTCAAAGGGGCCTTGATGGTACTGGGGGCTGGTGTAGCGCAGCATGTACCAGGAGGAGTCCACGAAGGTGTCCATGGTGTCGGTCTCGCGCCGGGCGGCAGCGCCACACTGGGAGCAGGTGGCGCTGACGAAGCCCTGGTGCGCCGCCAGGGGAGATTCCCCAGTGGGCTTGAACTCGGCATCGGGGGGCAGTAGCACCGGCAGGTCAGATTCGGGCACCGGCACAATGCCGCAGGCCTGGCAGTAAATCATGGGAATGGGCGTGCCCCAGTACCGCTGGCGGGATATGAGCCAGTCCCGCAGGCGGTAGGTGATGGTGCGTTTGCCCCAGCCCTTGGCCTCGATGTCCTGGGCCAGGGCCCGCTTGCCTTCCTGGTTGGTCATGCCGTCGTAGCGGCCCGAGGCGGTCATAAAGCCGTCGCCCAAGTAGGCCCCAGTCAGTTCGCTTCCATCCCAAGATACCGGGGCGATGACCTGGCGGATGGGCAGGCCATACTTCTTGGCAAAGGCAAAGTCCCGGGAGTCGTGGGCGGGCACGCCCATGACTGCGCCGGTGCCGTAGCTCATCAGCACGTAGTCGCCGATGAAGATGGGCACCTGCTCGCCATTGAGCCGGTTCACCGCGTAAGTCCCCAGGAATACGCCGGTCTTTTCTTTCTCAGTGGACTGGCGCTCAATCTCCGAGGTGCGGCGGGCCTGGGCAATGTACTCCGCCACGGCGCCGTGCTGCTCCCTGGAGGTCAGCCGGGGCACCAGGGGGTGCTCCGGGGCCAGCACAATGAAGGTGACGCCAAAGATTGTGTCAATGCGGGTGGTGAAGGCGCGAATCTCCTTATGGTCCAGCCCCTTGTGGGAAATGTCAAAGCTGATTTCCACGCCCTCGCTGCGGCCAATCCAGTTCTGCTGCATGGTCAGGATTTTTTCCGGCCACTCCAGCAGCCCTTGGAAGTCCAGGAGCTGATCGGCGTACTGGGTGATGCGGAAGAACCACTGCTCCAGGTCGCGGCGGGTAATGGCCGTGTGGCAGCGTTCGCAGTTGCCGTCCACCACCTGCTCGTTGGCCAGCACCGTCTGACAGGAAGGACACCACACCACGGGGGCCTTGGCCCGGTAGGCCAGGCCGGCCTTGTACATTTGGAGGAAAAACCACTGGTTCCAGCGGTAATACTCCGGCAGGCAGCAGATGATTTCCCGGTCCCAGTCGTAGATTGCGCCGATGGACTTGAGCTGGCGGCGCATATTCTGGATGTTGCTCATGGTCCAGGTGTAGGGGTGAATGCCCCGGCTGATGGCGGCGTTCTCCGCAGGCAGGCCGAAGGCGTCAAAGCCGATGGGGTGCAGCACGTTGTATCCCTGCATCCGGCGGAAGCGGGCGTGGCAGTCGGAAGGGGCCATGGCGTACCAGTGGCCGATGTGCAGGTCGCCGGAGGGGTAGGGATACATGGTCATCTCAAACCACTTGGGCCGGGGATCGTCGTCGGGCACGCGGTAGAGGCCATCGGCGGCCCAGCGCTCCTGCCACTTGCGGTCAATGGCGGCGGGGTCGTAGCGCAGTTCAATCTGCCGGGAAGGGGTGGTCATGGCCGGTCACCTCAACGTACTGCAACGTTGGAGATATATTAGCATATGGCTCTGAGCCAGTTGCCTTACGGCGGCAACACCGACTCGGTGGCGGGTATGCTGGCGTTCAGGTTCATCTGCCCGCCCTGGAAGTTTAGCGATGTTACAGAAAGCCCGGTCACGCTGGCCCGCGCCCGCTGAGCCACTTCGTTCATGTATGAAGGGTCATCGGTTACGTCATCCACAGGGACATCCAAACGGCCTACTTTAGCCTCGGTCACGTTCAAATCCAGCTGGTTATTCACCACGGTGAGGGATCCCTTGGCGTAAATGGCCGGGTCGGTCTTAACGAACTTCAAAAAGTCCTGAGCATAGGACTGTTCCTGCTGGCTCAGCCGGATGGACTGGCCAAAGCCATCCAGGCGGTCTATGAGCAGCTTGCCGGAAAACTCTACAGTGCCGTCGGGGTTAATCCGCACCTGGGCGTCGGTCACCGGATGGTACGCCCAACGCTGGTCATTCACCAGGGCGGTCAGTTCCTCCTGGGTGAAACTGGCGTTTATGCTTTTCTGGCCGGAATACTGACGGCTCTGGGCGGCGCTTGTCCCCTGAGGCAATGTCATAAACTGCTGCCCCAGCTTGGCCCGGGCGCTCTGCAAGTGCTGCTCCGTGTAGCTGACTCCCAGGTCTTTGGGCTTGTTGGCACCCAGCAGGCTGGATACTCCTGGCGCAAATCCGTAGTATCCCAGTACGCCCACTACGACTATGAGCAATACCAGAATCACTACCGCCGCGACCATCAGCAATTTCTTCATTTCTGACCTTGTCCTTCCCCGATGAACTCGCAATGCCAGGCCTATTTTACCCCAACTCTACAGTCTTCAGATATGGTAAACTGGCAAAAGCTTGGATGGCTTGAGGAAGGCCCGTAGGAGTGTGTCCGGGTTCCTGGTAAGTCCCTACGACAGGGGACACTGCCTTCGGCGGGAAGCAACGGATGGGTAAACGCATCGCCTTTTTTGGTCCAGCAGGCACTTATACTGAGGAAGCTGCCCTGCGCTATGACTCCGGCGCAGAGTTGCAGGCCTTTCCCACCATCGCTGCGGTGGGCCATGCAGTGTCGTCAGGCATCACCGAGGAAGGCGTGGTGCCCATTGAAAATAGTCTGGAAGGTTCGGTGACCTACACCCTGGACCTGCTTATCAGCCAGTCAGGTCTGGCTATCTGGCAGGAGATTGTACTACCCATTGACCACTACTTGATGGCAAAGCCCGGCGCCCGCACCGAGGACGTGCAGGTAATCTACTCTCACCCCCAAGCCCTGGGCCAGTGCCGCAAGTTCTTGGAGCGCTGTTTTCCCCAGGCCCAGCAGATGGCCTCCCTAAGTACAGTGGCGGCAGTGTTGGACATGAAAGCCAGCGCCGTACCGGCGGCGGCCATTGCCCCCCGTCGGGCGGCGGAACTGCACGGGGCAGCTATTATCGCCCAGAGCATCCAGGACTACCCCAACAATGTCACCAGATTTGTGGTGCTGGCCCGCACTGATCACGAGCCTACAGGCCGGGACAAGACCTCCATTTGCTTTTCCTACGACCAGGATGCCCCCAGCTTGCTCTTCCGCGCCCTGGGGGAATTTGCCCGCATGGGCATAAACCTGGCCAAGGTGGAGTCCCGGCCTACCAAAGAAGTCCTGGGCCGTTATATATTTCTTATTGACTGCGAGGGGCACCGCAGCGACCCCAATGTGGCCGAAGCCCTGGCGGGGCTGCAACGCCAGGTAAGTATGCTGAAGGTGCTGGGGTCATATCCCCGGTGGGGCGCCTGACCAGGGCAGATAAGAATACGTGTGAGAACTGCCGTTACATTGTCAGCTCGTCCTCAGCTTGTCGAAGGATGGGCGGATCATTTCCGATCATGGTTCGACAAGCTCACCACGAGCGAGAATGGTCACACACCCTCTGAAGCACATCCTGCCTGGGGCGCAAAATGAAGCGGGGCGAGTTCAGTACTCGCCCCACTTGCTTGACTGTGGTTGAACCTGGCCTATCGAGTAGAAACGGAGGCGGTGTCGTCGGAAGTTTCTTCTTCCCCACGGCGGCGGCGTATGGCGTCTCCAACATACCGGCCAGCGCGCTGGCCCTGATCAACCAGCATCTCCCGGGTCTCCTTGCCCGACTTGGGAGCTAAGAGCAGCCCGGCCACCGCGCCAATTACCGCCCCAGTGATAAGCCCTGCCAGAAAGGTGTCATTCCTGCCCATCGCCTTTACTCCTGTCTGGGGCCGTGCGCTCGCGCCACTGCCCCAATATACGATTTATAAACTCCAGCAGCCCGCCCAAGGTGCTTAACGGCTTAATCACCTGATTCAGCACGGTGCTGCTGATGTTTTCCAGATTATCCGCGGCCCGGATTAAGGGCTTGGCCATCCGAAGAAAAAGAATGCCTATTGGGATAAAGACAGCAATAAATACTGCCGCCGCAGCGATGATAAATAAGTCGCGAATTATTGCAATGGTCTCGGCCACATCCACCGTTCCAGCAAACCTGGTCAGCTTGTGCCTACCAGGGCGTGCGGTAAACTTGCACTCTTGGATTCTGGTACACCAGGGTAATCAACCCCTGGCGCGTCATACTTTCGAATTTGGTCAGACCAGGCGCAGGGTAGTAAGCCCTCTCCAGTTCGCCCACCACTATGTACCGCACCTGGTGCTGTTGCAACAATGCCTGGGCCCGCTCCACCGACACAGTGCTGTAAATTTCCCGCACATCTGCCGCCCGGCGGTAAACAGCAGTGCTGTCGCCCCGCTGCTGAATCTGGTGCCACGGCCATCCTAGCACTGTCGGCAGGCCGGTATAGACAGAGATCCGGCTGCTCCAGTGGTACTGCTCGTGGTGGGCTTCCAGCACCACTGGCGACCCTTGAACGTTGTCCTGGAGCCAGTGTATGGCCTCCAGGTCGTACTCCAGGGCGATAGGCTGCCCTTCTTCCATATGAACGGCTTGGCGCATATAGGCCGTGCCGTCCAGCGTCAACGCGGTTGGGTTGAAACGGTCAGCCAACCGGGCGCGGGCGCCCAGCGCCGGGTAAATCAAGCTGCCCACTAAAAACAATAACATAATACCCAAAGTTGCTTTGCCTGCCAACCCCTGGCGGAAAAATCCTGTTGCTCCCAGACGCCACAGAAGGTATGCGCTAGCTACGCCAAACAGCACCCAGGCTTCCAGGTAGTATTTGAAGAAGGTGTTCATGCGCCCAATGTCCCCGTTTAGCCGCGCCAGGTCCAGGCCAATGCCAATGGACAGGGCCATGCCCAGCAGGACCAGGGAGGCTACCGTTGGCAAGCATGGCCCACTTTGGGCGTCGCGCTTCAACTCCCTTCCGGCGGCGCTGATGGTGAAGGCCAGCACCAGTGTCAGCGTGGCTGCCGTCCAGTAGCCCGCCGCCGCCAGATAGACTGCCGCCAACGCTCCCAGGGCCAGAATTAGAAATCCCCCCAGCCCCCCTTTACTAAAGGGGAGAACAATTTTGATCCCGCTCTGCAAAGGGGGAGTTGGGGAGTGGCGTGCATCACGCCACTGCTGGACCAGATGCACTATCGCCACCAGCAGGAACACCCCATGAATGGCGAAATACCGCTCAGGCGGCGTCCGCCAAAGGGATGGAGCCAGGCCGGGGTCAAAGGTCTGGTAGGCCTGGCGGAAGGGCCAGAAGGCCAGTACGCTTACTGCAACCACTGCGGCCCACATGGCCAGCCACAATCCCGCGCGGAACACCGCCCCGCCGGGCGCGGCCCACGCCGCCAGTCCCAGCAGCGCCGCCATCAGGAGCAAGTAGGCCGGGTAGTCCCAGCTGTTGATTACCCACAGCGATCCCAGCGCCAGCCCCAGGACGCCGGTGGCGGACATGGCCCACCAGCTTTTAGCCTGCCGCAGCCCCAGTACCAGGGTTAGGGCTAGGCCCAGCGCCAGCAGGGTGAAGGGGATGACCATCATGTGGGCGTGCAGGTCGGCAAACAGAAAAGTGAAGTAGGGGAACTCGGTGATGTGGGGCGATACCTCCGCCGCGCCTGGGGCGTGGCCTGGCATCCAGAAGGCCAGGGGCGATGGGTCAAACGCAGGCAGGTCCGGCACCATGCGGCTGCTGCGCCAGAAATCAAAGGCTGGGAAGGGCTGCCCCAGGACCAGCTTTCGCCATGCGCCCTGGGCCAGTTGCACTACCCCGTCCAGGTTGCCCATGACCGCTACCATGAGCCCTCCCAGCAGCCCGGCGGTAACCGGCGGCCAGGAACTGGGTCTTCCCAAGACGGAACTGAACAGCCTCCACCGCTCATGGTGAGCTTGTCGAACCATGAGCGGACTTGTGACTCGTCCTTCAACAGGCTCAGGACGAGCGGATTCGTTCAAGCCTTGCTCCGTTGAAATTGTTGTTCCATTTCCCCTTCTCCTTATTGCTGGAGAGGGGATTGTCGCCGCCGCCAGGTTATAAACCAGAGAAAAGGCCCCGGTGAAGGTCAGGGCAAAAAACAGGGGGACTGCCAGGTTGAATGCCGTGGTGGGTATTATGCCGGTGATTCGCACCAGCGCCGCCACCACGAAGTAGCCCCAGTAGTAGTAATTCAGGTAGCCCCCGGCGAACCAGGGATCGTAGGGGGGCATCAGGCTGGAGCGCGCCACTGCATTCAGGTAAGCCAGTTCCATAGGTTTTTCGCCGCCGCGGTAGGGGTGCCACAGGTCGGGGTTGGCCGCCCGCAGCAAGACAAAGGCCAGGAAGGCGGCCAGGAACAAAGCTTCACCCAAAAGCAGCAACCGCCAGCGGGCCTTCAGGAATTGGCGGATTTCCTGCCAGTGAGCGGCTAGTGCGACGGCGGACAGGGCTGCCACTGTCAGAATCCCTAACCAGATGCCCGTGCGGGAGAACTGGACCCAGCCCAGGCTGGCCAGCAGCCAGGCCACGTAACAAACTGCCAGCAGGCCCAGGATGCGGGCCAGGACTATCCCCCGGTCAGGCAGGGGCCGGCACAGGAACATGGCCAGGGGCAGGCTGGCCATGTAGATGACCTCCACCGCCAGCAGCCACGCCAGTACCGGCAGTTTGTTGGTCCACGAGTCCCGGTGGACAATCTCTGACCAGGCGCCGCCGTTGCGCTGGGCCGCCGCCTGTTCTGGAGAAAGCATCAGCCCCTGGTCAGTTCCGGAGTCTGGGCTTTGGCGCGAGGGTGTCAGGCGGGCCCGCAGCGATAATTCGGACAGCCGCTCCGTGTTCCGGAACACCAGCACTTGGGGGTGATCGTAGCCCACCACGTTGTCGTCGGCGTAGCCCAGGTTCAGGGCCAGCAGCGACCCTGGTTCCGGCTGGGCTGGGCTGGGTTTGGGCAGCCCTGACCAGGTATAAGGGTCGTCCTGAAAGGCCACGCCCAGCAACTCCGGGTACGATATGAACTTCTTTTCTAGTTGGTAGCCTAATTTTCCGGCAAAAAGCTGCTGGTAATAATGTCCGCTCAGGGGGAACCGCTGGGGGTCGCGGCTGACGCTGGCGAAGGGCCGTTGGCTGTAGAAAACCAGGTACTCCGACTTTGCTAGCTGGCGCGCCAGGGTGGTCATCTTCTCGGCGGAATCCGCGTCGTATGCGGGATACTGCCAGACCTGGTACTGGTACAACCCTGGGATGAACTCGTCCCAGTGGTTGTCGCTGGCTATTGCCTTCCCGGCGGGCACGTTTTCCCGGAGCCATTGGGAAGCGGCTATTGCCGGATGAGGCCTGGCGTAGATGCGCATAAAGGCCAGGGCGTAAAAAACCGTGCCCAGCATCACCAGGGCGATGAGCAGCGTCGGCGTCCAGGCCAGGAGTTTCCGTGGCGCAAATCCCACCAACCCCCCTTTGAAAAAGGGGGGCAAAGGGGGGGGTTGACGGCCCTCGCCCTGGCCCTCTTCCGGTGAGGCGGAGGGCAACTGAGCTTTTCCAGCGTCATCTAGTCGTTGCGTGGCGGCTACGGCCAGCCACACCAGCATCCGTGCCGCCAAGAGCAGCATAAAGGGTATCAGCGGGAACAGGTAGCGCAGGAACCGTACTTCAAAGCTCTCCAGCAGCAGCAGGCTGGGGAGTATCCACGCCAGCAGCAGCCAGTCGGCCCGGCAGGTCTGCTTTTGCAGAAAGGCCATCGCTGCTGTAAAGGGGATGCTGGCCCAGGCGGCCAGTCCCAGCGGCACGCCCAGCCCCCAGGTTATGCTCTGACGCATCTGGTACAGGAAGGGCGTAGTGCCAACGTACTGGATGGTGAAGGGCCAAAGGCCAGCATGGTTTGCCATGTTGGCCTGGGCTATCTGGTCCGCCACAAAAGATTTAAAGTCCAGCAGCGCATAAGGGCTGGCGGCAAAGAAGGTTGCCAGGGCAACTACGGCGGCCAGGGCGGCTTGACCGGCCAGAAGCTGGGCGCTGGCAATCCTCCCTAACCCCTTCTTAATAAGGGGCGAAAAAGACTGGCCCCAGCGCGGTGAAGGTCTTTGTAGCCCCCCTTTCTCAAAGGGTGGTTTGGGGGATTTTTGCCGCGCCAGGTCATACCACCGCCACCCATAGACCAGCGCCAGGGGCAGCAGCAAAGGCAGCACGTTCACTTTGGGGGCCAGGGCCAGTCCCACCAGCAAGCCCAGTATTGCCGAGTCCCGCCAGCGCCCGTACTGGATCATCCGCAGCATTGCCAGGAAAGCCGCCAGGGTAAAAAACACCGAGAAAGTCTCGGGCCGGTAGAAGTGGCTGTTCTGGATGTGGATGACGGCAAAGGCGGCGAAGGCGGCGGCCAGCAGGCCCGTGCCTTGTCCATACATGCGCTTCCCCAGCAAAAAAACCAGATAAACGCTGCCAACGTCCGCCAGGGCGGACAACAGCCTTCCGGCGTAGCGCATGTCCAGGGCGGAAAGGTTGGTGAACAGCTCCAGGATAGAGCGCAGGTACACCAGGGCGTAAATCAGGATGCTGCCCAGGGGGAACCAGTGAGGGTTAAGGGGGCTGCGCTGGGGGTCCAGGAACACGCCCAGGCTGGGGAAGCCCGGCTGGGTCTGGGGATGGTCCCGCAGACACTCCTGGTAGCCAGGCGCCTGTACCAGCAGGTCGTACATGCAGCCGGCTCGCATGTAGATGGAGCGCTCGTCGGGGTGGAAGCCGTAGCCCTGGTCCCAGTTAATCCCGTACAGCCGCAGGGCCAGGGCTGCTGCCAGGATCGCCAGCAGCAGCCAGGTTGCCGGAGAAACAAAAACCCGCCGCTGGCGGATTATTTGGGTGACCACCAGCGGCAGGTTTGCAAACCATCCCATGGCAAAGTCTCGATTTAGCGCGCGCCCGGATTACCCGGTGTTTAAAAAATTCGCCACTCGTGGTTCGATGGGCTCACCACGAGCGGTCCTTCAGCCGAAGGACGCTCACCCTGAGCTTGTCGAAGGGTGAGCATAGAAGTATTAACTATCTCTAACCCAATCTCTTTCCGCCGTCATCCCGGCACCTCCACGGCAATGGCGTGGATGGCGTTATTGGCGTAGCCCCGGAAGTTCCAGGGGATGTTCTTGGGCTGGGTATTGCCTGCGGCGTCGGTGGCCCGCACCATGAGGATGAAATGGCCGGGTTCGGCGACCCGCCAGTCCAGCTCCCAGCGGCGCCAGGCGTTGGGATGATCCTCCCCCACCAGGCGGGCCTGGCGCCAGTGGCGGCCGCCGTTAAAGCTGACCTCCACTTTGACCACCGGGCCAGCCCCGGACCAGGCTACCCCGTGAAGGTTGAACCGTCCCAACTGGACCACTTCGCCGTGCCGCGGGCTGGTGAACAGGGACTTGACCCGCAGCAGCGTCACCGGCTCCCGCTGGATGCGGTGCTCCGGCCCCTCGTTAATCATCACGTAGCGGCGGCCCTGGAAAAAGCCGTCAAAAGGCTGGCTGTCCACCCGGATGCTGGTCAGCCACTTCACCGACGCCATAGCATACCAGCCCGGCGTGACCAGCCGGACAGGGTAGCCGTGTTCCGGGGTCAAGTCTTCCCCGTTCATCTGGTAGGCCAGCAGAGTATCGGGCTGCATGGCCTTGCCCACCGGCAGGCTCCGCTCGTAGCTCAGTTCCACGGCCTCGCCGTGTTCCTCTTCCCTGCCGTGGTCCGCCCCCTGAAAGACCACCTCTTTGGCTGTGTCCTTCAGGCCCGCCTGGGCCAAGACCTGGGCCAGGGGCACGCCCTTCCACCAGCCGGTGCTGACCGCCCCGTGGAGAAAGGCCAGGCCTTCCACCGGCGGCTTGACGTAGGAACGGCTGTTCCCGGCGCATTCCAAGGTTGCCGCCTGCTCCACCGCCGGCATGGTCTTCAGGTCCGCCAGGCTCAGGGTCAGCGGACGCCGCACTTCGCCGCCAACGGTTAGCTTCCAGGTCCTGCCATCCAAGCGGGGGACCTGGGAGAAGTGGCTGCGTATGTAAAACCGTTCGGCGGGGGTAATCAGGCTATCCAGGGAGGTCAGGATAGCCTCCTCGCATTGGGGGTCTGCCGAGACTGGCCGCAGGCTCCTTTGGCTGGCCGCAGGCTTGTTTAGCATGATATGGTTGGCCTCTCCTATTACCGGAACAGACTATATCCCCTTGTCGTTCATCAGGGCGCACAGGTCGGCGGTGCGGCAGGAATAGCCCCACTCGTTGTCGTACCAGCCCATAATCTTGACCATGCGCTTCTGCATCACAATGGTGGACAGGGCGTCAAACACGCAGCTGTGGGGGTTGCCCTTGAAGTCGGCGCTGACCAGAGGCTCGGTGCAGTATTCCAGCACGCCCTTGAGCCCGGACTCAGCGGCCTTCTGGAAGGCCCGGTTCACGTCCTCCACGGTGGCGTCCTTGGCCACGTTGGCGGTGAAGTCGGTGACGGACACGGTGGCAGTGGGCACCCGGAAGGCGATGCCGTGGAGCTTGCCGTTGAGTTCCGGAAGCACCGAACCCACGGCCCTGGCAGCGCCGGTGCTCGTGGGCACTATGTTCATGGCGGCGGCGCGGGCGCGGCGCAGGTCAGAGTGGCGCTGGTCCAGAATGGCCTGGTCGTTGGTATAAGAGTGGATGGTGGACATAAGGCCGTGCTCCACGCCAAAGGCGTCGTGCAGCACCTTGACCATGGGGGCAAAGCAGTTGGTGGTGCAGGAGGCGTTGGAGACGATGCGGTGCTTCTTGGTGTCGTATTTCTGGTGGTTGACGCCCATTACTACCGTCAGGTCTTCGCCCTTGGCCGGGGCGGAGATAACCACTTTCTTGGCCCCGCCCTTCAGGTGGCCGGCGGCCTTGTCGGCGTCGGTGAAGATGCCGGTGGACTCCACTACCAAATCAACGCCCATTTCCGACCACGGGATGCGGGCGGGGTCCCGCTCGGCAAACACGCGGATGCTGGAGCCGTCCACCATCAGGTTGCCGTTCTGGGCTTCCACGCTGCCAGGATAAACGCCGTAGTTGGTATCGTACTTGAACAGGTGGGCGTTGGTGTTGGCGTCGGTCAAGTCATTGACTGCCGCCACTTGCAGCTTCTCCGGATAACGGGCAATGATGGCCCTGGTGACCAGGCGGCCAATGCGGCCGAATCCGTTAATGCCGATGCGGGTAGTCATGGGTTTACCTCCCTGCTTCTTTAATTATCTGGTTTTGAGGACTGCCCGGTGTAGTACGAAGAGCCGGGCCATGAATTGCAAGACCCATTTTATATCATATTCACGGCATGGTGACCATTACGGCAAAGGAATTGGGGACACCTGGTGACAGACAAGTCCCAGCCTGTCTAATCCTCCTCTGGCTCCTCTTTAGGCGGCAACTTCCGCCCCGTGGTCATGGGGAACAGCCGCCGCATGCTCCACGCCCTGGGAGTATAGGCTTGCAGGTACATGCGCCAGAAAGCGTCGGAGTGGCTGCCGCGAGTGGCCAGGTTCTGGGGCGAGTCCGGCTGGTACATATCCTTGAACTCGTTGGGCGCGCGCCCCGACGAAGAGGGTGATGCCAGCAGCGCCAGCAGGCCGCGCAGCGGCAGCACGCCCTGGACTACAGCCCACCAGGCCAGCCGGAAAATCCCAAAGAAGCCAAGCACCGCCAGGTAGCGGCCCACCCGCCACGCCAGCTTCCAGTTGCTGCGGCGAGAGTCCATTGGCCGGGTTCCAGCCCCTTCCGGGCCCTGATCCTGGCCGGATGGCTGACTAGAATATGTGGAGGTAGTCGAAGGCGCTCTTTCCGGCATATTTGGCCTCTCTGCCCAACTCTCCCTCAATCCTGAGGAGCCGGTTGTATTTGGCCACTCGCTCGGAGCGTGCGGGTGCGCCGGTCTTTATCTGCCGCACGTCCCACGCCACTGCCAGGTCTGCAATAGTGGTGTCCTCGGTCTCCCCGGAGCGGTGGCTCATTACGGTGCCCCAACCTCCCTGGCGCGCCATGGAAAAAGCCTGCCCCGTCTCCGTCAAGGTGCCAATCTGGTTAGGTTTGAGCAGCACAGCGTTGCAAGCTTGGGAGTCTATGGCCCGCTGGATGCGCTGGATGTTGGTCACCAGCAGATCGTCACCCACCAGCTGGATTCGGCTGCCCAGTTGACGCCGCAGGTTGGCCCAGCCCTCCCAGTCGTCTTCGGACAGGCCATCCTCAATGCTGATAATGGGGTACTCCTTGGCCCACTGAACATACAGGTCCACCAGTTCCTGGGAAGTCAGGGCGGCTCCTTCCCGCTCCAGGTGGTAGCGCTGGTCGTCCTCATGATACAGTTCCGAGGCTGCCACGTCCAAAGCCAGGAACACGTCCCGGCCTGGCGCATAGCAGGCGGCCTCCACGGACTTCAGCACCATCTCCAGCGCGTCCCGGTTGGAGGGCAGCGACGGAGCAAAACCGCCCTCATCCCCCACGTTCACGCTGTGGCCAGCCCGGTGCAGGCGGCTGCGCAGGGCCTGATAAATTTCCGTGCCCGCCCGCAGGGCCTGGGCAAAGCTGGACATCCCCACGGGAATCACCATGAACTCCTGAATATCTGTGGAGTTGGAGGCGTGGCGTCCGCCGTTCAATATGTTGAACATGGGCACGGGCAGAGTGAAGCCGTGCCCGGCAGACAGGTAACGCCACAACGGAACGTCCGCGCCTGCCCCACCGTTACCTGCGGCCCGGTCTTGGGATGCGGCGGCAGCCCGCGCCACCGCCAGGGAAGCAGCCAGGATGGCGTTGGCCCCCAACTTCCGCTTCTCTGGTGTCCCGTCCAGTTCAATCAAGCGCTGGTCAATGGCGGCTTGATCAAAGGGCGACTGGCCCTTCAGCGCCGGGCCAACGGACTGGTCCAGGTTGGCGACGGCGTTGAGGACGCCACGGCCGCCGAAACGCAGCAAGTCCTTATCCCTGAGTTCCAAGGCCTCGTGGCTGCCGGTGCTGGCTCCAGAGGGCGCCACCGCCCTGCCCCGCGACCCGTCGGACAGCCATACCTCAGCTTCGACGGTGGGGTTCCCGCGGGAGTCCAGGACTTCCCGGCCCTTGATGCCTGCAATGTTGGGCGAAGAACGCTTTCTCGTTGTCATTGGACTTCCTGTTAGGCGTGGTTTCGGGCTTCCGCTGCTTCCAATGCCTTATTAACGGCATCCACCGGGTCTGATGCCCGGATGATGGCCCCGTCCACCAGTTCGTCCTGGCCGTTGCGGTCCAGCCGCCAGGTCTTGAGGCCTATTACCGGAATGTGGTCGCCCAGGGCAAAGGCAATTTCCGACAGGGTGCCAAAGGCCCCGCCGATGGCGATGACCGCCTGCCCGCTGTGGGCCACAATCACGTTGCGCGTGTATCCCATGGTGGTAATGATGGGGATGTCCACGTAAGGGTTAGCTTCGGCCACACTGCGCCCGGGCAGAATGCCAATGGTGGTGCCCCCGGCCGACTTGGCCCCGCGGCATACCGCTTCCATGACGCCGGTGAGGCCGCCGCAGATGACCAGGACGCCGCGCCGGGCCAGTTCCCGCCCCACCTGTTCCGCCAGAGACTCCAGTTCAGGGGTAGCTTTGCTGCTGCCAATTACTGAAATTATGCGCATATGCTTGTTTCCAGGACACTAGCTTGCTATTCCCCCGGGCAGTAAGAAAAGGAATTCTGCTTTCTTCACCGCGAAGGGTGCTAATTGGCAGGAGTCATTCTAGATATTTCCTGCCACAGATAGTGATTATAACAGAGGCAAGTTGCGGAATGACCACCACCGACGACTAATGGTGGCAATAAGTTTGCTTGGAGATGGCGATGTGCCGGCCGGAGCACAGGGACTAGATGCCGGGCAGGATAACCTGGCTCGCCCTTTCGATGGCCTCCAGTAAGGGGCCTGGGTAAACACCCAGCGCCAACACCGCCACCAGGCCCGCTACCACCACGGCCAGCAGCATCCCTGTGGGGGTGCGCAGCGCGGCAGCGGCGGTCTCTGAAGCATGACCGGCAACAGCCTGGCCGTGGCTGGCAGTGTGGGAGGGCTCCTCACCGTGGCCGCTGGCGTCGGGGGCTGTACCTGGTACGGGCTGGATATACATCTGCCGTATGACCTGCAAGTAGTAGTAAAGGGAGATAAGGCTGCTGAAAATAGCCAGGCCCGCCAGCCACAGGAACCCACCCTGGGCCACGGCGGCAAACAGGTAGAACTTGATGGTAAACCCGGCAAAAATGGGCAGGCCCGCCAGGGAGAACAGTCCAATGGCAATGGCAGCGGCCAGCAATGGCTGCCGGTCCGCCAGCCCCGCCAAATCGGCTATCTCCTCCTGGCCGGTCTGGTTGAAAAAGGAGATGAGGGCGGCAAACACCACCAAGCTGGTGGCCGCATAGCCCACCAGGTAAAAGATAATGCCGTTGGCCGCCATGCCGCCGCCAATGTTCAGGGCAGCCATGCCGGCCAGCAAGTACCCCACGTGGCCAATGCTGGAGTAGGCCATCAGCCGTTTCAAGTTCCGCTGGGCCAGAGCCACCAGGTTGCCCACCAGCATGCTGGCGGCGGCCAGCGCCGCCAGGATAATCTGCCAGTGGGGCCAAACCTCCCTGGCGGGCACCAGGCCCTCAGATATCAAACGCAACGCCAGGGCCGCGGCGCCAGCCTTGGATGCTATGGCCAAATACGCAGTCACCGGCAGGGGCGCGCCTTCATAAACATCGGGCGCCCACATATGGAAGGGCACTGCCGCCAGTTTGAACCCCAGTCCCGCCACCAGAAACGCCACCCCTACCCACAGCACTGGCCCCGCCTGACCGGGGCTGCTCAGGGTCTCGGCCAGGGCATCAAAGTGGGTGGACCCCGCTACGCTGTAAATCATGCTGATGCCGTACAGCAGCACCGCCGTGGAAAACGCGCCGATGATGATGTATTTCAGCGCGGCTTCGTTGGACTTGGGGTTGCCGCGGGCGTAGGCGGTCAGCACGTACAGGCTGAAGCTCAGCAATTCCAGAGCAATGTATGCGGTCACCAGTTCTCGGGCCTGGGCCATCATGTTCATCCCCAGAATGGAGAAAAGCAGGATGCCGTAGAACTCCCCCGGGTGGCTCAGGTGCTGCTTAACAAAGTCCACCGAGCTCAGGATGATGAACACTCCCAAGCCCATGAAGAATACTTTGAAGAATAGGGAAAACTGGTCCACTGCCAGCAGTCCGCCATACAGCGACTCGGTGCGCCCGGCCAGCATCCGCACCGAGAAGATCGCCAGCGCTGTCAGACCGGCCATGCCAATCCAGGCCAGCCAGGTCTTGCGGGATTCCGGCAGCACCAGGTCCAGGGCAAACACCAGCAACGCCAGCGCAGCCAGCAGGAACTCCGGCGTCAGCAGGTACAGATTTTCAGTGACGGTGGACATGACGCCCCTCTAGACCTCCCTCTTGGTAAAGGGGAGATGCCCAGTTCCTTCCCCCTTGGCAAGGGAGAAAGGCAGTATGGGGGCCATTTTGTTCAATTTGTGCACGCTTAGTTCTTCAGAAAACCTTCAGCAATGAAGCCACGCCGGTGTTAATTACCCGCAGCAGCGGCTCTGGCCAAACGCCCACGGCAATCAGGATTAGCACAAAGGCCCCGGCCACGCCCTTTTCCACTGGGCTAAGGTCGGTCAGGTGCGCCCACCTGGGATCGGCTTCGCCAAAAAAGGAGCGCGCCAACAGCCGCAGTATGTACACGGCGGTAACCGCGGCTCCCGCCACTGCCAGGACCGCCAGGGGCAGGTACTCTTTAAATGCGCCGGTGAACACCATGAACTCGGCCACAAACCCGCTGAGGCCCGGCAGCCCCAGGGAGGCTAGCCCGGCAATGGCAAAGAAAAAGGTAGCGGCGCCCATGCGCTTGACCAGGCCGTTCAGCACGTTGATGTCACGGATGTGGGCGCGGTCGTAGATGGCCCCCACCAGCACGAACATCAGGGCGGTCATGATCCCGTGGGAGAACATTTGCAGCACCGCCCCGCCCACGCCAATGGGGTGCAGGGTGGCGATGCCCATAATCACATAGCCCATGTGGCTGACGCTGGAGTAACCAATGACGTATTTCAGGTCGCCCTGAGACATGGCGGAGAATGCGCCGTATAGCACGTTGACCGTGCCCAAGCCAATTAGCACGGGCATCCAGGCTTCTGCTCCGGCCGGCGTCAGTTCCATGCCCACCCGGATGATGCCGTAAGCTCCCAGCTTCATCAGCACGCCGGCGTGGAGCATACTGACTGCGGTAGGCGCCGCCACGTGGCCGTCGGGAGACCAGGTGTGGAAAGGCCACAGGCCTGCCAGTACGCCAAACCCTATCATAAACAGTGGGAAGACCCACCGTTGCAGGCCCTCGCTGAAATCGCCCCGCTGGGCCATCTCCGCCAGCGTCGACATGTCAAAGGTCGGCGCACCGGCCTTCCACGCCTGCACGTACAGGGCCAGAATGCCCACCCAGATAAGGACGCTGCCGGCCACCAGGAACAGCATCAGTTTCATTGCGCCGTACTCTTTGGTGCGCCGGAAGGTGCCGAAGTCGGTGCTGCTGCCCCAAACGCCAATGAGCAGGTACATGGGCAGCACTGCTAGCTCATAGAAGAAGAAGAGGAAGAACAGGTCCCGCACCACAAACACGCCGAACACGCCCCCGCCCAGGGCCAGCAAAAGCACAAAGAAGTCACGGGAGCGGCGCTTGATGGTCTGGGCCACCAGCACGCCGCCAAAAAGGATGATGCCGTTCAGCAAAACCAACGGTGCGGCAATGCCGTCTACCCCCAGGGAGAGGTTAATGTCCAGGGGGTAGCCCAGCCACCTAAAAATGTGGGTAAGCTGGTAGCCGCCAGCGCGAAAGTCGTATTGAACAAAGATGAAGATGGAGAGGGCCAGGGTAATGGCCGACACCAGAATGGCGAAGTGCCAAGCATCCTGGGGGCGCTCCCTGGAAGTGAACATGGTCAGCAACGCCCCGGCAATGGGGGCCAGCACAATCAGGAACAGGGCAGACTGCTCAATGGCGGTGAAGAAATCCATCTAACCCGCCCGCAGCCACCAGAAAATTGCCAGCCCAATAAGCCCCAGAGTCATGACCAGGGCGTAGCTGTAAAGGTGGCCCGTGACATGGCGGCGCATGGCAATCCCCACGCGGCCTACCACTTCGGCAGGGCCGTTCACCCCCACATCGTTAACCACTGCCCGGTCCACCAGGGCAATGGCCGCTGAGGCAACCAGCACCACCCGGTCTACCAGCCACTGATAAAGGTGGTCCATGTAATACTTGTTCTCCACCACCCGGATGAGCGGCGCAAAGGCAGTGCGCGCTCCTTCCAGGGAGATGCGCTGCCTTACGTAGACCAGGTAAGCGGCAAAGAAAGCAGCCAGCGCCAGCAGGGTGGACACAATGGCAATCCACCAGGTGATATGGAACCCTTCGTGTTCCTTAAAAAACAGGAAGGACCCGATTCCCTGGTAACTTCCCGGCCAGTTGAAGCTGATTAGTCCGAACCCGGCGGCCAGCACGCCCAGCAGGAGCATGGGCGCCGCCATGGATAGCTGAGCGTCGTGAATGGGGTGCGAGTGGCGGTGGCCGTGGGTGCGGGCCGGGCCAAAGAACACCACAAACATGGCGCGGGCCATGTACAGGGCGCTGAGCAGGGCGGTGAACAACGCCAGCACTATAAATATGGGATTCATGTTGTGGCTGACGGCGGACAGGACCTCGTCCTTGCTCCAGAACCCGGCCAGAATAGGTATGCCGCCCAGGGAAAGGGCCCCCAGGGAGAACAGAAAAGCGGTCAAGGGCATGGGCTTTCGCAGGCCGCCCATGTTCCGTATGTCCTGCTCTTCAGTGCTGTGCAGCACGCTGCCTGCGCCCAGGAACAACAGGGCTTTGGAGAAGCCGTGGGCCATTAAATGGAACAGGGCGGCGGTGTAGCCCAGTGCGCCTAGGGACAGCATCATCAGCCCCAGATGGCTGATGGTGGAGTAGGCCAGGATGCGCTTCAAGTCGGTGGATGCCAGGGCAATGGTGGAAGCCAGCAGCGCGGTAATCAGGCCAATGACCGCCACCACCAGCAGTGCGTCGCCTGAGGCCATGAAAATGGGGTAAGCGCGGGCCACCAGGTACACGCCGGCGGCTACCATGGTGGCGGCGTGAATCAGTGCGCTCACTGGCGTGGGGCCTTCCATGGCGTCGGGAAGCCAGACATGGAAGGGAAACTGCGCAGACTTGCCCATGGCCCCCAGGAACAGCAACAGCCCTGCCGCCGTGGCCGCTCCCTGGTTCAACACCCCGTTGTGCGCCGCTTCGAAGGCGTCCAACATGCTGAAGCTGCCCACTTCCCGCCATAAGAGCAGGATGCCCAGCAGCATTCCCACGTCGCCCAGGCGAGTCACAATAAAGGCTTTCTTGGCCGCATTGCGGGCTGCCGGACGCTCGTACCAGAAACCGATAAGCAGGTAGGAGCATACCCCCACCAGTTCCCAGGCCACGTAAAGCAGCAAGAAGTTGTCTGCCAGCGCCAGGGTGAGCATGGCGGCGGCGAACAGCGCGTGGTATGCGTAGTACCAACTAAAGCGCGGATCGCCCTTCATGTAGCCCAAAGAGTAGATTTGCACCATCAGGGCCACAAATGTGACCATGCCCAGCATCACCAAGGCCAGCGGGTCAATAATCATGCCCCAGGCCAGTTCCACGCTGTCCTCCAGGCCTGGCAGCCCGGCATGGAACCAACTGATGCGGTAATCGCAGGTGAAGACTCCGGTGGCAGAGCTGGTGAAGCAGTTGTTGACGCCCGGCACAACGTTCAAATATCCTAGCAGCGCCACCCAGAAAAGGACAAACCCGCCGCCGATGGCAAGAATAGCGATAGGCGCCCCCTTGCCGGGCAGGGGCTTGCCAAACAGCACAATCAGGGGGAAGGCAACGAAACTAAATACCGGTATAAGCCAGGCCCATTCCATGCTAACGACTTTCGCCTACCACTTCATCAGGTTGATTTCGTCCACGTCCACCGTGGCGCGGTTGCGGTACATCCGCAGAATGATTGCCAGGGCCAGTCCAATTTCAGCGGCGGCAATGGTGATGACAAATATGGCAATGATGTGGCCGTCGAAGTTCAGGAAACGCCCCTGCCCTTCCAGGTGGGACGCCGCCGCAATCAAGTTAATGTTCACCGCATTTAGCATCAGTTCGATGGACATAACGACTAGCACGGCGCTGCGCCGCGCCAGCACTCCGTAAAGCCCAATGACGAAAAGGGCGGCGCTTAAAATCTGGAAGTAAACCAGGGGTGCCATGGCCTACCGCTCGTTCTTTCCGGCGCGGGCGATGATGATTGCGCCGATGAGGGCAACCAGCAGCACCAGGGAAGCGATCTCGAAAGGCACTGCCCACTTGGTAAAAAGCGAGCCGGAAAGCGCAGTAAAATCGGGGCTTTGGAGCTGTGTTATCTGGATTGGGGCAGCCAGGAAGGCCGCTGCCAATACCCCCAGCAGTCCCAGGGCCGCTACCAGCGCCAGGGGCCACTGGCGGTTGTCGGAAATGCGCGGGTACTCGCTGGAGCGGGTCAGCATGATGGCGAAAAGCACCACGATGACGACGGCCCCGCCGTAAATGAGCACCTGCACCAGCGCCAGAAACTCGGCAAAAAGAATTAGATAAATCCCGGCCACGGCCAGCAGCGACAGCAGCAGATACAGGGCGGCATGCACCACGTTGCGAGTGGATACCACTCCCAGGCCGCCGGCCAGGGTCAAAAAGGCTAACAAGGCAAAAAGGTACAGGGACACCTGTAAAAACTCTTGGCAAAAGATGAGCCACCATCTCGGCGGCTCTCAAAAATCATGGCGTTGCCGACCTTGGAAGTCAAAAAACCAAAAACTGGCGCCTAACTCTTAGTCTCCCCTGGTGCCGCCGCCGCTGGCTGCGGTTTTGGACTGGGCGCTGCCGTGGCTTTGGTCTTGGCAGACGGAGGCTGCCAGTTAGTTGTCTGCTGGTACTTCTTGCCAATCTCTAGCAGCGCGGGCAAATCCGCCCGGTCGCCATTGCGTTGGTAAGTGCTCATTTCGTGCTCGTGACTCATCACAATGGCATCGAAGTTGCACAGCTCCACGCAAATCCCGCACAGTATACACCGGTTCAGGTTGATTTCAAACTGGTCAATAATCTTGCGCCGGGCGCTTTTCCCCTCGGCGAAGAGGGGGTTGTCCTTCATGGTTGCGGACATGCACTGGGTGGGACAGTTGCGGACGCATACCATGCAGCCGGTGCAGAACGGTTCCGGCACTTTGTCGTCCCAGGTGAGGGCCGGGAAACCCATGAAGCGCTCTTTCACGGGCGTAGGCTTGGCTGGGTATTGCTGGGTCACCGGCTTGCGCAGTCCCTTCAAGGTGGAGAAAAAAGTCAGGGCCATGCCCTTAACGCTGTTTAGCATTGGCGCACCTCAGATTAGGAACATCTGCGAGCATTAGCTTTGGCCTGGCGCAGAGGGTGTTTGCGCCGCAGGCGGAGCGACCGGTCCGCCGGAGATGCCGGACCGCCGGGACTGCATAGCCGCCTGCTGGCGGGCGCGCACCTGGGCCACCCGCCGGGCCGGGCCGGTCATTCGTTGATATACCAGGTAGCCTACCGCCAAAAGCCCGGCCAGAGACATGAGGCTGAGGCTCCAGGCCGGCCAGCCGTAGAACTGGTAGATGGCGGTGCTGATTACGGCGTAGAAGGACAGGGGAACCAGCGCTTTCCAGGCAAAAGCCATTAGCTGGTCAATGCGGAGCCGGGGAAAGGTCCCCCGCACCCAGAAGACCACCAGCACTACTGCCAAAGTCTTGAGCAGGAACCAAACAATGGGGGGTAGCAAGGGACCAGCCCAGCCGCCCAAGAACAACAGCGTGGTCAGGGCGGCGATGGCAAAGGTGTTGATGTATTCCGCCAGGAAAAATACGGACCAATGGGCGCCGCTGTATTCAACAAAAGGCCCGCCCACTACTTCCGACTCAGCGTGGTAGATGTCAAAGGGCGTGCGGCCCACCTCGGCCAGCCCAGCAATGAAGAAAATCACCAGGCCCAAGGGCTGAAGCAGGACGAAGGGATAGCTGCCCTGTCTTTCTACAATTACCCGCAAGTCCATGGACTGGGCCAGCATTGCCACCGCCACCACCACCATGATGACGGGAATCTCGTAGCTGATTAGCTGGGCCGCCGCCCGCAGGCTGCCCAGGGTGCCGTACTTGTTGGCAGATCCCCAGCCCGCCATCACCAGTCCCATGATTCCAATCACGGACACGGCGATGATGTAGAACAACCCCAGGTCCAGGTTCTCCACCACCAGCGTGTGAGACGCCGGTATGGTGACCCACACAACGAAGGCGGAAAGCACCACAATCACCGGCGCAATCCAGAACACCGCCTTTTCCGCCGAAGACGGCACGATGTCTTCTTTAAGGATTAGCTTCAAAGCGTCGGCCAGGGGCTGAAACAGCCCCATAGGCCCGGCGCGGGTTGGCCCCAGGCGCTGCTGCAAGCGCCCCAAGACCTTGCGCTCCAGCCAGATTAGCCCCAGCACGGCCACCGTCAGCCCGGCAAACAGCGCGGCCAGGCTAAGGAGGATTATCAATAGGTCAGTGATGCCCATTACCGGTCTACTTCCCCCAGCACGATGTCCAGGGAGCCAAGGATGATTACCGAGTCAGCAATCCAGGCGTTCTGCAGTAAGTGCTGGATGGCGGAAAGGTTGCAAAAAGAAGGCGGGCGCACTTTGACCCGGTAGGGCTTGTCCGTGCCGTCGCTGATTAAATACACGCCCAGCTCACCCCGGGGGTTCTCGCCCCGCACGTAAACTTCGCCCTTGGGAGGCCGGAGCAGCCGCCGCCCCAGAGAGGAAGTGACCGGCCCTTGGGGCATCTGCTGCAGGGCCTGCTCAACAATGTTCAGGGACTGGTACATCTCCTGGACCCGCACCCAATGGCGGTCCCAGCAATCTCCGTCCAGGCCCAGGGGGACTTCAAAGGTAAAGCGGTCGTAGACCGAATAAGGATGGGCCTTCCGCACGTCGTAGTCCACGCCGCAACCCCGCAAGCAGGGGCCGGTGAAGCCGTAGCTGATGGCCTCCTGGGGGCTGATGGCCCCCACGTCCTTCAGGCGGGCCAGGAAGATTTCGTTGAAGGTGAGAATCTTGTCGCTCTCCTCCACGTCCTGGCGCAGCAAGGGCATCAGGTCCTTGACCATCTGGACAAAGTTTTCCGGCAGGTCCTCTTTCAGCCCCCCGATGCGGAAGTAATTGTGCATCATGCGGGCACCGGACACCGCCTCAAACAGGGCCTGGATGCGCTCCCGGCCCCGGAAGCAGAACATGGTGGGGGTCATGGCTCCGGCGTCCAGGCCCATTGTCCCCACGTACAGCAGGTGGCTGGCGACGCGGTTCAATTCGCCCAGAATAACGCGGGCGTACTCGGCCCGTTCCGGGACTGTCAGGCCCATGAGCTTTTCTACCGCCCGGCAGTAGGCCCACTCATTGTTGAAGTTGGCTACGTAGTCCAGCCGGTCAAAAAGGGTAATTACCTGGTGGTACTGCTCCCCTTCGCAGAGCTTCTCTGAGCCGCGGTGCAGGTAACCGATGTGGGGTTCCGCCCGCACGATTTTTTCGCCGTCTATCCACAGCACCAGCCGGAACACGCCGTGGGTGGAGGGATGCTGCGGCCCCATGTTCAGCAGCATTTCCACCGGGTGGGCATCGGCGGCTATGTTGGTATGCACGTTGGTCATGGTCATAGCTTCTACTGTATCAGGACTTGGAATCCCTTCTCCCCTTGCGGGAGAAGGCCAGAATAAGAGATTGCCCCTCTCCTCAATCCTCTCCCACAAGGGGAGAGGAAGTTTTCAACACCCCCATCCCAACCCTCCCCCTTTATTGGGGGGAAGGCGTCTGATCCCCTCCCCATTGCCAAGGGGGAGGGCCAGGGTGGGGGGCTTACTCCACAAACTCCAGTTGGACTTCAGTGTCTTCTTCCACTCCTGGGATCCCCGCTTGGGCCAGCGCTTCCGGCAGCTTTCCTGCGGCGTCCTGGCTTTCAATCCAGCCGCGCACCACCTGCACCAACTGGTCCTGGGCCTGCTTGACCGAGCCGCCATGCCCTTCCAGCGGAAGCTGGTCCACCCTGGCAATGTATCGGTCACCTTCAGTAACTACCCGGGCAGTCAGCACCACATGCTCCAAGGCAATCTAGAACTCCTGGTAATCGTGGAACGGGAAGTCCTTGCGCCCCGGGCGCCCCTCAAATCCTTCGTAGAGCAACAGGGGAGTAAGCGCCGGGTGGCCGTCAAAGACCACGCCGAACAGGTCGTGGGCTTCCCGCTCGTACCAATCGGCAGCGGCCCAAAGGCTGGTCACAGTGGACAGGCGGGGCGCTTCGTTGGGCAGGTCGGTCTTGATGACCAGAGTCTGCCCCAAACTCAGGGCGTAAAGGAAGTACACCACCTGCAGGTGGTCCTTGTAATCCACGGCGGCCAAGCAGGACAGCATTTCCATTTGCAGCTTGGCGTCGGTCTTGGCCCGGCGGCAGACTTCCAGGATGTCCTTGCTTTCCACATGCACTTGGGGCAGGTCAAAGAGGGCTCCCGGCTGGGGGTGAAAATCCTTCAGGGCTTCCTGCACGGCGGCCAGGAAATCCTTGCCAGCGGGGGAAAGCCGGTCTGTCCCTTGCTCTGCTGCGGGACCGTGGCCGGGGGCAGCGGCGTGGGGCTTGGGAGAGGGGACGGCAGGCTGAGAGTTACTGGCGTCCGCCACTCTTCCTGGCGTCCTGAGAGATTTTGTCCTGGAGCTTCAGTATGCCGTACAGCAGGGCTTCGGGCCGGGGCGGGCAGCCGGGCACGTACACGTCCACGGGAATAATGTGGTCCACGCCCATGACCACCGAGTAGGAACGGTAGTAAGGCCCGCCGTTGGTGGCGCAACTACCCATGGCGATGACCCATTTGGGGTCCGGCATCTGCTCGTACAGCAGGCGGATGGGGTCGGCCATCTTCTTGACCACTGTGCCTGCCACAATCATCACGTCGGACTGGCGCGGCGAGGGCCAGGTGACCACTCCAAAGCGGTCAAAGTCGTGGTGGGCCATGTAGGTGGAAATCATCTCGATGGCGCAACAGGCCAGCCCAAAGCTTAGGGTCCACAGGGAGGACTTGCGGGCCAGGGCAAAAAGCTGGTCTTTGGTGGTGGTAATCGCCCCAGGTACGCGGCCCGCCAAAGCCTGGTCCAGCAGGCTGGGCGCCGGGACATTGCCGGGACCCAATATCACTTCTGCCATTCCAGCACCCCCTTCTTCCAGCCGTAAATCACGGCAAAGAACAGTACGCCCAGGAAGATAATCATGGCGTAGAAGGGCACCGGGTTGCCCAGGGCTTGCTGCTTCAGGAACACCACCGCCCAGGGAAAAAGGAACACCGCTTCCACGTCGAACATCAGGAACAGGATGGCGAAGATGTAGAAGCGGATGTTAATGCTTGACCAGTTATACGCGGCGGGAGGGATGCCGCATTCGTAGGGGGTAAGTTTCACCGCCGAAGGGCGGCGGGACGACAGCAGCCGGGAGGCGGCAAACATGAACAGCATTCCCGCCACGGCCACCGCCCCGGCCAGGGCTACCGCAGTCCAGTTGTGGGCGTACCGGCTGGCGTCAAACGCCTGGAGAATGGCAAGCGTCATGAAAGAACTACTACGGGACAATCAAAAATCACGTCCACCCGCGGGGCAAACGAAGCTATCATCGCAGCCAATATATCATCGGCTTGAGAGGAGTGTCAATTTGAATTGCGCTGTGGTGATGGATCAGTTTGCTCCCCGTCATTCCGGTAGAAGCCAGACTCCAGACAACGACTATAAAGTCATGCAAGTCATGCAAGTCATGCATTAGTAGCTCAATATTTCCGCCGCTCATCCTGAGCCCGTCGAAAGGTGAGTGGATTAACAAGCTGTGCAAGGCTGGTTAGGTTGACGCGCTTTACTGGACACCGGCTTCCCCCGGTGTGACGAGACCCAAACTGAACCAGTGCCCTGAGCTAGTACAGCTTGACACCGGCAACCGCCTTCTCTAGCATCACAGCCAGTTCCCATTGCCCGCAGGAGGTGTTCCCATGCAAGCTCTGACAGGCGCAAGGCTCATTGACGGCACGGGCCGCCCGGTAATCAACAACTCGGTGGTGCTGGTCAACGGCCAGCGCATAGAAGCGGTGGGGCCGCGCGGCTCGGTGCAAATGCCGCCGGACACAGAAGTGGTTGACCTTACCGGCCTGACCTTGCTGCCGGGCCTGATTGACTGCCACGACCACCTGGCCTCCAAAGGCTACGACCTGCCCAGCCGGTGGGGCCTGCAGGAACCCCTCTCCTTGCAGTACCTGCGCACCGCCAAGGTGCTGGAGGACACCCTGGCGGCGGGCTACACCTGCGTCCGCGACGCAGGCGGGCTGGACGCCGGGTTCAAGCAGGCGGTGGAAGAAGGCCTGTACCCGGGCCCCCGGCTGGTGGTCTCGGTGAGCATCATCTCACCCACCGGCGGCATCGGCGACCGGGTCAGCCCCTCGGGCCACAGCCACAGCTTCCCGGAAGACCCGCGGCTGCCCTCGGGAGTAGCCAACGGGGTAGATGCGGTGCGGGCCAAGGTGCGGGAGATGGCGCGGGTGGGCGCCGACGTTATCAAGTTCGCCACCACCGGCGGGGCCAGCTCCCGCTCCGGCCACGGCCCCAGGGACATCGCCTTTGGCCCCGACGAGGTAAAAGCCCTGGTGCAGGAGGCCCGCGCCCTGGGCCGCAAGACTATGTGCCACGCCCTGGGCGGGCCGGGGCTGCGGATGTGCATCGAGGCGGGCGTCGGCTCTGTGGAGCACGGCTGCTACCTGGCAGAGGAGCCTGACCTGCTGCGCATGATGGCCGACATGGGCACATTTTTCGTGCCCACCTTTGAAGTGTACGAGTTCCACTCCACGGTCAGCGCACCCCATATGCAGGCCAGGGCCAGGGCGCTGCAGGAGATTCACCAGGCCAGTATGCACCAGGCCCTGGCCGCAGGAGTGAAAGTGGTGGCAGGCACCGACGCAGGCGGCTTTGTCCACGGGGCCAACTCCAGGGAGCTGGAGCTGCTGGTAGAGCGGGGCATGACCCCCATGCAGGCCATCCAGGCGGCCACGGGCTGGGCTGCCGAGTGCTGCGGGCTGGACAAGGAGATTGGCGCCCTGGAAGCGGGCAAGCAGGCGGACCTGCTGGCGGTGGAGGGCGATCCCCTGGGCAACATTGGCCTGCTGCGGGACCGGAACAAGCTGAAGCTGGTCATGAAGGGCGGAAAGGCTTTTGTGAATAAGCTGGGGGCGGGGCAGCAGTGATTAGCAGGCGTAAGCTAACGGAGGAAGGCCGTCCCTAAAAGTCCCCCTCGCCCGATGGGCGGGAGAGGGGGATTAGGGGGTGAGGGATTCCCTAGTTGTGACATTCTCTCCCCTTGACACTCCCACTGGCGCAAGGCAAGATGGTGGCGACATTTAAACTAGAAATAGTTGCGGCCTTCGCCTGGCCAGGTTAAAGGCCCGCCGCTGGTTGAGGTGCGCCCATGGACTTTGGATTTACGCCCCGGCAGGAAGCCCTCAAACAAGAAGTCCGTCAGTTCATTGCAGAGAACGTGTCTCCTGAGGTGCTGGCGGAAGCTGCCAAAGGGTGGGAGGAAGGCCGCGGGCCTCGGACCCGGGAGCTGCTGAAGAAAATCGCCGACCGGGGCTGGGTGGGCATCAGCTGGCCCAAGGAGTACGGCGGCCAGGGCGGCAGCCGCATTGACCAGTACCTGGTGGAAGAGGAGTTCGCCCGCGTAGGCATTGGCGTGGGCGGCGCAGGCAGCGGCGCTCCGGCCATTCTGGCCGCGGGCACCGAGGAGCAAAAGCAGTACTTCCTGCCCCGCATCATCCGGGGCGAGATTGTGTTTGGCCTGGGCTTCACCGAGCCGCAGGCGGGCGCGGACCTGGCCAGCCTCCAGTGCCGGGCAGTGCGGGACGGCGACGAGTACGTGGTCAACGGCCAGAAGATGTTCACCTCCTCGGCCCACTTCGCCACCCACCTTTATCTGATGGCCCGCACTGATCCCGAAGCTCCCAAGCACAAGGGAATCTCTATTTTCCTGATTCCCATGGACACTCCCGGCATCACGGTCCGCCCCCTGTGGACCATCCAGAGCAACCCCACTGCGCCTCTGGGCACCACTTACGGACAGGCCCGCACCAACGAGGTGTTCCTGGAAGACGTGCACGTCCCCGCCTCCTGCATTTTGGGCGAGGAGAACATGGGGTGGTATGTGGGGGCTATGGGCCTTAACCTGGACCGGGTGGGGGCCAGCCGCTACCTGCTCTCGGTAAGCCGTGACGAGGACATCATCAACTGGGTCAAAGAAAACGACTTTCAAGGGTTCACCCCGGCCCAGGACCCGGCAGTGCGGGACAGGCTGGCGGAACTCTGGATTGAGGCCCAGGTCTGCCGCCTGATGACCTTGCGTTCCATGTCGCTGGTGGAGCACGGCGGCAAGTTCACCTATGAAGGCTCCGCAGAAAAAGTGTTCAGCCCGGAGCATGGCGTCCGCACCACCGAGACCATCACCCAGGTGTTGGGGCCTTATGCCCAACTGATGAACGGCTCGCCGGAAGCTATTGAAGACGGCATCTTCGCCCACAACGTTCTGGGAGCCTTCCAGTCGGGCATCAACCACGGCAGCGTACAGGTCATGCGGGACCAGGTAGCCCGCCGGGGCCTGGGCATGCCCAGGAGCTAGAAACTCGCAAGCTGCCCCTTCTAAATATCCCCCGGTTAAGTGGGAGAGACTTATTCCTTCCCCATTGCCAAGGGGGAAGGTCAGGATGGGGGTTCTTGGACGGTCATGGACGTACTGCTTAACGAAGAAGAGCAAATGCTCAAAAACCTGGCCCGGGAGTTCCTGGAAAAGGAATGCCCCCCGGAAATGGCCCGGGCTATGGAGGCCGACGACCTGGGTTATCCCCCGGCGCTGTGGAAGAAGCTGGCTGATTTGGGCTGGCTGGGCCTGGCCTTGCCGGAAGCCTATGGCGGCCAGGGCCTGCCTCTGGCCTACCTGGGCCTGATTTTTGAAGAGCTGGGCCGGGCCATTGCCCCCGTGCCCTTCCACAGCACCATGATGGCGGCTCTGACCATTGCCAAAGACGGCAGCGAGCAGCAGAAGAAAGAGGTGCTGCCCGCGGTGGCCAGGGGAGACATGGTCCTTACCTGGGCACTGCTGGAAACTGACCCGCGCTTGCTGCCTGAAACGGTGCACGCCCAGGCCACGCCCCAGGGCAACGGCTACGTCATTTCCGGCACTAAAATGTTTGTGGACAACTTCAACGCCGCCCAGAAATTCCTGGTGGCTTGCCGCACTGCGCCTGTCAGTGGAGACAAATCCCCCGTGACCCCCCTTTACGAAAGGGGGGGACTGTCTAGCCCCCCTTTGCAAAGGGGGGTTGGGGGGATTTCAGCCCAGGGGAGTGAAGCTGGCCTATCCCTTTTCTTGGTGGATACTAACCTGCCTGGCATTTCCCACACGCCCCTGGGCACCATGGTCAAAGACAAGCAGAGCCGGGTGACTTTTGACCGTGTAGCTGTCCCCGCCTCCAGCCTGGTAGGAAGGCTGCACCAGGGCTGGCCGGTGATTGAAGGAATGCTGGACCGGGGCACCATCCTCCTGTGCGCCCAGATGCTGGGCGCCACCCGCAAGGATGCGGAGATGGGCATTGACTACGCCAAGAACCGGGTGGCCTTTGGGCGGCCCATTGGGGCCTTCCAGTCCATCCAGCACCTGTGCGCCGACATGATTGTTTGGGTAGACGGTGTCCAGCTGCTGACCTACGAAGCCCTGTGGCGTATGGACCAGGGGCTGCCCGCCAGTATCGAGATATCCCAGGCCAAGGCCTTCGCCAACGACAAGTGCGAGGCAGTGGTGCGCTCCTCCCAGGTAATCCACGGCGGCATAGGGTTCATGGCTGAGTTTAACCTGAACCTGTGGTTCCGGCGGGTGTCCTCCTGGACTATGCGCATGGGCACCAGCTTTGAGCACCGGGCCAGGATTGCCCGCGCCCTGCTGGACCAACCGGGCAGGGTGCGGCTGGGCGAGTCCATGTACGACCTTGCCCCTTCGGGGTGAAACAGCGGCCAGGATAAACTACCGCTAACAGAGAATCATGCTCCCCCTTGTGGGCCTTGTTCCAAAAGTAATGATTTCGCTGGGAGAATACGATTTTCATCCAACTCTCGTCACCCTGAGTCCTTCGGCTGAAGGACGAAGGGTCTAAAATTCCGGAAATTTAGATTCTTCGTCCCGATTGCATCGGGACTCAGGGTGACATTTGGAACAAGGCCCCCCCCTTGTGGGAGAGGATTTAGGTGAGGGGGTAACCTGCACTCACCCTATCCTCTGCTATCTGGGATGGAGAAGTCGTAGCATTCGGAGTTGTTGAAATGCCCAAAGACCCGGTCTGTGGCAAAGAGATAGACGTGGCGGCGGCCCGCAGCACTACCGGCACCACCAGGTTCGGCGCGGTGGAAGTCGACCCGCAAAAGGGCACCCGCAGCTTTCACAACGGCCAGTGGGTCTATTTTTGCGGGCTGGAATGCCGCACCAAATTTCTGGCCAGCCCCCAGACCTATCTAAAGCAAAGCGGCTAGCGACCGAAGCTCTGGCGTTGTCTGGTACACTAATAAGAGTGGTATTATTCAGACTGTGAGTTGCGGCCTTGCTTCTGGAAGCAAGGACCAGGAGGTAGAACGTGCACGTCGGCCTAGTAATGGAGTGCGATTACCGGTCTGGGGTCACTCAGGAAGAAGCCTTTACTGAAGCCTTTCAAATAGTGGACATGGCTGAAGAGCTGGGGCTGGATGGCTTGTGGCTGGCGGAGCGGCACTTTGCCGGGCCGCGTCGCCCCACCGACCCCATGGGCGCAGGCATACCCTCAGTGGTGTCGGTGCCGCTGGTAATGGCCGGCGCCATTGCCGCCCGCACCGAGCGCATCCGCATCGGCACCGGCGTCAGCGTGCTGCCCCTGTGCCATCCGGTGCGTCTGGCCGAGGAAGCGGCCACCGTGGACCAGGTCAGCCACGGCAGGCTGGACTTCGGTGTGGGCCGTAGCGGGTTCCCCCGCTCCTACGAAGGCTATGGCATTCCTTACGGCGAAAGCCGCGAGCGCTTCCAGGAGTCTCTGCAGGTGATCCTGAAGGCCTGGACGCAAGAGCGCTTCTCCCATCAGGGCAAGTACTTCACTTTCAAAGAACTCAGCGTGGTGCCCAAGCCCTACCAGAAGCCCCATCCGCCCATCCGGGTGGCGGCTACTACCAAAGAGACCTTCCCCCAGGTTGGCGCCATGGGTATGCCCATGGTCACCGGACTGCGGGGTTTCAGCCTGCCTGAGATTGACCAGACAATAAAGAGCTACCGCCAGGCCTGGCGCGAGGCCGGCCACCCTGGTGATGGCGACGTGTACGTGCGCATCCCTGCCTACGTGGCGGAGACTAAGGAAAAAGCCCTTTCTGAGCCGGAAGCCACCACCATGCGCTCCTACCGACGTCTGGCAGAAAACTTTGCCAAGTCGGCCAGCAGCGCCGGGACCACAGCCTCGGAAGAGCGGGCTGAGCGGGCTGAACGCCTGGCTGAAGTGACATATGAAGAGTTGCTGCGGGACCGCCTGGCCTACGGCACTCCGGACATGGTGGTGGAGCGTCTTACCCAATTGCGCGACGACCTGGGGCTGACTGGCGTAATGATTGAGCCAAACGTTGGCGGACAAATCACGGTTAACCGTGTCATGAACTCAATCCGGCTCTTTGCCAAAGAGGTGGCGCCTAACCTGAAATAATGGTCTATTCTGCCAACTTGGCCTGTGAAATGTTTCAGACCCCCTTGGCCTAAGAGGACCGCCAAGGGGGTTTTGCAGTGCCGGATTGAGTTCTAGATTTTTCCTGTCCTGCTCCCTGGTCAACTCATGTTTAACTCCATTCGCTCCATAATCATTGGCAATCCTCTCGCCTCTTGGCAAGCCAGAAGCGCCCGTTTGGGGGTGCCGCTGGCCTTTGTCATTGTGGCGGCCAACGCCATTTCATCATCCGCCTACGCATCGGAAGAAATTTTGCTGGGCCTGAACGTGGGCGGCAAGACCTGGCACGTGGACATACCGTTCATCACAGCAGCCATTGCCATCCTGCTGGTGCTGGTGATGCTCAGCTACGACTATGTCATCCGTACCTATCCCAGTGGCGGCGGGGCTTACGTGGTAGCCAAGGAAAACCTGGGAATAGGTCCCGGTGTCGTGGCGGGAGCCAGCTTGCTGTTGGACTATGCGTTAACGGTAGCGGTATCGGTCACCGCAGGGTCTGCGGCGGTAGTTTCCGCGTTCCCCAGCTTCATTCATTTTCGGGTGCCTCTGGCGGTGCTGCTGGTGGTGGTACTGACAGTGCTGAATCTGCGGGGTGTGCGGCAGTCCGCCCAGTTCCTGGCACTACCCGTGTATCTGTTCGTGGGCAGCTTCCTGCTCATGCTGGCAGTAGCCGCGTACCGTCACATATTCCAGGGCCTGGCTCCCCAGCCGCTGCCCGCCTCCATAATGGTGGGAGCGCCAACCCTGAGCGCCTTTCTGTTGCTGCGTGCCTTTTCTTCCGGGTGTGTGGCCATTACAGGTGTTGAAGCTGTCTCCAACACCTTGAACATCTTCCGTCCTCCGGAAGTGCGGAACGCCCGCATCACCTTGCTGGTGATGGGAGTGGTATTGGGCGTCATGTTTGTTGGTCTGAGCGCGGTGGCTTATGTGTACGAGTTGCGGCCCGTGGAGGGGGAGACCCTGGTCTCTCAGGTGGCTCGCTTAAGTTTTGGCAGCAGTGTGTTCTACTATGTTACCCAGTTAAGCACTTTGTTTATCCTGGTGGTGGCAGCCAATACCAGCTTTTCGGCCTTTCCTCCGCTGGCGGCGCGGCTGGCCCATGACGGTTTCTTGCCGCGGCCCTTGTCCAACCTGGGGGACCGCCTGGTGTTTTCCAACGGAATATTACTCCTGGCGGGATTTGCCATCCTGTTGATTTTCCTCTTCCAGGGCGATGTGCACCAACTCTTGCCGTTGTACGCCATCGGAGTGTTCATCGGTTTTAGCCTGACTATGGCTGGGATGACCCGGTACTGGCGGCAAAAGCGAGGGCATGGTTGGTGGCACAGTTCCCTGGTGACGGGAGTAGGGGCGCTGGTCACTGGAACCGTCCTGATTGTCCTGACTGTCACCAAGTTCACCACGGGAGCGTGGTTGGTGGTGGTGGCCATACCCATCTTGCTATCGGGGCTGGCTGTGATACATGGCCATTACCGTGCTCTGGCTGAGTCCCTGTCACTGGAAAATCATGTGCCCGCGGTGCCCACTCGTCGCAGGGTGGTTATCATTCCAGTCGGCGGAGTGCATCGGGCAGTACTGCCGGCCATTGAGTATGCCCGTCTCATTGGCCGGGACGTGCAAGCGGTGCATGTGGCGGTGGACACGGAGACGGCCCACGTGGTGGAACGGCGTTGGGACCGTCTGGAAACCAATATCCCGCTGACTATCTTGCCTTCACCGTACCGGGAGGTGGTGCGCCCGCTGGTGGACTACATCAAGAAGGTGGCCAGCGAGAACCCCAGCGAGCATATTACGGTAGTAATTCCAGAGTTTGTGCCCCGCCGCTGGTGGCAGCAGCTCTTACACAACCACACGGCCATGCTGGTGCGTTCCGCCCTGGGGCGGCAAGACCGGATAATCCTGGTGAATGTGCCCTACCACGTGCCCCGCTAGGGGGCGTGGATTAAGGGAAAAATAGGGGGGAGCGGATTAAGTCCGCTCCCCCCGCAATTTTGCTGTCTTGTGGTTGGTGGAGCTGGGGGGACTCGAACCCCCTACCTCCCCGATACCATCGGGGCGCTCTCCCAACTGAGCTACTTAGGGAGGCCCAAAGTCTTTTGGTGGAGCTGGGGGGACTCGAACCCCCTACCTCTTCAATGCCATTGAAGCGCTCTCCCAGATGAGCTACAGCCCCGCCCTGGATGCCCGAAGGCACCCAGACACTATAACAAAACCGCCTTCCGCCTGCAACGCCTACCTGCGGACAAACTTGACCACGGTGCGCCCCTCGCCGCCGGTGTAGGGCTGCACCACGTACAGGTCCTTGTGAGAGTCCACCCAAATCCCGTGGCAAGAGCGCCGCTCCATGCCGCCCCACTGGGCCAGCCGCTGGCCGTCCAGGTTGCAAATGCTGATGAGGCCGCCGTTGTGCTCAGCCACATATACGGTGTCCTCACCGTCCACGTACATTACGGCGGGGCCGATGAACTTGGTGGGCCAGGTGGTCAGGTGCTTGCCGTCCTGGCTGAACACCTGCACCCTGTCGTTCTCTCGGTCGCAGATAAGCAGCCTCCCGCGGCGGTCAAGCCAGCAGCCGTGGGGCAGGTTGAACTGGCCGTTGGCCTTGCCGGGCCCGCCCCAGGACATGAGCAAGCGGCCATCGGACGAAAACTTGTGCACCCGGGCGTTGGCGTAGCCGTCGGCGATGAAGACCTCTCCGGCTTCGTTCACCGCAATGCCCGCGGGCAGGTTGAAAGGTTCCGCGCCGCGGGTGACCAGCTTCCAGCCGTTGGAGCCGAAATCGGTGTTATCCGCGCCGGTGTTGGAGCGATAGCCCTTCTCGCCGATGGTCATCAGCCGCCGGCCGCCCTTGGTGAACTTCATAATCTGGCAGTTGTTGCGCTCCACCAGCCAGACGTGCTGCTCCTTGTCCAGGATGATGGCGTGGGGAAACTTGAAAGTCCCCTTGCCCCAGGAGGAGATGTAGTTGCCTTGCCGGTCAAAGATGCAGATGGGATGGTCCGGGTCGCGGTTAAAGCAGTAAACCCGGTCCTCATTATCGCCATACACGGCGGCGGCGGGCATTTTCCAGCCCGCGGGCACCTTGGCCCAATCCTCGTGCATCTCGTAAGTGAATTTCCCGCTGCCCACTATTGTGCGCTGCTTGGTAGCCACTTCTGTTCCCTCCCTTGCGCTGAGTTGATGGGATTATGCCCACTCCAAGGGTGGCCGTCAACTTGGCCGCCTTTAAGGTAGTGTATCAATTAGCCGTTCGTCATTCCGGCGGAAGCCGGAATCCAGGAGAACACATAATCCATGTAAGTATCTGGGCATCCCGACTTGTCGGGGTGCGACGAGTCGAGCCTGGGGTAAACTGACATACTGCCGCCTTTAATTACCAGGGCCTAATACGGCGCAATGCCCGGCTCCTTCACTTTGATGCTGTAAAGAGACTTGCCTGCAGTAATGAACAGGGTCTTGAAGTCCGCGCCGCCAAAGGCCAGGTTTCGGGGCACCTCCGGCACCCGGATGGTGGCCAGGCGCTCGCCTTGGGACGAGATTATCTGGATGCCGCCGGAGCCGGTGGAGAAGATGCGGCCCTTGCTGTCCACCTTCATGCCGTCGGGCACGCCCGGCTCTGCCGATGACAGGTCCACCAGCACCCGGTTGTTGCTCAGCGTGCCGTTCCGTGCCACGTCAAAGGCGCGGATTTTCCGGTGGGCGCACACTTGCTTCCGTTCCTCCTCCTGAATGCACCGCTCATCCAGGCGGCTGATGGCCACGTACAGCACCTTCTCGTCGGGGGAGAAGGCCAGGCCGTTGGGGTACTCGCATTCGTCCGTGCCCAGGTGGGTCGCTCCATCGGGGGAAATGCGAAACACTCCGGAGAAGCCCAGCTCCCGCTGGTCCTTGGGCACCCGCAACTCCGGGTCGGTAAAGTAAATGCTGCCGTCGGAGCGGCAAACAACGTCATTGGGCTTGTTCAGCCGCTTGCCCTGGTACCCCGCGCTGGCGGTGGCAACCACTCCGGAACTGAACATGCGGGAAATGCGCCGGTGGTCAGCGCCTTCGCACATCAGCAGGTTGCCGCTGCGGTCAAAGGTGCAGCCATTGCCCTCGCCGGTACCGGCGCGCACCGTGGTCACTTTGCCGCCGGGGCTCCAGCGCAAGAGCTGGCTCTTGCCCAGGTCCACAAAGGTCAGGTAGCCCTGGGCATGCCACAGCGGCCCTTCCGTGCGCCATTCAGGGTCGGAGGCCAGCAGGGTGGGTTGCGTGGTTTCCACAAAGTTAGTCAGACTTTCCGGCATGGGGAACCTCCTTTTTACCTTCGTGAGGAAAGAAACTACTTCCTCTTCCCTTGTGGAAGAAGAAGCTGCAAGCCACTTGCAGCGCAGGGGGATTATACGTTGGGCGTTCAGGGCCAGCAAGCAAGCGTGTCAACTCAAACAAGAATGTTACCGAAGGGCAGATGATTCACTGATCCAGGAATGTTACCGAAGCATTGTTGCCGGGTCCCTGTGATTGGCTGCCGGGGCAAGCTTGGGGTGCTGCCCCAGCCG
>VGZV01000005.1 GCA_016872385.1 SAR202 cluster bacterium | reverse complement strand
CTTCTCCCGGCGGCTGGCCCGCCTATACCTTTCCTGTACCGCCGTCACGTACTCTTCCACGCTGCCTCGGGTCATCATGTCTACCTCCCCTTCGGTAACACGCATTTTGAGGCAACGTATCCTCCTTCGGTAACTTTTATTGTGAGTCAATTCGCCCCCTTGACAAGCTCCCAGGGGCAGGCTACCTTGGCCCTGGCAATACCAGTGTGGAGCAGCGCCGCTATGCCACGATACAGCTATGACCACATCCACCTGCGCAGCAAAGACCCCATGGGCATGGCCCATTACTTTGAAAAGATGTTCGACGCCAAGATCATCCAGTCCATCCAGTCCGACGGCCAGCCCCGCATTGACCTGGACATCAACGGCCTGGCGGTGTTTATCGCCCGGGTGCCCGCCGATGCTGATATGCAGTCCAGCCCCCGGGACCCGCACCTGGGTCTGGACCACTTTGGCTTCCGGGTGGACAACCTGGATGAGGCGGCGGCGGACCTGAAGCGCCGGGGCGCGGAGTTTGCCGTGGAGCCGCGCACCATCCGGCCCGGCGTGCGCATCGCTTTTGTGCGCGCCCCCGATGATGTGCGCATTGAGCTTCTTGAGCGGAAATAGCGCGCAAAATGCCTGAACATATTCTGCTGGAACGCCAGCCGCCCATTGCCACCATCACCATCAACCGGCCCGGTCAGCGCAACGCCATCTCCTACGCCATGTGGGGGGAGATGGCCGCGCTGCTTACCAGTTTGGACCAGGACCAGGAGGTGCGGGCCATTGTAATTACCGGTGCGGGCGGCGAGGCTTTTTCCGCCGGTGCGGATATCCGGGATTTTGACCAGTACCGCTCTAACTCAGCCCGCGGCCGCATTTACAACGACGCGGTCAACAAGCTGCTGCGCACCCTGCACGACCTGGAGACGCCCACCATCTCCATGATTCAAGGTTTCTGTGTGGGCGGCGGCTGCGAGCTGGCGGTGGCTACCGACCTGCGCATTGCGGCAACGGGCAGCCGCTTTGGCATCCCGGTGGCGCGGCTGGGAATAACCATTGGGCATGTGGAGATGCAGGGGCTGGTGAACCTGGTGGGCCGGGGCAATGCCCTGTATATTTTGCTCTCCGGAAGGTTGCTGGACGCCGCCGATGCTCTGCGCATTGGGCTGGTCAACCAGGTAACGTCCGCCGGAGAGTTGCATGAGCGCACTTACCAGCTTGCCCGGGAAATCGCCGAGCTGGCGCCCCTGTCCCATGCGGTGAACAAACGCACTCTGAACCAGGTGGAGGCCAAACCTTCCCTGGCGCAGCTTACCGCTCAGGAACTAGACTTGCCCCTGACCCAGTTTGACACCCGCGACTACCAGGAGGGCTACCGGGCCTTTCTGGAAAAACGCCGTCCCAGGTTTGTGGGCCAGTGAGGTCCCATTTAAAAACACCCCGCTATGGTTCGACAGGCTCACCATGAGCGGGGTAACCAGTCCTCTCCCTGAGCCTGTCGAAGGGCGAGTGGTTGCAATTTTGATTTTAGGATAGGCACTGAGTGGGTAGAGGCGGGTCAATTTCGTTTGAGGTGCACCAATGACCAGTGGCAATCACCACAAGCTCCCTCTGCCCCTGGAGGGCATTCGAGTCCTGGACGCCACCCACATCGTGGCTGGCCCCTTCTGCTCTCAGATCCTGGCGGACATGGGCGCAGAGGTCATCAAGATTGAGCGTCCGGGCAGCGGGGACAATGCCAGGGAGCGCGGCCCCTTTATTGAATATCCTGGCGGCCAGCGCATAAGCTCCCGCTACCTGGGCATCAATCGCAACAAAAAGAGCGTAACGGTGGACTTGCGGGACCCCCGCTGCAAGCGCGCCTTTGAGAACATGGTAAAGGTCTCCCACGTGCTGCTGGATAACTGGGGGCCGGGGGCTTTTAATCGCCTGGGTCTGGGGTATGATCACCTGCGGGCTATCAATCCAGGCCTGGTCTATGCCACCATCACCGGCTACGGCGATTCCAACGCGGCGGGCCGCGGCCCTTACTCCAACTGGCCGGCCAACAACCTGAGCATCCAGGGCATGTCCGGCTGGATGGAACTGACCGGCGACCCTGACGGTGCTCCCCAGAGCGTGGGGGACAACGTGGGCGATTCTGTGCCGGGTCTCTGGACAGCTCTGGGGATTGTCCTGGCCCTGGAGACCCGCCGCCGCACTGGCCAGGGCCAGCACGTGGACATGTCCATGTACGAGTGCATGGTGTCCCATATGATTAGCAACATGAACGCTTATCAGGCCAAGGGAGAGAACCCTGGCCGTAGTTGGGACCGCCTTGCCACCGCCGGGCTGGCGTTCAAGGCTAAGGACGGCTATGTGCTGATGGCCGGGGTGCGGGCCGCCGCCGCTGCCGCACGCTGGAAGACCCTCTGGATTATGATGGGCCGCCAGGACTTGTCCGAGGACAAGCGTTACCTGGGCGGCGCCAGCGGCGAGTTCTTTAGAGACAATATCATCCCCGCAATTGAAGCCTGGTCCCGGGACCTTTCCAAGTGGGATGTGGCGGCCAAGTTCACCGAGATTGGCTTTTCCATGGGCGTGGCCCAGACCATTGCCGACCTGGCCCAGTGTCCCCACTTGGAGGCCCGGCAGATGTTTGTGGAGACGGGGGATACCCTGGGCGGGCGGTTCAAGTCGGTAAAGACCCCCATCAGGTTAACGGGCTGTCTGGAATCCAGGGCAGACACTCCCCCCACCCTGGGGGAGAATACCAGGGAACTTCTGATCAGCCTGGGCGGCCTCACCGGGGAGGAGGTGGATCGCATGGAAGAGGAGAAAGTGGTGTAAGAAGGTGTTTGAAAAGCCCCAGTCCTCCATGCTGCCTCATCCTTCGACGTGCTCAGGATGAGCGGATTTCCCGCTCGTGGCGAGCTTGTCAGCCACGGGCGGCAAGCCCTTATAAACAGACTCCAAAAGCTTGCCCTGCCAGCAGTCTTTTCGGGGGAAAAATGCTTGACCGAGATAACCCCGCGCCAGGCGAAACACCAGCTTCCCCGGAAAATCTTGGCGAAACTGCCGCCAGGCTAGACCTGAACAGTGGGCTGGTTGGAATTACCTACGGCCAGATAAAGGACCGATTGCAGCAGGCGGTTGACCTGCTGCTGGACGGCCAGCGTATGCTCCGGTCTCTCTCCAATTCTGGGACCGCGGAAACAATTCCCCAGCTTTCCGCAACGCAATTTGCTTCCTTTAATGCTGATGCGCCCCCGGCTGTTGCCACTCCAATCGCCTCTCCTGAATCCGGCGCCAGCGCTGAAGTTTCTCCGTCATTGTTGCGCATCTACACTCTGGGCCGGCTTCAAATATGCCGGGGCGACCGGGAAATAACTACGTGGCGCAGCAACCGCGCCCGCGGCATATTCAAGCTCTTGCTGGCCCATTGGGGCCGCCCGGTGCCCAGGGAAGTAATCACCGATGCCCTTTGGCCCGATTCTTCCGTGGATTCGGCTTCAGTATCTTTGCGGGTGGCAACGCATGAGCTGCGGCAGACCCTGAATGCTCTGGGGGACGATTCCTTTGGAGCGCGCTGCATCCTGGTCAAAGATGGAAAGTATCACTTGAACACTGACCTGCCGGTGTGGCTGGACGTGGAGCAGTTCGAGAACCACTGGCGCAAGGGGCAGTCCCTGGAAAAAACCGGCCGGCCGTTGCTGGCCATTGCCCAGTACCAGCAAGCGGAACTGCTGTACCAGGGCGATTTTCTGGAAATGGACCCCTATGACGACGCTGCGCTCATCCGCCGGGAGGGTCTTATTGACATTTACCTTTTCATCCTGGGGAAGGTGGCGGAATATTATTACTACGCCGCAGACTACGAAAGCTGCACCGAGTTCAGCTGCCGCATCCTGGTCAAAGACAAGTGCCGTGAGGACGCCTACCAGCGCCTCATCGCCTGCTGCCTCAAGCTGGGCCAGCGGAGCCGGGGACTGCGCTGGTACCAGATTTGCCAGGAGACCTTGCAGCGGGAGCTGGACTGCCAGGTAAGCCCCCAGACCCAGGCCCTTTACCACGCCCTGACTGCCCGCCACCCATCATCCAACGCATAACGCGGAATTAACTCCGGTTTAACTCTCTTAGAACAACCTACTCGCATCATAGGGGCACTGGAACAGGCTTGACTGCCGGTCCAGCGCCCCTTTCCTTTTTGTGGGCGGATTTCACCATCAGCCCAGGGGGCGGGCAGATGCCGGGGGAGGAATGGCGCATTACTCCACCTTTGTAGTCCGCATCCTGGTTGAGGAGAGGAATGGCGCATTACTCCACCTTTGTAGTCCGCATCCTGGTTAATGATGAGGACTTCCGCATTCTGGAAGGCCAGATAACTCAGGCCAGCACCCATGAGACGATCTATTTTCGGGATTTGGGCAAGGCGGTGGACTTTATCTGCCGCCACCTGAGCGACCGTTCGGACACCGGCGAGTTTCCTGCTTCAGCCATCAATCCCCAATTCTCCGAGGGAGATCCGGAAGATGCCGGGCAAGGTTAAGCCATACCAGGATAACCTGGAGTATTTGCAGGCCCAAATGGCGTTGCTGAACCTGCGGCTGCTCCGGGAAGCGCAGCGGCTGCGGCAGTCCGGCGCTGACCCGTCGTCCGGCGGGGAGTTCAAAGGTCTGGCCCTTTCCGACCAGGAAGCAGAAGCTATCCTGGCCCGCCTGATAAATGGGATGGATGCCGTGCAACCGGGAGCGGACTCCCTTGCCGATGAATTGGAATCGCTCCATGCCAGTGCCGCCGCCCGCACCGCCGCCAGCCTGTTAGCTGGGGCCAGTCTGCGGCTGGAGCAGCTGGGCGACTTGTTTGGGTTGGACGACTTTCACCGGCAAGTGCTGCTCCTTTGCCTGGTGCCGGAAATGGACCTGCAGTACGGCACCCTCTACGCCTATCTGCAGGACGACCTGGGTAAAAGGCGGCCCACGGTCAACCTGGCCCTGAACCTGTTCTGTTCTGGCCCGGCCCAGCGGCTGGAATACCGGGACAGATTCCACAGCACCTCGCCTTTGTTGCAACACCAGTTGTTGCAAGTGGCGGAAGACCCCCGCAGCGGTGACCAGACGCTGTTGTCCAAGGTACTCTTCCTGGATGCCAGGGTGGCGGACTTCCTGCTGGGCGGAGACGCGCTGGATGCCCGCTTAAACTCCTTCGCCCGGCTGGCGCGAAATAGGTTTTCCTGGGACGCCCTGGTGCTAGAGCCAGAGACCCGGCAACAGTTGCTGTCCCTGGCGGCCAGCCTTGGCAATGCGCCTGGGGCGGCCAGCCTGATCCTGCAACTGGCAGGGCCTGCCGGGACTGGCAAAAAATCCGTGGCCCAGGCCCTCAGCAGTTCCCTGGGCAGGCCTTTGCTCATAGTCCGCTGCGCTGGCCTGTTGTCTGAGGATGGTCTGGCATCCGGTCAGCTAGTCCGGCTGGCCTGCCGGGAAGCGCGGCTACAAGGTGCAGTGTTGTGCTGGGACCAGGTGCACCTGCTGGCCGGAGACGACCCCAAAAAACAGGAATGCGCCGCCGCCCTGTTCACCGCTGTAAGAGACCATCCGGGATTAACCATTCTTTCGGGGGAAACGGCCTGGCGGCCCCAGGGGTGGCGGCAAGAAGCCGCGTCGGAACAGCCCTGGCTGGTGGCGGAGCTGCCCAGGGCTGGATACGCGGAGCGCCTGGTGTTGTGGGAGCGCAGTCTCCGGGGCCAGGAAGCCAGCATATCCGCGCAAGAACTGGGCCTTTTGTCCAGCCATTTCCGTTTCAGCGGCGGGCAAGTCCAGCGGGCGGTGGCCACGGCGCGGGACCTGGCCCGCTGGCGGTCTTGGGACGGCGGCCAGATTAGCCTGGAAGACCTGCGCTTTGCCGCCCGCTGGCATTCCAACCGCAGGCTGGAGCGGCTGGCCCAGAAAGTGGACGCCCGTTACTCCTGGGAAGACCTGGTCCTGCCGGAAGATCAGGTGGCCCAGTTGCAGGAGATGTGCCATTTCTTCCGGAACATGCCCCTGGTCTATGGCCAGTGGGGCTTTCAGAGCAAGACCAGCCTGGGCAAGGGGATGAACGCCCTTTTTGCGGGGCCTTCCGGCACCGGCAAAACCATGTCCGCCCAGGTGGTGGCTTCGGACCTGGGGCTGGACCTCTACCGCATTGACCTGTCTGGGGTGGTCAGCAAGTACATCGGAGAGACGGAGAAGAACCTGGAGCGCATATTTACTGAAGCCCAGGACAGCAACGCCATCCTGCTTTTTGACGAAGCAGATGCCCTGTTCGGCAAACGCTCCGAGGTGCGGGACTCCCACGATCGCTATGCCAACATCGAAATCAGCTTTTTGCTGCAAAAGATGGAAGAGTACGAAGGCATCAGCATCCTGACCACCAACTTTCGCAAGAACATGGACGATGCCTTTACCCGGCGGCTGCACTTTGTGGTGGAGTTTCCCTTCCCAGAGGAGGAATACCGTCTCCAGATTTGGCGCAAGGTATTTCCTTCCAGTGCGCCCGTGGATTCCACCGTTGATCTGGAATTTCTGGCGCGGCAGCTCAAGGTGCCGGGCGGCAACATCAAGAACATTGGCGTAATGGCGGCCTTCCTGGCGGCCCAGGAAGGCCAGCCCATTGGCATGCGGCACGTCATCCGGGCGGCCCGGCGGGAGTACCAGAAGATGGGCAAGCTGCTGGTGGAGAGCGAATTTGGGCCGTACTTTGGGCTGGTCAGAGGGCATCGCCCTCACCCCTTCGACCACGCTCAGGGCAGGCCCAACCCGCGCCCATAAAGGGCGAAGGCGCAGCAACTCATCTCCCACAGAGGGGAAGAAGGCCTGACTGCCCTCTCCCGCGATGGTAGAGGGTTGGGTGAGAGCGGTTAGCGGTTAATTCAAGGCTCAGTAGGAAAAGATGTTTGCAGACCTGGATGAAAGCTTGAGGCAGTTGCTGGTGCAGCGGGGCAGTCTGGACCCGGCGGAGATTGACGTGTCCTTTGACAAGCCCACGCGGGAATGGGCTGCGGGACTTTCCCGGCCTACCATCAGCCTGTACCTGTTCGACATCCGGGAGAATTTGGACTTGCGCAATCCCGTGCCCTGGACGGTGCGCAGCGGCCCCAACAACACTGCCATCAAAAGCCGCCCGGAGGTCCGCCTTGACCTGACCTACCGCGTCACCGCCTTTGCCAACGCCGTGGCGGATGAACACCGCCTGCTTAGCCAGGTGCTGGTCACGCTGTTGCAGCACCCGGTATTCCCCCCGGAGTTGCAGCAAGGGGAAGCCGCAGGCCAGGAAATTGTCACTGCCGCCGCCCAGCCCAGCGGCATTATCCAAAGCCCTGCGGACTATTGGAGCGTGGTGGACAACGACATCAAGCCGGCCATTGACTACAAGCTGACGGTGCACATGGACCTGCGACAAGAAACCTCTGTGGGCCTGGCTCGCAGCGCTGCCTTGAAAGTGGGTGAAAAGAAGGACAGCAACGGCCATGCCGCTATTGGAGTTGAAGAAGTCCGCCATGACATCGGCGGTACGGTGCGCTCGCAGGGAGCGCCGGACCAGGGTCTCCCTGGCGCAAAGGTGGCCTTAGCGGAGCGTGGTGAGGAAACCGTCACCGATGCCCAGGGCCGCTATCGGTTCCGGCGGCTGCTGGCGGGCAGCTACACCCTGGTCATTACCGCTCCGGGACTGGAGACACGCCTGGTGAGCATCCAGGTGCCGGGGGGGGATTTCGACGCAGAGGTATAAGAGAGTGTAGGGAATTGTTTACAACCCCTAACGGCAAATAGCTAGAAATTCGAGAATCAGCTACTGAGGGAGGAAGGCTCATATGTGAAACCCGTCCCCAGGCAGGTGCTCAAATCTAACCGTTCAGGAGTAAAGACATGGCGCCTACTTATCAAGCCCCCGGTGTGTATGTGGAGGAGGTGGACAAGGGCAGTAAACCAATAGCTCTGGTGGGTACAGCGGTGGCGGCCTTTATTGGGTTTGCCCGCAAGGGGCCGGTGAACACCGCAACCCTGGTGACCAACTGGACCCAATTTGTAGAACAGTTCGGCGATTTCATGCCGGGTTCTTTCCTGGCCCACTCGGTTTATGGGTACTTTAACAATGGCGGCGGCCGCTGCTACATCGTCCGCATAGGAGCTTCCCCCGAAGCTGCTGCCGCCAGTGCGCCCTCCGCAGCCTTGCCCAGCCGGTCGGCTACGCCGGTGGATACCCTGCGCATCACCGCCTTGGGTTCTGGGGAAGCGGCCCAGGGCATATCCGTGGAAGTGGCGGAGGCTGGCAGCCCTGCGGGCGGCGATGGGGCCTTCAAGCTGATTGTGCGGAAGGGGAGCAATGAGGAAACCTTTGACAACCTCACCTTCCGCCGCCGTCCCGCCACCGGCTACGTGGAGGCGGTGGTCAACGATCCCACCACTGGTTCCAAGTTTGTGCGGGTGGCCGACCTGGGCGCAACCAGCGTAGCCGCCGCTGAACGGCTGCCCAGCCTGGGCATCTATAATCTTGCCGCCGCCCCCGCAGGCGCTCTGGCTCCAGCCCCCATTCTGGCCGTGGCCCCCACGGACTTTGCGGGCAGCGCCCCGGAGCGCAGCGGCATGGGCGGCCTGGAAGTGGCCGACGATGTAACCATGGTCTGCGCCCCCGACCTGATGGCGGCTTACCAGGCAGGCATGGTGGACATGGAAGGCATCCAGGCGGTGCAGACCGCCATGATTGACCATTGCCAGAAGATGAAAGACCGCGTAGCCATCCTGGATGCGCCGCCGGGTATGAAGCCCCAGGAGATTGAGAACTGGCGCAAGAACGTAGTGCGCTACGACTCTTCTTATGCCGCCCTGTACTACCCCTGGATCAAGGTGTTTGACCCGGTGGCGGGCAAGAGCGTGCTTATGCCCCCGTCGGGCCACATGGCGGGCATCTGGGCCAGGAACGACGCCACCCGCGGCGTGCACAAGGCTCCCGCCAACGAAGTGGTGGGCGGCGCGCTGGATGTGGAGTTCAAGATTACCAAGGGAGAACAGGAGGGCCTCAACCCTGCGGGCATTAACTGCATCCGAGCCTTCCCGGGCCGGGGCATTCGCGTGTGGGGGGCGCGTACCCTTTCCAGCAACCCCTCCTGGAACTACCTGAACGTCCGGCGGCTGTTCAACATGGTGGAAAAGTCCATTGACAACGGCACCCAGTGGGTGGTGTTTGAACCCAACGACCTGGCCCTGTGGCAGCGCATCAACCGCAGCGTCACCGCCTTTTTGACCATTATCTGGCGTTCCGGCGCGCTGTTCGGCGCCACGCCCCAGGAAGCTTTTTACGTCAAGTGCGACGCCGAAACCAACCCGCCGGAAGCCCGGGACCTGGGCATTGTCACCACAGAAATAGGCATCGCTCCGGTTAAACCCGCGGAGTTCGTGGTGTTCCGCATCAGCCAGTGGCGGCCGGGGGCATAGAGAGTCCACATAACAAGCAGGCTTGAAAATGTCGGCGAGCCTCCTTCTTCCCGCGTGGGAGAAGGTTGGGCCTGCCCTGAACACAGTCGAAGGGATGAGGGGGGAGTTCCCCTCGCCTAAATCCTCTCCCGCAAGGGGTCTTGCCTCAAAACTCAATCGTCACACCGGCGAAAGCCGGTGTCCAGGCCCGCTGCGAGGTTCGGCCATATCTGGGTTCCGGCTTTCGCCGGAACGACGAAAATGCAATCTGGGACTTTTGAGGCAACGCCCCCGCAAGGGGAGAGGAGATGTACGCGACCGTCAAGCAGAATTAGTCCAAATCCTGAAGAGCGCAGCAAGTAAGCAGCAAGGAGGCTACCAGCGATGGCTGAAAGAGACCCCTTAATAGGCGCACATTTTGCCCTGGACGTGGATGGCGTGGTCTCCGCTTTCTTTAAAGAGGCCAGCGGGTTCAATAACTCGTCCCAGGTAGTTACACACCAGGCAGTGGATGCCAAGGGCAAGTCCGTGATACAGAAAATTCCCGGCGACCTGACCTGGGATGACATAGTGCTTCGCCGGGGCATCACCGATGACAAGGCCCTGTGGGACTGGCGGCAAAAAGTAATTCACGGCAAGGTGGCTGAAGCCAGGGCCAACGGCTCGGTCATTATGTATAACCAGGCAGGGGAAGAGATGGCCCGGTTCAACTTTGTTAATGGCTGGCCCTCCAGTTGGAAAGGCCCGGACGTGAACGCCGAAGACCAGGCAGTGGCCATCGAAGAAATCACCATTGCCCATGAGGGCCTGGAGAGGGTGAAATGACGATGTTGCAGACCGAGTATGAGTTCACGCTGCCCAAGGGCTACGTGGACCAGGAAGGCACTGTCCACCGCCAGGGCGCTATGCGCCTGGCCACGGCCATGGACGAGATTGTTCCTTTGCGGGATGCCCGGGTGAAGAACAATGAGGCGTACTTGAGCATCATCATCCTGTCCCGGGTTATTACCCGCTTGGGCTCCCTGCGGGAAGTGAACACCGGCGTGGTGGAGCGCATGTTCACCGCAGACCTGGCCTTCCTTCAGGAGTTTTACAGCTCCATCAATGACGGCTCCGGCTCCCTGGGGCAGATTGCCTGCCCTGGTTGCCAGGCCAGAATTGAGGTCCGGCCGGGGGAATTGCTGGCTCCAGTGGCGGCATAGCCATCTACCCGGCGGAGCGGCTGTACGAGGAAATGGCGTACCTTGGATACCACCTCCACTGGTCTCACGAACAGCTGCTGAACTTGGAACACCTGGAACGGCTCCGCTGGGTGGAAGAGGTGTCCAAAATTAATCAGCGCCTGACCGAGGCTTACGATAGCCGGGTGGCGGCCAGGCGCAGTTGAAGGGGGAATATGCCTGGCGACAGCCGTTGTCAGGGCCGCCGCCGGGCATGTCCCTAATACAAAACTAAATGCCAATATGGCAGGTGAACAACAATGGTAACCCGCTTGCTCCAGGCGTTGATCACTTCGGAAGAACTTGCCGCTTGCCGCTTTGCCGTGGACATTGACGGACTTTGGGTGGCGGAGTTCAAGGAATGCACCGGGTTAAGCGGACAGGTGGAAGTGGAGACCTACCAGGAGGGCGGCCTCAACGGCTATGAGCACAAGCTGCCTGGCCGTATCACCTACGGCAACCTGACCTTGCGTAGCGGCGTGGCCAACAGCATGGACCTTTGGGACTGGTTTCAAAACATGTCTCAGGGTGTGGTGGAGCGTCGGGACGTGTCGGTAATCCTGTTCGCCCAGAACGGTGGCGAGGTCATGCGCTGGAACCTGACTGGCGCTTTTCCAGTGAGCTGGCAGGGGCCTGATTTCGCTGCTGGCGCGACTGAAGTGGCGGTACATAGCCTTGAGCTGACCCACAACGGCATCTCCCTGAGCAAGCCGAATTTACTACTAAGGGCACTGACCTGAGTTATCTGTGTTGCAACTTGGAAACATAAAGCGTTTTAAACCAGGCCTTGGTGTCTTGGGCCAAACTAGAGCCGGTTCCCTGCCCATGTTCCGGAGAGTGCTGGGTAAGGTGCAGCGGACCGACGGACTGCGTATCTGGACCGGCCGCGGAGTAGCGCGCCGTCCGCCGGTGGGGCATTGGAAGCCCGGTTGGAGAGCGCGGGCTGGCACACCGTTGCTACTGGCAGTGGCGGGCTGGGATATAAACAACCGGACGGCCAGCAATGCCGGCGGCGCAGGCTGGAGCCATGAGTCCGAAACACGGGTTGCCGGAAGTGGTGCAAACCGGGTGGTTGAGGGCGGCACAGTGCAGTCAGAACGCCACCCCAGCCCGCTGCGACGCAGGCTCTGGCGTTCCGGCGCTAGGAGCAACGCCACAAGGAACATTGGCCGCCCAGCAGGCGCTTTGGCTGCGGGCTTGTCCAATTTGTTTGCCCAGGTGCGGGACTCGCGCGGGCTTGCCGCCAGACCGGCGCTGTCAAGGTACGCTGAGGATTCGCTGCTGCCCTCCGTGGGCAACCCCGCGCAATCATCCGTGCCGGGCCAAGGTAGTTCGCCACAGCTGCGCTACGGCCGCCGCGCAGGGGCATCATGGGACAGCCCTTCTTCCGCAAGAAGAGCCTCTAAATTAGTCGCTCCGGTTGGTGAGAACGGGGCAGCCGCAAATGCTGCGCCAAAGAGCGCCCGCTTCACTTTGGGGAGGCATACGGCGGAAGCTGGCGGACTGACATTGGGCATCAGAATACGTGGGGGCCAGCAAGCCGGATTACAGAGGGTTACTTCTGCTGTTGGGCGCATACCCCTGGCTGTTATGGCGATAGCGCGGCGCATTCAGCAGCGGAACACCCGCTGGGCTACCAGCAACGCCCTGGGTTCGCTGGGGCAAGGAGCCGCCCAGGCACAATACCGACTAAGGCCCCGGAGTGTTGCCCAAGAAGCCGGAGCATTCCCCGGGTCACTGTTTACTCCAGCGTCCCATCTGCCGTCCGTACCCAGGTACTTGCCAGGAGATGCTGAAGCTTGGTCTGGTGAGACTCAAGGTGCGGTGCGTCAGGGTCTTGCGGCGGGGCAGGATGTGGCTCTTCCTAAGGTTCATGAAGTTAAAGGGAGCGCTGCGAAATCAATCCTCAGCGCTGGAGCAAGAAACCAGTTGTTGCCGCGCAGGACGGGTAACGCAAGAGGGGCCGAGGGGACCTCCCAGCAAGTTTCCGGAGGAAGGCGGCTGGGCCAGGATAATCGGCCCGCTCTGAATTCCTCTTTGAAGTTTCCAGGAGATGCTGGAGCAACCGCCCGCCGGGATACTGCCGGCCCTGGTGAATCCAAAGTAGCTGGCCGCCGGAACAGGTTGTTTCCCTTGGCTGGCAGGTATTCTAGAAATACTGCAGGCTTGGGCAGCCAAATTCTTCGGGAATCACTGGATCACTCCCGGGCTGGCGGTGGCAAGGGACAACCAAGTCATCATTTTTCGGCCGACGGCGGCCCTGGTTCAGCTACCCCATCGCCTTTGTGGCGCCGCCAGCCTTCCTCCATCAAGTTCGGGCAGATGAAAGAAGGGGCTGATGGGCAGATCAATGAAGAAATTTCTGCTGGGGTTATTAGGCGCTTCCCTACGACGTTCGCGTTGCAGCGGCAGCATATTGGGAAACTCCTAAGCAACAGTGCTGGGACTGCTGGACAGTCTTGGGTAGACACTGTCCAATGGGTGCCCCAACTCCGCCGGGTGGAAGCAACAGGAGGCGCCCTTGCTGCCGTCCCATCCACGCAGGCCGGAGCAGGGCCACACCTCCAGTCCCACTCTGTCCAGGACGGATCGGACGTGCCTCTCCTTGCTACAGAAGTTGAGGGTCTGCATTCTTACTCGCGGCGTGACGGCCTGCCCCAATCCGGTAACAGAGGCGCTGTAGTAAGACCAGCGCATCGTCATGACCTAGCTGCTGCCAGCCGTCCTACAGCCCCAGGGCAGCGCGGGGGCAAGGGGCAGCCCATCCAGCGAACCTTTGCCTTGCCGCGGGTTACCGGCAAGGAATCCTTTGTTCCTGCGCTGGGCCAAGGCGGGATAGTTGTTCATCGGTCACTCCTGGACCTGGTCTCAGGCAGCGCCGCCCGGAGCGTTGAACTCCAGGTAGACCGCGCCCGTTGGCAGCCCCGGCTGAGGACGCCTGGAACAGGTGAAAATAGTTCTGCGGGCGCTGCTGCCTCGCTAAATGCTTTTGCGCCGGTACAGGACTCTACTGGTGCATCTGGGAAAATGATGGGAGGTGAGGCGGTTGTTGCCAGAAGGCCCGCAGGATTGCCGGGGGCAGAACTGCCCCTTTCCGCCTCCTTGCCGGTGCAGAAAGCAAGAGAGGCTTTGGTCTCCGGCTTTTCCGTAGGGATGGAGTCCCCGGTCCTGGATAAAGCTGCGCAGGAAATTTCCGGCAGCCCCGGCGCTGCCAGCGCTCCAGCAACCAGGCGGATCCGCGTCAAGGAACTGGGAAAGACCATTCCCGGTGGTCCGGCATGGGCAATTGCCAGAAAGGGCGCTACGCACACTCCCAGGCTGGAGCTGGCCGGTTGGCGGGGAGTTAGCACGCCGGTGCTCATTGCCCGCCGCGTCTCTGCCGTTGCCAATTCTCCCCTGGGCAGGATTGTTTCGGGTAACCGCCCCAGGCTGCGGGACAACGCTGGCATGGCCAGTAACCGCGCCAGTGAAAGTTCCCGGCTTGGCTTACCGGCAAGTCCTTTACAAGGCCCTGTCAGCGGTGGGCTGCCCTTGCCGCCATCGCTAATGCCCCATATGTCCAGTCCGGAAAACCATCTTGCATCCCAGCCACCCGCCGCGCCGCCTGTCGTCCGGCGATTGCCCCAGGTTGGCGGGCACAGTCTCCATTCATCAAACCAGACTCCAGTTCCACCGGCCCTGCCGGGCGCTGCGCCCCAGGCGCGTCAGCCGTTGCGCCGGTCTTACGTGGATGGTCCCATTCCTGCCGCGGAAACCGGCGGGGTAGACGCCAACGGCAGCCCGCACAAAGCATCCAGCATTGTGGAGCAGCTAAAGCCCTGGGAAATCGAGTTTTTGTCGGCCAAGGCCTACTCCTACTTGCGGAACAAACTGGTCATAGAAGAAGAACGGTTCGGCCGCCCCAGCTTTGAGGGCTGGCGGTAAGTCAACAGGGGGTAGAGGGAATGGTATTGGCGCAAATGGCATCTGCAGCCGTCCGCCGCCTGGGACAGGCTGGGGCTGGCGGCGTCAGCGGAGAGCTGGCCAAAGCCTATCTGACCAACGTGGAAACGGGGGAGCAGATTGAGCTGCGCTTTAACCCTACGGAATACAGCCTGACCAAGACCAATAAATGGGACTCTGACCCCATAGTCGGGTTCAGCGTTCCGCCCACTGAGTTCCAAGGGGGAGAGCCAACTAGCTTGAGCCTGGACCTTTTCTTTGACACCTATGAACAGCAGTCCGACGTGCGGAGCTTTACCAACAAGGTAGTAAATCTAACCAAGATTTCCAGTGAAACCCGGCAAAGCCAGGGCAGCCAGCGGGGCCGGCCGCCCCGCTGTTTGTTCAGCTGGGGCCGGGTCTTGACTTTCCAGGCTGTGATTACCTCCCTGCGGGTGACTTACACCCTGTTCCTGTCCGATGGCACGCCGGTGCGGGCCAGGATGAGCCTGGAGCTTCAAGAGTGCGAAGATGCTACTTATCAGGAACCGCAGAACCCTACCAGCCAGGGCACTTGGGGCCACAAGGTCCATGTGGTGCAGCCGGGGGACACCATTGACCTGATTGCTGTGAAACATTACGGAGACCCCAAGTTGTGGCGTTTTGTGGCGGACGTCAATAATCTGGACAATCCCAAAGACTTGCGTCCTGGCCAGCTTCTGGACATTGCGCCTCTGGATTCCTGAAGTACTGAGGTGGGACAACTATGAGCATGACTGTTACCGCCAGTTATTCCCAACTGGACGTCAAGTTAGGGGGACAACGTATGCCAGCGGGCCTGGAACGGGCGCTGGCTGAAATAGAGGTGGAAAATAATCTTTTCCTGCCCCACTCCTTCACGCTGCGGTTTCATCTCAGTTCCCTGGATGACGCCTTGTTTGACACTCCAGACGATGTCTTTGGCGCTTACCTGGGCCAGGGCACGGAGGTAAAGATTTCCCAGCGGGAGCGCGGCAAAGACCTGGTAATAATGGACGGCGAAGTAACGTCCGTGGGGCTGGAGTTCAGCTCAGTAGTGCCCTCTACCCATCTCTATGCCGTAGTTCAGGGCTACGACCGCGCCCACCGGCTGCACCGCTCCCGCTATACCCGCACCTTCCAGCAGAAGAAATACAGCGATGTAATATCCACCCTGGTCAACGGCACTGGCCTCACCGCCAGTGTGGATCCCACTACTCAGGTCTTCGACCACTTGGTGCAGGCCAACCAGACCAACTGGGAATTCCTGTGGCATATGGCAGACCGCATTGGGTATGAAGTGCGCGTGGAGGGCAAAACCCTGTACTTCAAGAAGCCTCAGGAGCCATCTGGACAAGAAGTCCGGCTTGACTGGGGCATGGAGTTGTTCCAGTTCCGTACTCGTTCCACCACCCAGTTGCAGACCGGCAAGGTAACAGTGCGAGGCTGGGATTTCAGGAAAAAAGCAGCCATCACTGGCCAGACTGCCAAGGGCAACGGAGCCCCCCTAATTGAAGATTCCCGCACCGGCGCATCCCAGGCCCAGGCCGCCTTTGGGCAGTCCACCGTGGACCTGGTGACCAGACCTGTGCACACCCAGGCGGAGGCCGACGCCATGGCCCAGTCCATTATGAATGCTTTGACTGGCGAGTTCATCCAGGCCGAGGGCGTCACCAATCATGGCATGGGGGAGATTCTTCCTGGAAAATGGCTGGAGCTGGCGGGGCTGGGCAAGCGCTCAGGCAAATACCGGGTTACCGCATCCACCCACCGGTACACTGGTAACGAGGGCTACACCACCTCTTTTATCGTTGGAGGCCGGCGTCCCTCGGTGGTGTCCCAATTCTGGCAAGGCCATGCTGCCCAGCCTGGTTCCAGCCGAATCAACGGCGTGGTGGTGGCCCAGGTCAGTAACAACAAAGACCCGGACAACCTGGCACGGGTGAAAGTGACCTTTCCCTGGTTGGGGGAGAAGATAGAAAGCGACTGGGCCAGAATTGCCAGTCCAGGCGCGGGGAACAAGGTGGGGCTGCACTGGCTGCCCGAGGTGGGAGACGAGGTGTTGGTGGCCTTTGAGCACGGCGATATTCACTGGCCCTATGTGCTGGCCGGGTTATGGAATGGGAAAGACGCACCGCCTAACAACACCAGTAACGCAGTGGGCGGCGATGGCAAAGTAAAGCTCCGCACCCTCCAGTCCCCCCAAAGCTCCAAGCTGGTGATCAGCGACGAGGCCCAGAAGCGCTTCGTCCAGATCTCCTGCGTAGCCGACTCCCCAGGGATAAAGCTGGATTACGATAACAAGTCGGTGGAAATCCTTTCCAACGGAACCATCAACATCAAGGGCACTCAAGGCAAGATTACGGTAGAAGGGCAGGACCTGGAAATCAAGTCCTCCACCAACTTGAAACTGTCGGCCAGCGCCAACGTGGAAATTTCCGCCGGTGCGAACATGACCGTAAAAGGTGTCCAGACCTCCGTAGAAGGTTCCGCCCAAATGGCCGTTAAGGGTGCAATGACCAGTTTGGAAGGCAGCGGCATTGCCGAAATAAAGGGTGCCCTGGTGAAGATTAACTAGAGAGGAGGTCCCTTCACTCCGGTCCTTTCCAGCAAGAGGAAAGAAGATTCGCGCCCCCCTCTCCCCTTGTGGAAGAGGGCCGGGGTGAGGGGATTATAGGAGAGCAAGCAATGCGCCAGACCAAATTTACTGCGGGCAAGGGAACAATCCGTGGGCGAGCCCGATCCAAAGTGTTGTCAAAAGTTGCCGGGCAAGAGGAATTGGGCCAACCTGACGCCGTTCGGTTGGGCAGCCACCTTAGCCAGGACACCCTGGAGGGCCACGCTGCTCTGCTGGAGGGACTGAAAGGCCCCGGCCGTGGCGGCCAGCGGGCCCAGGTGGCGCAAAGCCTGCAGCGCCTCTACGGCAACCGATATGTGCATGGGCTGATCGGCTACATTTCGAGGAAAAGAGCTGGCGTAATTCACGCTGGGCCCGCGGTGATCCAGAGGGACACTATCTCGGAGGAAGGCTACACTGCAAGCAATGGCAGCAGCACCTTTCGGAGCGACCATCTGGCTGATGATGAAGAATATGCCATTGAAGCCACGCTGGGCCGGGCGAATAACGGCAGGGGGGCAGAGAACACTGTTCTGCTGCACACCGACGAAGAGATAAAAAAACAAAATCCTCGGTGCTGACTACGAGAATGACACATACAAAATTAAAGGGCCTGTGTGGGCTGTTCGCATTAACTGCACGTATATGACAGTCTATGCTGCCCATGGCGCGGACAAAGCCATCCTGCGCAACGTTAAAGATGCGGTAACCGGAGACGTGTGGGTGAAGGTATATTTTGACAGCGATAATAATAAAGTAAGCGCCACCGGCGTGGTCGGCCCTGCCAAGGATTAGCGACTTTATGACCAGGCAGAAAATTACTGAGCCTTGCATAAATTGCTTGAACTTCACCCCCATCCCTTTGGCTGCGCTCAGGGCGGGGGTAAACATGGAGGTGCCATATGCCGCCAGCCGCTAGAGTGGGTGATATGCATACCTGTCCCATGGTCGAGGGGGGAATAGTTCCTCACATGGGAGGCCCCATCCTGCCGCCGGGCGCGCCCACGGTGTTAATTGGCGGGGCGCCTGCTGCTGTGGTGGGTGGTTCCTGCACCTGCGTTGGTCCGCCGGACAGCATTGTTAAAGGCTCGGCCACGGTGCTCATTGGCGGCATGCCCGCGGCGCGCATGGGGGACAATACCGCCCATGGGGGCGTCATTGTCATGGGGCTTCCCACCGTCATGATTGGGGGTTGAAAGGTGGTCACCCGCAAAGAACAGAACGATTTTCTTGGCCAAGGCTGGCGGTTTCCCTTCGGGGTAGATGGCCGCGGCGGCATCTCCATGTCCCGGGGAGAAAAGGATATCGAGACCGCCATCATAATTATCTTGAGTACGTCCAAGGGCGAACGGGTCATGCGGCCGGAGTTTGGCGCGTCCATTGCGGACATGGTTTACCAGCCCAACAACGCCACCACCGCGGGCTTGCTGGCGTACCACGTGCGGGAGGCCTTGGCCCGCTGGGAGCCGCGCATTGAGGTGATGGAGGTGGATGCACGGCCCCACCCCCAGGAGCCCGGCCAGATGCTCATTGATATCTCCTACCGGGTAAAAGCCACCAACGACGAGCGCAACCTGGTCTACCCCTTTTACCTGATACCCAAGGAGCGATAAGGCCATGCCTCTACCTGTGCCAAACCTGGATGACCGCACCTTTCAAGAGCTGGTTAACGAGGCCCGCCAGCGCATACCCCTTTTCTGCCCGGAGTGGACCGACCATAACCTCAGCGATCCAGGCATTACCCTGGTGGAACTGTTCTCCTGGATGACGGAGCTGCTGATTTACCGCCTGAACAAGGCGCCAGACAAGAACTATGTCAAGTTTCTGGAGCTGATGGGCGTCAAAATGCGGCCTGCCCATCCCGCCAGCGCGGACATTACCTTCCGGCTCTCGGCGGCGCTGCCCCATGCCGTGACAATTCCCGCTGGCACGGAAGTGGCCACTGTGCGCACTGAGACCCAGGACGCCATTATCTTTACCACTGAGGAGACCTTGACCGTTACTCCCCCGGAGCTGGCTTACTTCCTGGTCACCCGGGATGAATCGCGCTTTGATGACCGGATGCCCACCCTGCAAGAATGGGCCAGGCTGGAGGCCATTGGCGAGTCGCCTACCACGGGCGGAGGGCCGGAGAGTTTCACCTTATTCCATTCGCCGCCGGAGCCGGGAAACCGGTTTTATCTGGGCTATAACACTGACCTGCGGGACATTGTGCTGTCCATTTACCTGGACTGTGAACACGCTGCGGCTCCCGGCATTAACCCAGCCAACCCTCCCCTGGCATGGGAGTATTGGGATACTTACCTGGAATCCTGGACCTCCTTCGACCGCCACCCAGAGGCCGCCGCCTGGCTGGAAGCCGACGGCACCCGTGGGCTAAACACCGCAGGGTCGGTAATTTTGCACTTGCCCCATACGGCGGGGCGCCGCCTGGTGGACCAGAAAGAAGCTTTCTGGGTGCGCTGCCGGGTTACGCCTTCCGGGGACCGTCAGGGTTCCTACGATGCGCCGCCCCGGCTCCGGGCCACGGCCACCACCGCCATTGGCTGCACCGCCCTGTCCACCAACACCACCTGGATTCGCGGCGAACTGCTGGAGACCAGCACCGGAAAACCCGGCCAGGTGATGCGGGTGTCCAACCTGCCCCTGCTGCCCCTGCTGCCTGGCGAGACTGTGGAGGTGCAGCGGGACGATGAAACAGGTTGGGAAGCCTGGCAGCAGGTGGAGGACTTTTCCAACTCTGGGCCTGAGGACAAGCACTTCGTCTGCGACCCAGCTGGGGGTGAAATCCAATTTGGCCCGCAGATGCGTTCGCCCCGGGGGGCAACGGTCCGTTATGGCGCTACCCCCTCCCTGGGCAGCCAGGTGCGCATGTCGGCCTACCGCCACGGCGGCGGCGCCCGGGGCAACGTGGGGCGCGGCACCCTAACAGTGCTCAAATCGTCCATCGCCTATGTGGCTTCTGTGACCAACCGCCGGGCGGCCACCGGAGGCGTGGACCCGGAGGACATTAACGGGGCCAAAATACGGGGGCCGCAAATTCTTCGCACCCGTGACCGCGCAGTTACGGAAGAGGATTTCGAGCATCTGGCCAAGGAAGCGTCCTTGTTGGTAGGCCGGGCGCGGTGCCTGCAACCCAGGGAATTGGGCGCTCCGGGGACGCCGCCGCCCGGCGTGGTCCAACTGGCGCTGGCGCCAGCCATCCCGCCTTCCCAGAAGCGTATCAGCCCAGACCAGCTTATCCTGCCCAGGGAGCTGGTGGAGGAGGTGCGCAACTACCTGGATGACCGCCGTCTGCTGGCCACTGCCCTGATTATCGCCGAACCAGACTATGTCTGGGTTTCCTCGGAGCTGCGGGTCAGCGTGCGCCGCGGCGCCGACCTGGATAAGGTCAAAGAGGCGTTAGAATCCCAGCTGTACCGTCATATTCATCCCCTGGCTGGCGGCCCTGAGGGCACGGGCTGGCCCTTTGGCAAGGACCTCTTTGCCTCGGAGCTTTACTCCCTCATCCAGGAAACGCCGGGCGTGCAGTACGTGGCTGAACTGAAGATTTTCCCGGTGGACCCGGCCACTGGTTTGCGCGGCGAAAGTGCAGAGAGCATCTCAGTCCCGCCGGGCGGGTTGGCATGTTCGTATATTCACAACGTTACCTGTTTCTATCAGGAGCGCTTCTGAAGGGGCGAATTGAGATCCTATCCTAATAACCGCAGAGAGCGCAAAGAACGCAGAGAGTTTAGATTGGTTTCCTATTATCTCAGCGGTCTTCGCGTGCTCAGCGGTGAGTTTTTATGATAGGCACTAAATAGTGCATCTGGTTGATTAAAGTTCAACTCGTCACACTGGCGAAAGCCGGTGTCCATATACAGAATACATACAGCTCTCCGCTGGATTTCAGCTTACGCCGGAATGACGAAGGGCTAATTGATACATTACCCGGAATTACAGGCCCTTGCATTCTAGTCTGAATGGACTTACCGGGAGTTCTGCCATATGGTCACAGCGTTACAGGAAAGACCCGCGCTGGACGGCCCCAGCAGCTACTTGAAATATTTGCCGGCCATCTACTCGGAAAGCGAGTTTATGGGCCGTTTCCTGCTCATCTTCGAGAGCATTCTGGGCCCGCTGGAAAGCGTGGTGGACAACCTGGCCTACTACTTTGACCCGGACACCACACCAGAAGAGCTGCTGCCCTGGCTGGCAAGCTGGTTAAAGATAGTCCTGGACGAGAGCTGGCCCTTGGCCCGGCGGCGGGAGTTTGTGCGCGCCGCGCCGCGCTTGTTCCAGTGGCGCGGCACCCGCCGCGGGCTTAAAGAGATGCTCAGGTTAGCCACTGGAGTTGAACCGGCCATTGTGGAAAACTTTGGCACACTTACCCTGGGCCCTCAGTCTCTGCTGGGCCGCAATACTCTGCTGGGCAACGGCCAGCCCCATACCTTCTCCGTGACCCTGAAGGTAGATGCTCCCAGCCAGGTGAACGCCGCCCTGGTCAAGGCAATTATCGAAATGGAAAAACCCGCCCACACCGCGTATTCGCTGCAAATTATGGCGGCCGACGCGGCCATTCCCGCATGACCCATTCTTGGTATTGAAGGTGCTGCCGTGACTCTTGCCAATCTTGCGCCCACGCCCCAGCGCAGGCTCAACCCCTCCCAGGGTCTGGTTGTTGACGTGGCGGTCTGGAATGCCTCCCATGAGTATCACCGAGCCCAGCAGCGGCTGCACAATCTGGCCATGCACGGCGCTGGAGTGGTCACCGGCCTGGAAGTTACCGCCGCAGAGCCGCCGGGCCGCTGGGTGGTGGTGCATCCAGGCCTGGCAGTGGATGATGCCGGCTATCCTATTGGTGTGGGCGCACCCCTGCGGTTTGAAATCCCCACGGATGCTCCCGGAACTATGTATCTGATCCTTCAATATCGGGAATTGCCGGAAAACCCAGTGAGACTTCTGGGGGATGAGGGCGTCCGGCCCCTTTACATGCTGGAAGCCTACCGGCTGGAACAGATTACCCAGCTCCCGGCTGAACCACACATTGAACTGGCCCGCATTCAGTTAACGGGCGGCGGCGGCCCAGTCACCAACGCCCTGGACTTGCGTACGCCTGGTATTAACGAGATTGACCTGCGCTTCCGGCGGCAGTGCGCCAGCGGAGTAACAGCGCGGGCTGGCATTGGCCTGGTCGCTTTGTCCGGTGAGGCTGATGCGGCGGCCATCCACTTGCCCGGAGTCATGAACCTTATTCAACTCATCAATGCCGCTACTGGGATATGCCGGGCCGAATTCTGTGGGGTGGTTGACCTTAACAGCGACTTGAGCCGCTGCGATGTGCTGGTCATGGCTGGACATGGCTCCTTCACGCTGTCAGAGGGACAAAGGCAGGGACTTGCGGCATTTCTGGACCGGGGAGGCGTGCTGCTGGGAGAGGCGTGCGGCGCAAATTTGGGTGATTTGAACGCCGCTTCGCCCTTCCGGCAGTCTTTCCGCGACCTGGCGCAGCAGTTGGGCAGGACCTTGACGCCCGCAGGCCGGGGACACCCCATGTTCACGTCGCTGCACCCCTTCGCTGGGCCGCCCGAAGGAATAGCCGGGCCAGCAGTAGTAGTGGCTGACGATGCAGTGGTATACAGTGACGGCGACTATGGCTGCTTGTGGGATGGCGGCTGGACCGGCCACCCAGCCTCGCGGGAAACGATCCGGGCCTCGGTTGAGCTGGGGGCAAACCTTGCCGTATATTCTTCCCGGCGCAGGCAGGTTCACTCCCTCCAGACCGCATCCCGAATTGCGGCGTCTTCGTGAGGTGGCAAGATGCCTGATCCCGTAGTTGCCCTGCTAAGCCCGGAGCGGCTCCAGGTAAATCCTGGCGAGCAGGTCAAAGCTGTTATCCAGATAACCAATGCAGGCGCCATGCTGGACATTTTGTCTATCCAGGTGGATGGACTGTGGGATACCTGGCGGACCCTGTCCCTGCACAGCGCCTCCTTGTTTCCCGGCGATAGCGCGGTCAGCACACTCTTCATCAGCCCGCCCAGAGCCAGCAGCGCGCTGGCAGGCCCTTACCCTTTTACCGTCAGGGTCCAATCGCAGCAGGACCCCTCCCAGGAAACCGCGCTGCCCGGCGCCCTGGAAGTGGCAAGCTTTTGCGATTTTAAAGCAGATATTGCAACGGTAAATGGCGCAGGCCTTGTGGGGGTCTATAACATAGGAATCGAAAATACCGGCAATAGCGCTACCTCGTTCAATCTTTCGGGAGAGAGACCTGAAGGGGATTGTGTGTTTACTTTTCGGCCGGAGTATCCCCGAGTCCTGCCCGGCGGGCGGGCTGAAGTGGTTATGTCCGTCCAACCGCGGCGGAGGCCCTGGGTATTCAAGGGCAAACCGCACCGCTTTGGCGCAAAGGTTACCCCGGACCCTGCGGTGGCTCCTGCGGTGGTGGTGACCGCCCAGTTGCAAGTGCTGCCAAAAGTGCCGGGCTGGGTATTTCCGGTCATCGGCATTGGGATAGCCATTGGTCTGGCCGCCTGGCGGGGGTTGGGCGGTTAGCGCCTGCGCATTATCAATCATTCACATGGGAGGGCCTGTTATGCCCGCTTCCAAAGGACATGCTCCAAAAAACGCGACCGGCAAGGCCAGCGCCCAGGGCAGACAGCGCGGTTCAAGGACCGCCGCTGAACGCCAGCATAGCCCGGCTTCGCCGGAACAGGAAGTGCTTACAGATGTGCTGGGACAGCGCGGCTTTCAAGCCCATGCCGACATGCTGGCAGGCCCGGCCATGGCCCAGCCTCGCAATGCCCGCCAGCGGGCCGCAATAGTCCAGCGCCTGCAACAAGAAGGCGGCAACCGGTACGTCCAGCAAGTACTGGCGGCGGCTAAGGGCCGGAAGCAGGCCCAGACCATCCAGACCAAGCTGACCGTGGGGCCCGCGGGCGACGCCTACGAGCAGGAGGCGGACCGTGTGGCCAAACAGGTAGTGCAGAAAATGCCTGCCCTGGGCCAGCAGCCCCTGCAGCGGGTGGAAGAAGACGAGGAACTGCAGATGAAACCCCTGCAGCGGGTGGAGGAGGACGAGGAACTGCAGATGAAACCCCTGCAGCGGGTAGAGGAGGACGAGGAACTGCAGATGAAACCCCTGCAGCGGGTAGAGGAGGACGAGGAACTGCAGATGAAACCCCTGCAGCGGGTAGAGGAGGACGAGGAACTGCAAATGAAGCCCCTGCAGCGGGCGGTGGGTCTGGAAGGTGGGGACGCTGGCCTGGAAGTGGAGCAAGCGGTGGAGCAGTCGCGGGGCCGGGGCCAGGCCTTGCCTGACAACGTGCAAGCCCACATGGAAGAGGCCTTTGGCGCGGACTTCAGCGGGGTGCGCATCCATACCGGCGCAGAGGCGGACGCCCTGAACCGGTCGGTGAGCGCCCTGGCCTTTACCACCGGCCAGGACATCTATTTCCGCCAGGGGGAGTACTCTCCAGGTACCGCCGCGGGGCGGGAGACCCTGGCCCATGAGCTGACTCACGTGGTGCAGCAGGGCGGCGCGGCGCAGGATGTGCAGCGCAATGGCGGCGGCGGTTCGTCAACTTCCACGAGCACCACACCTGTGATGGACTGGAAGAATGAGCCGACAGTTTTCCGGACCAAGAACACTGAACCATACATTGACCCTTCCACCGGAAATACTTACGAAGACTCAACATATACGGTTACTGCCACCGGATATACCAGGCACGCTCCGGTTAACGCAGCCCCCCAAAGAAAGGGCCAGAAGGTGGACTTTAAAGCCGAAGGAAGACATTTCTGCTACCTGAGCGGTTCAGATGAAAAGACCGTGATGAGTCATGACTTTGGTACGCCCATCAGCGTGAAGGAAGTGAAGGGAGGAACAGTTGTAATAGACATCGGTGGCGATATCGTCAACGCTCAAATCAGTCCCGAGGAGGGCTTTTATCCCTTCGACTTTAATTATGACCCTAAAACTGGTGTGATAACGGGCGAGCACACGGGCCACGCCCTGTATTTCCCCAAATAGCGGGAGCACAAGCGTTGCTGCTCAAGTCCAACGTCATTAGAGTAACCCTTACCCCCGACCGGGTTTTGCTGCCCGTGGGCAGGGAAGTCCAGGCTCAGATAACCGTCCAGAACGCTGGCTTCCTGGTGGATGCCTTCTCCATTGAAGTGCTGGGGCTGGACAACGCCTGGTACAGCCTGTCCAGGTCATCGCTCTCCCTGTTCCCTGGAGAGGAGGCTGCCAGCACCATCACCTTCCGGCTGCCGTCCCGCAACGAGGCCGTGGCCCAGCCTTACCCATTTACGGTGCGGGTTACCTCCGCCAAGTCTCCCCAGGAGGTGACCACCGAAGCGGGCGTGCTGGAGGTGGAGCCGTCCCTGGTCTATGAGGCCAGCCTTTCTCCGGAAAAGGTCACTGGCAGACGCGGCGCTTTTACCCTGACCCTTGCCAATGGCGGCAATGCAGGCCTGTCCTTTGGCCTGGCTGGAGAGGACCCGGAGCGGTACTGCCGCTTCACCTTTGAACCCGCGGCCCCCACAACCCCGCCCCGGTCTAAAGCCGAAGTCGCCATTAGTGTGCGGCCCCGGCGGCGGCCCATTATCGGGCGGCCCAAGACCTACAACCTGACCATTACCGTTACGCCAGACAAGACCCCGGAAGTGCGGACCCTGCGCGCTCAACTGGACGCCGTAGCATGGATCCGCTGGTGGTATATCCCAGCTACCCTGCTGGCGCTGGTGGTAATGGCTATTCTGGGATACACGGCTTACTGGGCCATTTTTGCCCGGGAAAACTGGACTTATTTCCGCCAGGAAAAGTGGGACCTGATAGACATCCAGGCCCTGGAAAAGATTGAACCTGGCAAGGTCTATTCCTTCCCATTCCAGCTTGTTTCCCGCTCCGGCGGGCCCAAAGCTCCGATCCCAGAGGGCAGCGTAGCCATTCGGGGCAACGTGATTTGGGATGACACTTTTAATGCCGCGCCCAGCGTGCAGGTCACCCTGGAGCATCCTCACGGCAACTGCAAGACTCAGCGGGAAGGCAGGGAAGACGCTCCCTTTGATTTTGAGGGGATAGCAGTAACTACTGCCGACGTCCAAGATGAGTGGATTATCTACATTGAAAATGACGACTTTAAAGACGAAATTCCTAGAAACGGGCGGTTGTTTTTGAAGGCCGCAGTGAGCACCGGCCACCGGCCAGAAAAAAACCCGGACTACATGCTGGTGCAGCAAGCGTTGAGCACCGTTTCAGAAGTGCATCCATGCCGTACTGACTGGGACGATGAGATGATTTTGACTGGTCAGGCAGGCGAGGGCCTGGAGCACGGCATAATCTTTACGCGGCCGCTGGATATCTCCCAGAAGGTCATATCTCCCCCGGCGGCGATTCAAGAGTTATTAATAGATGCCACCTGGGAACGGGAAGGAGACGGCGCGGCTATGGTGCAGAGCATATTCGTCGTCTTGCGTGACCCCCAGGGTCACTGCTGGACTACTCAAGAGTTGCAGACGTCGGAACTGGAAAGAGAAACGCTCTTTATCTTTCCAGTAGGAGCCGAAAAAGTTCCCTGCCGGGACCGTCTGGTGGGGAGAGACCTCTGGAATTTTATTAACTGGATAACCTATATGCCCAGTAGCTACCAGGGGGCGCAGCCTCTGGTGCGTTTTTGCCAGCATGCCAATGGGACGGCGTTGTTTGACGACTCCAATTCCATCCCCCGGGTGTTTGAGGCCAGTAGTGATGGGTCAAGCGCCGACCCTGCCACCGGCTGGAGAATCTATTTAATGAACCCCGATGAACTGGCGCCTCCGCCGGTGGTGAGGTTCAAGGTGCGGGGCGACGATGACTGGCAAGTGTTCTTGCGCGAACCCGCTTCAGTAGTGCTGGGACCGCCGCCCCTGGGCCCGGCGGGAGTCTGCGGGGGTAAATAGAGGTATCATGACTTTGGACAGGCATTGTCCTGCCCTGCGGGCGTGTACGGCAGAGTCATTGCTTCGTCCCGATGCAATCGAGACTCAGAATGACATTTGGAACAAGGCCCGCTTTGCGGAAAAGGGGGAAGAAAAGGGCATTTCTGGGGACATCCCAGACCACGGCGGGGGTTGCGGCCCCTGCACCCCCGCTGTTTTCAACAGAGCCAGCCTGTGTCAATAGTGTCCGCTCATGGTTCGACAAGCTGAGGGAGATCAGCTTGTCTCCGCTCGTGGTGAGCTTGTCGAACCATGAGCGGACTAGGATATGAGCGGGAGGCATCGGAGTCATTTTCCAAACAGACCCCTACAACGCCGCGCCTACCACCACCAACACCACTCCCAGCACCGCCAGCAAAGTGCCCAGGAACACCCAGCGGGTCACCCGCTCCAGCCGCCGCTCCAAGAACAGGTGGGCCATCAACAGCGTCACCAGGGGGTTGGTGGAGGAGATGGGCGAAACGATGACCACATCGGCGCGCGTCACCGCCAGGTACAGGGAAACCACTCCAACTGCGCCTACTACGCCGGACAGGGCAGTAAAAGCCAGGTTTCTTGAGGTGGCGCGGCGCACGCTCTGCACCGCTGAGTATCCCCCCAGGGGCGCTAGCAAGAGCACGCCAAAAATGAGGCTGAAGGCAGCCACCACAAAGGGCAATCCGTAGGTGCCGGTGAGATGTTTGGCCATCACGCTGGAAGCACCGTAGCAGGCAGCCGCTCCCAGAGCAAAAGCGTAGCCCAGCAGGGACTTTTTATCACTGCTCCAGCCCTGGCGGAAGGAGTCGCCGGTGCTTGCAGCCAGTCCCGCCACCACCCCCAGGGTTCCCACCAGCACCAGGCCGTGGGGCCGTTCTCCAGTAAGACTGATGGCAAAGATGGCGGCAAACAGGGCGGAAGCCCCCACAAAGGGGGCCGACCGGGCCGCCCCCACCAGGTAAATGGACAGGTAGTTCTGGCCGCGGCCTCCCAGGAAGTTCAGCGCCCCCAGGGCCAGGAAACCCAGAAATGCCGCTGCCGGAAGGGCCAACACCGCTCCCCAGGACAGCATGGTCAGGGGCACCGCCACCAACAGGCTGCCAATGGCAGAGATAAGGGTGCTGGCCAGGGGGTTGACTTGCCGCATCCCCAGCCGGGCAAAGATGGCGGAACTGCCGAAACCCAGGGAGGCCAGCAAGGCCAGGCCGATGGCTACCATTTACCGCTAGTACTCAGTCAACATTGTGAAACGTCAAGTAGTGGGTCATTTAGGTTCTCGTCTTTCCAGTGAAAGCCGGAATCCAGCAAGCCACTTGGCCTAAGAACTCGTGTTAAAAGTGCCCGCTCCCGGTTCGACAAGCTCACCACGAGTGGTTGGAGATGGTCATGGTGACTTACCAGAGGTCTTGCCGCCATTTATCGCTGGCGGCCTCGGCAACTTTCAATTATGGACTGAAAGATTCGGTTGCCGTCGCTGCTGCCCAGCAGCGGCTCGCAGCTACGCTCCGGGTGGGGCATCATGCCCAGCACGTTGCCCGCCTCGTTCACAATGCCGGCAATGTTGTTCAGGGAGCCGTTGGGATTGGCTTCCGGCGTTACCGCCCCCGAAGCATCGCAGTAGCGGAACAACACCCGGCCCTCTTCTTCCAGGCGGGCCAGGGTGGCGGCGTCGGCATAGTAGTTGCCCTCGCCGTGGGACACCGGCACCTGCAGCACCTGGCCGGGAGAACAGAGACGGGTAAAAGGAGTGTCTGTACGCTCAGTGCGCAGGCTGGTCCACTGGCAGCGGTACTCCAGGTGCTGGTTGCGCATGAGCACGCCCGGCAGCAAGCCGGACTCGCAGAGAATCTGGAAGCCGTTGCAGATGCCAATAACCAGACCACCCTGGGCGGCGAACCGCCCCAGGGCCGTCATCACCGGAGAGAAACGGGCAAGGGACCCGGCCCGCAGGTAATCCCCATAGGAGAATCCGCCGGGCAGGATAATGCAGTCGTAGCCAGACAGGTTGTCCTGCTTATGCCAAACATAGTCCGCATCCTGGTGCAACAGGTCGTGGACTACGTAGTAGCAGTCGGTATCGCTCCAGGTGCCGGGAAAAACCAGAATGCCAAAGTGCATGGTTTAAGGGCTAAGCGCCCGCTCCCAGCAACTCCTCCACCAGGGCGTTGACCTGGGAGCCATCGGCCTTGCCGCGCACCTGGGGCATCAGCTTGCCCATGACCTTGCCCTTCTCCCGCAGGGAGGTGGCGCCCACTTCCTTAATGACCGACTGCACCAGCCTGCGCAGTTCTTCCTGGCCCATCTGGGCAGGCAGGTACTCCTCCAGCACCGCCAGTTCCGCCGACTCTTTAGCCACCAGGTCGGCGCGGTTGCCCTGCTGGAACATGCGGATGCTCTCCCGCCGTTCCTTGACCTGCTTGGTCACCACATCCACAAACCCGGCGTCATCCATTTGAAACGTTGCGCCTTCCTTCAACGTCCCTTTGTCAAACAGGGCCTTTTGCTGGGTAAGCTCCGCCATCTGAAGGGAGTTCTTGAGGAAGCGCAAAGCGCTCAACCGCTGCTGGTTGCGGCTGCGCATCGCATCGCGGATATCAGTTTCCAGCCGGTCGCGCAGAGCCATAGAGTACCGCCACTGGCAAATTTGGGGAGTGAATCTGATTATACGGGGGCTGCCTTTGGGCGTCAACGATAGTTTGACGGCCCTGGGGGGCATTGCTAGAATCGGGCCAACCATTACCCCCCATCTTTCGATATTGAGGGGAGGAGTTTTTGGACGCCTTAGGTCAGGAGGCCCACTGTGCAACCTCAGAATAAGTCCTTCACCGCAGGCGGCATCCGGCACTATTACCTGGACTGGGGGAATGAAAGCAAGCCCCCGTTGCTGCTGCTCCACGCCACCGGCCTGTGCGCCCAGGCGTGGCAGCCTATTGCCCTGGGCCTGGCCCCGGATTTCCACGTTATGGCCTTTGACCAGAGGGGCCACGGCGATACTGGCCCGGTGGGAGGCGACTACACGTTCCCCCAACTGGGAAAGGACCTGGCCGACCTTATACAGGAGTGCGGCTGGCCTCACCCCATTGTGGTGGGCCATTCCGCAGGCGGATTTGCCGCCCTAATTGCCGCTTCCCTGCTGCCAGGCCGGATTCAGCAGGCGGTAATTCTGGAGACCCGGGTAGCTGGCCGCCCCCCATCCTTGCCTGCGGATGAGCTTCGCAAGCGCGCCGCCCGCACTCGCATGAAGCGGACCATCTGGGACAGCCGGGAGGCTATGTACGAAGCCTACCGAAGCAGGCCGGTGTTCAAAAGCTGGCGGGATGACGTTTTCCGCGCCTTCATCGAGGGAGGCACGCGTCCGCTGGATGACGGCCGTGTGGCCTTGAAATGCCCGCCGGAAGTTGAGGCAACTTTCTACGAGAACCGGGACTTGCTGGACCCAAGCGCTTACTTCCAGGGACTGCAGGGCCGGTTTTTGCTGTTGCTGGGCAATTACCCTGGCGCACAGTCGCTTCAGGACGCCGGCATCCAGAAATTCATGGCCCAGGTTCCGGGGGCTAGAGTGAAGCAATTACCGGTGGGCAGCCACTTTGTGCCCCTGGAACACCCTGACCTGGTGCTGCAAGAAATCCGGGAGTTTCTGGAAGTCTGAGCGGGGGCGTGGAATTGTCACTGACATTGTCCGCTCACCCTGAGCTTGTCGAAGGGTGAGCAGTTTTCTCTCGCTCGTGGTGAGCCTGTCGAACCACGAGCATCTAGCCTTTTTAGACGCCCTCTGAGGAAAAGTTACCGGGCCTGTCCGCCGGTAGCAGCTTCTGGGTGGTTGCGCCGGTACTCCTCTAGGGCCGCCAGGAGCTGGTCATGAAAGGCCTGGGGGTCGCGCAGTTCCAGGATGATGCGCTTCCGGTCCAGCAGCCGTGAGGCCAGGGGTCTGGCCAGCCGCACCCGCAGCCGGTCGCCGATAATCAAGCTCAGCATATCTAAATGGGAAATGTCTTCAAAGGGGATTACCCGCAGCCGTGGCGTGCCATATTCTATTACCAGGGAATTGGGGTAAACCAGGTACTGCCGGGGGCTGGCGAGCCAGGTGTACATAGCCACGCCCAAACCCACCACAATAAGCATGCCGCCGCCGGAGACTCCGCGCGCGGTCTCATATATTCCCAGCACCACTACCGCCAGGGCCAAGAACAGGGTGATGTTGATAGGAATGCGGTGCCTGGCTTGATACAGCGGCTGGCCCGCATTTTGCGCCTTTGGATTTGCCATAATTACGTTCTGACCTGAATGCAGCAGGATAAAGGTGGTGGGGCGTCCCGCCCCAGGGCATTTGCTTTGGCTAAATCTGGGAGGGAACCTGGAGCCTCCGCCATTCGTCAGTTACACTGTGAAGCACTGTAACCCCAGGGAACGGACTGGCTGATTATACAGCATTGCCGATGCCAGTAACTACAGGAACGGGGAACAGCACCGGGTTGATTCGTTCTCACCATAGCCGGAGGGGCGCACCAGCGTGTGCGTCCAGCCTGCTGCTACGGGGCAGACCTATGTTTCTGCCCCTACCGTCATCGGGAATGAATCGGCCTTGGCGAACAGCAAAATGGCTGGGGAGCTTCCCCCAGCCGGAGGTATTAAAGTGCAAAAATTAATGGTCTGGGCTTTTGTTGGAGCGCTGGCACTGGCCGTCCTGGCCTGCGGGCCCGCTCAGCCCTCTGCAACTCCCACCCCTCCAAATACCATCACAGCACCGCCTTCCCCAACCCCAGGCGGCAAAATCACGCCTGTTCCCACACCGCCGGTATCCGTAAAGCCCATTGCGCCGGAGGAGCCGCCTGTGTCCATGACACCCATACCAACCCCCACCGACCCGGCCTTGCAGAAGCTGGTGGACCAGGCCAAGGCCGACTTGGCCGCCCGGCTGGGGCTAAAACCGGAGCAGATTGCCCTCCTGGAACTGGCTGCCGTGGTCTGGCCGGACAGCAGCCTGGGCTGCCCGCAGCCGGGCATGGCATATACCCAGGTACTGCAAGACGGCCTGCGCATCCGCTTGGGCGTAGGGCAAAGCGTTTACCAGTACCACACCGGCGCAGGCCGCGGGCCATTCTTCTGCCAGTCGCCGGGCAAACCAGTGCCCTGAAAGCAGCAGCGCCCCGTGCAAGAGTTTCCGCCCGTCCTGATCTAGTAGAAGGACGGGCGGAAACTCGCAATTTTGCCGCTACTGAGTTACTCCGCTGGCACAGTCAATCTCCGTGCCAAAGAAGGCGCTGGAGTTGAGAATAGTGCAGTTCTTCCAGGGACCGGCCTGTTTGGCCTCAGCGTTAAAGCTGATGACGTGGCTGCCGCCGGGCTGGGCCGGGGTGGAAGTAACGTCCACGCCATTGAACCCGGCCACGGGCAGCGTGCCGGTGCCATTGTAGTAGAAGTTGCTGCCCCGGTTGCCGTACTGGTTCTCAGCCCCCACGGTGAGGAATCCCAGGTTCCCCGCAGTCAGGACAGAGCCGTAAACATAACTGATGTCTTCCACGCCATTCAGGCCAATCCACACCTGGAAGGAGTTGGTGCCTGTCCCGTTGTAGTTGCGCACCGCCGACCACTCGAACACCACCCACTTATTGGTGCCGCTGGTAAGGATTGCCGCCCGCTGCGCGCCCCCGGCAGATGTGTTGAGGTCGGTCCAGAAGGGGGCCAGCACGTTGTTAGGCTGGGCTGAGTTCGGGAAGGACTGGTTGATGAAGCTGACATCTCCACCGGTGCCGCCGCCAGGAATCAGATATCCGTTGCTGACCATGCCAATGGTGGTGTAGGTGTTCCCGTGGTACACAAAGGCAGGCAGGCTGAAGTTGTGAATGGTCTCGTCACCCGCGCCAGAGACCGCAGGTACACCGAAGGGGGCGAGGGCCACATAGCCAAAGGGTGCGCTGCCGCTGGAGGCGGTTACCCCCGGCGGCTCTGCGGCATCCAGAATTTCACTGGCCACCAGGGTGTTGCCCCGGGGCGAGGCTCCAGTAAGACTGCCTGCCACCATGCTCCACTGGGGCGGCAACTGGTCGGTAACGTCCATGCTGGCAGCTTCAAAACTGTTGTTGGTCAGGGTGATGGTGCAGCTGACCGTGCCACCCACCGCCACCGTGCCGGGAGAGCAGGTCTTGTCCATAGTCACCGGCTGGGCCTGCCGGATGATAGCAATTGGGAAGCGGAAGCGAGGGCCGCCCAAACCCAGCGTCGCGGCGGCATGGCGAACCTCACCCAGAGGTATATCGCGGGCGTCCACCGTAATGCTCAGATCAGCATCGCCGTTGGCCGGAATGACCAAGCCCCTGGGACCAACGGTAACCCGCAGGTCTGAAGGAGTCTCAATTTTTATATCCATGACATGGATATCGGAGCCGGTGGTGTTATGCACGGTACGCTGCACCGTCATGCGGCCTGGCATTACCGGCACGTACAGGCTGGGGTAGTTAGCCTTGAACAGTTCATCTTCCAGGGCAATGTAGTTGGCGCCGGTTTCGTCCAGGGTCAGCGACAACTTTCCCGCGGCGGTCAGGCTGATGCGGCCTGAACCGTCGTCAAAGGGGTCTGCGGGAGTAACTCCGTCTTCTTTAGTGACCCCGGTGTTCACAGCAGATCCCATCAGGACAGACTTAATCTGCCCAGGGGTCCAGCCAGGGTGCAAGTCCTTGAGCAGAGCCGCCGCACCGGCCACATGGGGGCTGGACATGGACGTGCCCTGGATGGCCTGGAAAAGTTCCCCAGGCGGCCCGCCGTTAATGGTGGCCGGCATGGAGGTGTGGCCCGCCAGAATTTGCACGCCAGGAGCAGTTACGTCGGGCTTACTGATGCCCAGGGTCTGGCCGGGACCTCCCCGGGAACTGAAGGCGGCCATTACATCACCCTGGGTCACCGTAGCAGTGCCCGGGGTGAAAGTGGCAGTCACGCCGGTATGCGAGGACATAAAGCCCAATAGCGAGCTGCCATCAACATTTTCCAGGTGAACTGTAGGAATGAAATGATTGTCCGTGGCCAGCCCCTGCAACGTGGGGTTGTAGAGAATCATTCCCGAAGCGCCGCCGGCAGCCACGTTGAAGCTCTTTGCCACCCGGGCGTTGACACCCCGCTTGCAAATAACAATCTGACCGCTAAAAGTGCCCGCAGCAAAGGGCGACAGGCACTGGGCGCTGCCAAAAGCTGCGGCATCTACCACTGCAGTGGCGGCGCCGATGCCCGCGGTGAGGGAAGCGCCGGTCAGGGCCAGAGTATCCCCGTTATCTGCGGACAGGGTCAAGCCACTGACATACTGGCGGTCGGAAGTGCTGGCGGCTACGGTGGTCACCCAGGGTTCCCGGTGGGCCACAGTGTCCGCTCCGGGGCCTGAGTTGCCCGGCGGAAGCCGCCACGAAGATGCCGGCGTTGTAAGCGTCCAGGAAGGCCAGGGAGACCGGGTCCGCGTACGGATAGCTGCCGCCGCTGATGGAGAAGTTAATTACGTCCACCCCATCCAGGATGGCCTGCTGAACGGCGGCCACCGAGTCGCTCTGCATGCAGCCTTCTACGCCGCACACCCGGTACATGATTACATGGGCGCGGGGCGCAATGCCGGAGACCTGCCCGCGGTCCACGCCTAACAAAGTGGCTGCGACGCCGCCATTGCCTGCTGCGGTGCTGGCGGTGTGGGTGCCGTGGCCGTTGTCATCCCGGGCGGAGTTGAACTCCGTAGCCAGCAGTCCGTGGACCGCCTTATAACTGTCGGTGAAATTGTACGCGCCAATGAGTTTGTTGTTGCAGGTGAAGGGAGCATCGTTGGCGTTGGCGCCGGTATTGCCAAAATCGCAAGTGCTGCGGGGCCCGGCGCTGAAACCGTTGGTGCCCGGCGTAATTGGCGGGGCTGCGTATGCCTTTCCAGAAGGGTCAGGGTCGGAGAAAGAGGGGTGTTCCGGCCAGATGCCCGTATCCAACACACCTACTATCACGCCTTCACCCGCGCTGGTCTGTCCACCAACCTGGTTCCACAAGTCCGGCGCGCCGATAAAAGCGGGGCTGCGCCCGGTATCCGGCTGCAACAGCCGGTCCTGGTACACCGCCGCCACCTGGGGCATACTGGCTAGCTGGCGGAGGCGGGACTGGGGAAGGGCCATTGAAACGCCGCGAAAGACGCGGTGAAACTGGTGGGTAATCTGGGCTTCTGGAATGGCGCGGGCGGAGTTACGCTCAAAAGCTGCCACGTCCTCCCGTTCCCGCAGCCGCACTATCACGCCTATGCGCTGGTCTGCGGGGCGGCGCAGAGGCTGTTTGACCTGCTCATTGCGGTAAAAAGATTCGGGAGCAAGAGGAGTCACCGTAAAGGCCTGGCTGGGCGACAGCGCCAGGGCGGCATCGCTGGTTGTTGCCAAAAACGTTCCCATCAGCAACAAAACCAGCAGGTATAGTCCAGTCTTGGATAAACTCCCCATGCTCAATCACCTCATTGGCAAAACCGAGTCCCGGCCTGGACACAGTCTGAAACGCTCAAGGCAAGGCATTAGATAATTGGCCCTTTACCCATCCTAGCCTGACCTTGAACGCAAAGATTTTACACCCGCTGTAACGTTGCATAATAGCCCAAATCCTCACAGAGGCCATCAATTCACCAAACTGCCTCTAAATTTGACCTAGATATGACTTGAATGTCGTCATTAGCCCACCATATCAGGTGATTGACCCGCATCCACGGCCCAACATATACTCCCACCGTCAAGGGCGTCCTGATTGCCGGAAAGGGCCAAATTTCCATGGAATTTGGATAATTAAGAGAGGTGCGCATATGCCTTATGGGGGAAACGACTGGCTGGCACTGACCAAGGAACCCATTCTGGAGCCCGAGCTGCCTATCTGTGATCCCCACCACCATCTTTGGGACTTCCGTCCCGTGCGCATCCCCTACCAGCGCTATTTGCTGCACGAACTGATGGCCGACGTAGGCAGCGGCCATAACGTGAAGTCCACGGTATTTATTGAGACGCGGGCCATGTACCGGCAGGAAGGCCCCGCAGAAATGCGTCCGGTGGGCGAGGTAGAGTTTGTGCAGGGCATGGCGGCGGCCAGCGCCAGCGGCCTGTATGGTCCATGCCGGGCGGCGGCGTCTATCATCGGCCACGCTGACCTGAAGCTGGGTGATAAGGTTGCGCCAGTGCTGGAAGCGCTGAAGGCGGCCAGCCCCAACCGGTTCCGCGGCATTCGCCACACCGTCACCTGGGACCCCAACCCGGGGATGGATAACCGGGAGACCAAGGGCATTTTGGCTACCGCCAACTTCCGCGCCGGGGCCAAAGCCCTGGCCCGCATGGGCCTGTCCATGGACACCGGCCTGGTCTTTCATCAGTTGCCGGAGCTGGCGGCTTTTGCGAAGGCGGTGCCGGACCTGACCATCATTCTGAACCACCTGGGCGGCCTGAACCGCACCGGCCCCTACGCCAATAAGGGCGAAGAAATCATGAGCGCCTGGCGCAAAGGCATTGATGCCGTGGCCGCCTGTCCCAACATCAACATGAAGCTGGGCGGCATTGGAATGCCGCGCTTCGGGTTCGACTGGCACACCCGGGAAAAGCCCATCGGCTCGGAAGAACTGGCCAGGGACATGGCCCCCTTCATGACCTACTGCATTGAGAAGTTTGGTCCCAACCGCTGCATGTTTGAAAGCAACTTCCCGCCGGACAAAGTGTCCTTCTCCTACCACGTGCTGTGGAATGGCTTCAAGCGGTTCTCCAAGAGCTACTCCGCCTCAGAGCGGCCGGCCATGCTCCACGACACGGCCGTGCGGGTGTATCGGGTCAACGAAGCGGGGTAGAGTTCATTCAATCAATGATGCGAAATCCCCCTGGCCCCCTTTCATAAAGGGGGTTGGGGGGATTTTATTTCCCATGACAAGGTTGACGCTGCCTTGCCTGCCCGATACACTCTCTGGCAGTAAAGGCGAAGTGGGCGTGGCACCGTAGTTTCTCCCCCTTACCAAGGGGGAGCCGAGGGGGTCAGACCACCCCACCTAACCTCCCTTGGTAAGGGGAGGGGATTGCCACACGCCACTGAGTTCATCCAAGCTTTCTACAGGAGATGCAACCACCATGAAATTCGGCCTGTTCTACGAGTGGCCGAATCCCGCTCTGCGCAACTGGAAGACCCTTTTTGAAGAGGGCATTGAGCAGCTTCAGTATTCAGAGGAAATGGGCTTTGAATACTGCCTGATTGCCGAGCACCATTTCTCCAACTACGGCAACTCCCCGGCGCCCCTGCTCCAGGCGCTGCACATCGCCCAGCGCACCAAACGCCTGCGCATTGCCACCGCGGCACTGGTGGTGCCCATCTGGCAGCCCCTGCGGCTGGCAGAAGAGGTGGCGGTGCTGGACAATCTGACCGATGGCCGGTTTATCTGCGGCGTAGGCCGGGGCTACCAGCCCCACGAACTTGCCCGCTTCGGCATCCCCCTGGAGGAGACACGCCAACGGTTCAACGAAGCTCTGGACGTTCTGGAACTGGCCTGGACCCGGGACGAGTCCTTCACCTACCAGGGCCAGTACCTCCAGGTGCCGGATCCGGTGACGGTCTGGCCCAAGCCGCTGCAGAAGCCTTACCCGCCCCTCTGGGTGGCAGGCACCAGCGTAGACACCATGAAGCTGGCCGCCCAGCGGGACATGATGCCCATCACCACCGGCCTGCTGGGCGCTTCCGGCGTACTGGCCCACTTTGGCTCCCTGATTCACGCTCGCCTGGCCCTGGGTAAACCTATCCACGGGCTGGAATTGGGCCTGCAATCCCTCACCCACGTGGCGGAGACCGAACAAGAAGCCCGCGCCCAGGTGGGCTACGCCCGGTGGCAGAACCGGGCGGGCCGCGCCCTGACCCGGCTGGAGGTCACTGATGGCCGGGTGTCCACCGGCCCCTACGCCGGAGAGCTGGGCGATGACGCTTTTCTGGAACGGCTTTACTTTGGCCGCCCCGACGCAGTCATCCAGAAGTTCCGGCGCGCCGCAGAACTGGGCGTGACCCACGTCAGCAACTGGATGATGTTTGGCGGCATCGAACACGAAAAGATAATGCGGTCCATCCGCCTCATGGGCGAGGAAGTGATTCCAGCTTTGAAGGACGTGCATCCCCCCGCCGGCCTGCCCGACCGCCTGGCATCGGCCCCGCCGGTGACTACGGAACAATTGCAGGCTGCCAGGTTTGGCCCGGCCCCCTCAGACGTTTCCGCCACCTAGCGCAGCAGCCATGTCTTGCTCCTATGCCGCCACGCCAGCCTAAAAAACGCGCCGACCTGCTCCTGGCTGAACGCGGCCTGGCCGAAAGCCGTGAACAGGCCCAGGCGCTAATTATGGCTGGGATAGTCTTTACCCCCGCCGGGCCGGTGAGCAAGCCCGGCACACCCTTGTCCCAGGACACGCCCCTGGAGGTGCGCGGCAGGCTGCCCTACGTGAGCCGGGGCGGAGTAAAACTGGCCCATGCTTTAGACCAGTTTGGCCTTTCAGTGACGGACATGGTGGCCTTGGACGTGGGCGCTTCCACCGGCGGCTTCACCGACTGCCTGCTCCAGCGCGGCGCCCGCAAAGTCTACGCCGTGGACGTGGGGCACGGCCAGTTGAGCCACAAGCTGCGGCAGGACCACCGGGTGGTGGTGATGGAGAAGCTCAACGCCCGTTACCCCTTCCCTTTGCCGGAGCCGGTGGATATAGTGACGGTGGACGTATCCTTCATATCATTGACGATGGTTCTGCCCTCTGCCCTCCAGCATTTGAAGGAACTGGGATATGTGGCGGCCCTGGTCAAACCTCAGTTTGAGGCCAGCCCAAAAGATGTAGGCCGCGGCGGGGTTGTGAAAGACCCCAAAGTCCACTCCCAAGTCCTGGGCAAGGTAGTGCTGTGGGCGGTGGAACATAAGGTGCGGGTGCGAAACATCTGTCCCTCGCCCATACTGGGCGATGCGGGCAACCGGGAGTTTTTTCTATTACTGCAAAAGTAAACTGCATGGGCGGCTTTGAAGCCCACAGCCATGCGAAGATTTAGAGCCTGTCCTGAAAACGCCCCCTATGGTTCGACAAGCTCGTCCTTCAGCCGAAGGACTTACCATGAGCGGGTTAGCTAATCCGCTCACCCTGAGCCAGTCGAAGGGCGAACGGGCATAATGCTGATTTCAGGATGGGTTATTAGAGCCTGTGTAAGAAATGCCGTCTACCCAGCCCGCTCATCCTGAGCTTGTCGAAGGATGAGTAGCTTTTAGCCCGCTCATGGTTCGACAAGCCCCGACCTGGTCGGGATCCCGATACGTCGGGACTCACCACCAGCGGGAATTGTCACACACCCTCTTAGAGAATTTTCTAACCCGCTGGGAGGAACGCCTGATGGAAGTTAAGGAGATTGCCGAGATTCTGCTGGCCCGCAGCAAAACCGTCTCAGTGGCGGAGGCCTGCACCTGCGGCCTGGTGGGCTACCTGCTGGGCACCATGCCTGGGGCGTCCCAGTATTTCCCCGGCGGGGTCATCGCCTACACCGGCGGGCTCAAGCAGAGCGTCCTGGGGGTGCCGGACCAGGTGTACCAGACCTATGGCAGCGTCAGCCGGGAGGTGGCCATTGCCATGGCCCGGGGCGTCCGCGAGCTGACCAAAACCGATTTCGGCATCTCCACCACCGGCGTCACCGGGCCGGGAGCCGGGCGCTCCGGGATGCCCATCGGGACTTTCTTTATCGGATTGTCGGTAAAGGACGGCCCGGACACCGCCGTGGAAATCCTGGTGACCGGCGGCGAGCGGGACGCCAACAAACGGGGCGCGGCCCAGGCTGCCCTGGACTTGCTGGGCAGGTACTTGAGGACTTTGTAACCTGGGAGTTACGACCCCCTCTGTATCTCCCCCTTACCAAGGGGGAGATTGGTGTTCCTTCCCCCTTGGTAAGGGGGAAGGCCAGGATGGGGGTACAAGGGAGCGAGGTTGCCATGCAAATCACCAAACACGTTTACAGCACCCACATCATGGAGGACCCGAACACCTTTGGGGCCATGCACCCCGGCGGCACCCAGATTTACTTTGTGGGCGACCCCAAAGATCACATGGTGGTGGTGGACACGGGCGAGCCGTACCGGGCCTGGACCCGGCAAATTCTGGACTACTACGCTGAACTGGGCCGGCCCCGCATTTCGGCCATTCTGATTACCCATAGCCACGGCGACCACATTGGCGGGGCGGACCGGCTGCAGGAGGTTATGGACTGCCCGGTGCGCTGCCACCCCAAGCTGGAGCCCAAGCTAACCCAACGGCTGGGGCCTGGAGTTGTGGAGAAGTTGCGCTCCCGGGAAGTGGTGCCTGCCGGAGACGGCATAGGCCTGCGGGCGCTGTTTACCCCCGGCCACGAGGACGACCACGTAGCCTATTACATGACCGCCGACAAAGTGCTGTTCAGCGGCGACACCATCCTGGGCAACTCCACGGGCACGGTGCGCAACCTGAAACAGTACATGAACTCCCTGGAGTTGATGGCGAAGCAGAAACCCGACCTGATATGTCCCGGCCACGGCAACGTAGTGCAGAACGGCACGGCCCGCATCCAATACTACATCCAGCACCGCAACGCCCGGGAACAGCAAGTGCTGAAAGCCCTGGACGGCGGGGCCAGCACGGTGTCAGAAATTGTGGCCCAGGTGTACCCCAAGAACCTGCGCCAGAACCTGCACGAGGCGGCGGCCCGCAACGTGCGCACCCACCTGGGCAAGCTGGTGGAGGAAGGCCGGGTGGAGGAAAGCGCGGCCAGCTACCGGGCAGCGGGAGGGTAGGCCATGCCTATAAACAACACCCTGCACATCAGCCGGTTCAAGTCTATTAAAGAGTTGACCCTGCCCTGCAAGCGGGTCAACGTCTTCATTGGCGAACCCAACACGGGCAAGTCCAACATCCTGGAAGCGTTGGGGATGTTTTCTTTCCTAGCGTACTCAAGCAGCGGACGCCGGGCAGCTCGGCAAATGGCCCATGAATTCGTGAGATTCGAGCGTACCAGTAACATTTTCTACGACGAAGATCTGGATCATATTATTGAGATCCAGTATGACACCGTCTCCGCCGCAATTGGGTTCAATAAAGACACACTAGAAGGTGAATATGAAAAGAACGGCAAGCTAATAGGGGAAATTGCTGGCGACTACGATTTATTTTATCGAGTGGGCAGATTATCATCATCTGACGCAAGCCAATTTAAGTATTATAGATTCGCAGTAAGAGAAAATTTCCCTGAGAAACAATCTCGTTTTCTCTTGCCACCTACTGGTGATAATCTATTGTCGCTTTTACGCGGTAACAGAGAAATACTACGAATAATCAGCCAGCCTTTTCAGGCCAGAGGTTTGCGTCTTGGTCTTCGGCCACAAGAGGAAACTTTAGAGATTGTAAAAGAGGTTGAAGCCGTAATTATCTCATATCCCTACTCCCTGGTCTCAGACACCCTCCAGCGTATCACTTTCTATATGGCGGCCATCCTGTCCAACAAGGACTCGGTGCTGATTTTTGAGGAGCCAGAGTCTCACGCCTTCCCCTACTACACCAAGCAGCTGGCCGAGGCCATTGCCCTGGACGAAAACAACAACCGGTATTTCATCACCACCCACAACCCGTACTTATTGCTCCCTCTGCTGTCCAAGGCGCCCAAGAAAGACATCGCCGTGAACATTGTCTACTACGAAGACTACCAGACCAAGGTTAAGCAGCTTAGCGACCAGGATCTGGCTGAACTGGGGGAGATTGACGTGTTCTCCAACCTGGAGCGGTATCTGGAAAGCAAATGATTTACGTGGAGTGCAAGCCGGATGAGGTGCTGGTTCGGGCGGTATCCGGTCTTCCAGTGAGACAGATTGTCCACGGGTTAAAAGGCAAGTACGGTGTGGCCGCCCAGTTGAACAAGCAGAATGGGGCCAGGGCAATGGTGGACGAAGATCCTGGAGCTAATCAGCCTGCCTACTTTAACCGAATGTCGATTGCACAGGAACTAGAGCCTTTGGGACTCCGGCTGTGGCAGCACACGGCACGTGGCAACCTGGTGGTGGTGCTGAGGCCTCGGCTAGAGGAGTGGATATTGCGTGCTGCGCAAGAGGCTCAGGTGAACCTGGCTAGCTACAATTTGCCAGCCAGTGCCTCTGGCCTAAAAAGCGAGATTACCCACAGCCTTGACCGCTTCCAGCGCCTTGTTGCGCATTTACAGGAAACACCGCGCCTAAAGTCTCTCCGGGAACTGCTTAGGATGTAGGCCCCCATGCTCTACTACAACTGGAACGGCCCCAGGGCCTACGTGGGCTGCGGCCTGGTCTTGATTATTGTGGGGCTGGTGCTGCTGATGCCCATCATCGGCTGGTTCATCAAGGCCCTGGGCTGGGGCGCGCTGGTCCTGGGCCTGATTTTGCTGGTGTTGGGCATCCTGGCCTGGGCCTTTGGGCCGCGGGACCGGGGGACTTAAACACTTCTCGCAACGCAACTGCACCCTCTCCCTCCTTGGGAGAGGGCTGGGGTGAGGGCGAGCCCCCTCACCTCAATCCTCTCCCACCAGGTGAGAGGAAGTTTACCCTAGCTCCACTTGGCAAAGCCCATGCCGCAGCCGGTGCCCGCAGGCGAGCGGTAGCAGGGCACGTAGTCCACCACGTTCATCTTCATGTGCTCCGCAGCCCCCGCCACCACAATCCAGTTGCGGATTTCTGAGCTTCCGGAGTTGATTTTCTCCCGCGGCAGTTGGGACAGCTTCACCACGCTCTTGTCCCGCATCCCCTCCAGGGCCATCTGGTCCAGCTCCTCGTCCACCACAAAGTGGCTCATGCCGCCGGAGGCCACAATGCCCACCCGCGCCTTGACCGGCCAGGACTCAATGGCGCTCTTGATGGACCGGCCCAGGTTGTAGCACCGGCGGGGCGTGGGCTGGTTAGGCGGGTAGTAGGTGTTGAGCATCACCGGCGCCACGGGGATGATGTCCTGGGTCATTAGCCGGTTATAAACGTAAGTAAAGGCGTGGCCGATGCCGCCCTTGGAACGGCCGCCCTTGTTGGCATCCAGGAACTTGGAGCTCCCCACGTCAAACTCGTCTTCAATGAGGTACTCAATCATGTGCTGGCCCAGGTCTGCGTTGGTGGGGGCCATGCGGTCCTCCGCCGCGTATCCCAGCAGAAGCTGGCCGGTGATGCCCTTTTCCCCGCCGCCCACCTTTACTTCACTGCCCCGGTAAATGCAGAAGGCCGGCATGTTGTCGTCCCGCAGGTATTCCTGCTGGTCGTCGCCCACTATCACCAGCACGTCCAGCTTGGCCCGGTAAAGGGCGTCAGAAAGTTTGGCGATGGCCTTCTGGTTCTGCTCATGCCGCTTCTGGAACTTCTCCGGCGTAATCTCCCTGGCGATGCGCTTCACGTCGGTGCGGGCCAGCAGCGACTCGTAGTCCGAAGTGATGCCGTCAGTGCCAATCAACTCCCGGTTGGCCTTGTCCCGCTCGCCCCGCATGGCCCAGCCCTCTGCGGGCGTGCTAAGCTGCGGACTGTGGGATGAAGCCAGGCCCAATACTAACTCTGCCATTTTCCTTCCCTCCCTCCGACAATTTGGGGGTTGGCCACCGTGTAACGCGCTTGGAATACCCAGGACTTTCTCCCCCTAGCAGGGCTTTGCCCGAAAAATCTCGTCACACCGGCGAAAGCCGGTGTCCAGGCCCTCTGCGGAGCTGCGGCCATATCTGGGTTCCGGCTTCTGCCGGAACGACGACCTATCCCTTAGAGCGTGTGTGAGAAATGCCGTCTACCCAGCCCGCTCATGGTTCGACAAGCTCACCACGAGCGGGAATTGTCACACACCCTCTTAGACCCCCTAACAAAATGCCGAAGCTGTCACCCTGAGTCCTTCGGCTGAAGGACGAAGGGTCTGGGGTGGTGGGCCTTTGCCCCACCCCAGATTCTTCGTCGTCACGATGTCATCAGGACTCCTCAGAATGACATCCTTCATTTTGTTAGGTACTCTTAGCAATCTACGGGCAAGGCTCCCCAGCAGAGAGGAGCAACGTGAGGGGTTGTTACCCCCACCCTGACCACCCCCCTGTTCCAGAAGGAGGGCGATCAAGCCCTTTCCCCCTTGGCAAGGGGGAAGGCTGGGATGGGGGCCATGCTCTCTCTAAACTGTCACCCATTCCACGCCGTTGAGCACCATCTTCTGGAATTCCGGGGTCTGGAAACTCAGGCCATTGTGCCCTAGCAGCAGCGTAAAGACCTTGCCATTCCCATAGCGCCGGGTCCAGCCCAGGGGGAAGGTGCCTCCGGCCATGAACTTGGGCTGGCGCTGGGGTCCCCAAGGGTAGGTGCCGTCTTTGGCGTCGCCGGAGATGAATACCTGGTTGCCTTCCTTAAAGGTGATTCCCATGTAAAGCTCGTCGTTGGTCATAAAGTCATAGACGCCGCGCACCCCTGGGTGATTGGGGTCTTTGACGTTGACCGTGAACTGGCCATATGGCGGATGGAAGCTGGCGCCGGTAATCCAGCCGCCGCCAGTAATTTCGTGGTACTCTGGCCAAGCGCTGGAAAGGCAGGTGGAGATGTGCAAACAGACAAACCCCTTGCCCTTGCTGACAAAGTTGGCCAGGCCGCGCTGCTGGGGTTTGGTCAGCGCCAGGTTGCCTGCATCGGGCAGGTTCTCCCGCCGGGTGTTGAACACCAGCACGTCATAGTCAGCCATGTCTCTGGACCGGGCCAGCACCGAGGGATCTTCCGTCACGGTGACCTGATGCCCCGCCGCCTTGAGAAACCCCTCCAGGATTGGAGTGGACTCGTTGTAGGGGTGCCTGCCGCCGGAGATTACCAGCAATTTCATGGGAACAAGCCTCCAGTAGTTTATTGCGCCGTTATGGGAGCCTATTGTACCAAATGGCGATGCACCGGCAGAGATGTCCAGCGAATCGCCGGAAATTAAGTCCCCCCAACCTTACCTTAGCGACAGGGTTGGGGGGACTTGCATCTGCATGAGGAAAGGCGCCGTTGCCTATGCTTTCGGCTACTTCAGTTTCACCGTCCACAGGGCGGTGGCGTAGGCGCTTAGCGGCCAGGGTTTCCAGTCACTCACCCGAGAGCTCAGGCCCCAGGGCAGGTTCACATAGCCCAAGCCAACTTCATAGTGGGCGTCGTACAGGGCGCGGTACATCTTGTTGTAGGCAGCCTGCCGCTTCTCCAGGTCCATCTCCGACAGACCGTCTTTCACCGCCTGGCGCAATACCGGGTCATCGGACCGGCGGGTGCGGCTGTCCTGCAGGCCGTAGGCGCCGTTAATAGCCGAGCCGCCGTCCCAGCGACCTTCGTTGCTGCGGAGCATTACATCCCCGCCCAACTGCCAGGCCTGCCACTTTTCCCGGATGCCCACGGCCTCACCCACGTTGACCGTAACGTCCAGGCCCAGGTTCTTTTTCCACATGTCCGCCACCAGCAGGGACATCTCAGGCAGGAAGGGGAAGTCGCCGGCGGCCCAGGTCTGAATCTTGAAGGGCGGAATGCCCTTGCCATCGGGGAAGCCTGCCTGGACCAGCAGCTGCTTGGCCTTGGCTACGTCATAGGGGTAGGGGTCCAGCTCCGGGCTGTATCCCAGGGCGCTGGGGGTGACCAGGGTCCAGCCCTTGGATTCCATGGCGTCGGTGCCGTAAAGCTGGGTGCGAATGAGGTTCTTGTCAATAGCGTAATCCAGGGCCTGACGGGCTTCCTTTTTGTTGCACCACAGCTGGGTTTCCCAGCACTGGAGGAAGATAATCACGCCATAGGAGGACTCTCGGGCGAAGGCCACCCGGCCCCCAGAGCTTTCAATCTGCTTGCGGGAGACCAGGCTGCTCTCAATAATATCCGCCTCGCCAGCCTTCAGGGCCGCCACCCGGGTGGCTTCCTCAGGCACCAGGCGCAAGTCCAGATTCTGAATTTGTAGCCGCCGGTCCTCAGGGAAGCCGTTAGCCGGCTGGTAGTAGTAGCCGTCAAACCGCTCGAACAGCATCTGCTCCGAGGGCACGTATTTCACCAGCTTGGCCACGCCGGAGCCTACGGGGGCTTTCTCATACCCAGCCCGGCCCACGGTGTCGTACACTTTCTTGGGCAGGACTACTCCCGGCGCCTGGCTGCCGAACAGCTCCGACTGATAGAAGGCGAAGTTAGCCATGGGAGATTTATGGGTCCAGCTTATCTTGTCCGGCCCCGTCTGCTCCACCTTCTCCGTCTGTTTAATCTGATTTATGAGGGTAGAGATGGTGGTGTTGGGCAGAGACGCAGCACCATGCGTGTAGACCTGGCTGAACAGCACATCGTCAATGGTCATCTCCTCCCCATTGTGGAACTTTACCCCCTTACGGATGGTAAAGGTCCAGGTCTTGCCGTCGGGAGAGACTTCCCACTTGCTGGCGATGCCGGGCAGCATCTTGGCATTCTCGTTGCCGGAAATCAGGTAGCCGTGGAGCAGCCGCATGTAGAGCATGCCTTCATTGTCCCCGCCCAGGGGATCAAACTGCTGCCTGGCCCAGTTGCCATTCATCATGATGACTTTACCGGCGGGTTTGGCCGGGGTGGGCGCCGCCGTGGGTGCGGGCTTGGCCGTGGGCGTTGCCGCCGCAGTTGTGGCGGCGGGCTTGGCCGTGGGCGTTGCCGCCGCAGTTGTGGCGGCGGGCTTGGCCGTAGGCGCTGGAGCCTGGGGGGTGGCGGTGGCCGCCGCGCCACACGCCACGGCCAGCAGCGCCGATACTGCCAGAAGGCCCGACAGCATGGTCTTAACCGTGGTTGCAATTCGCATGTTTTTCTCCCACAAAAAGCTGGAGGGAAGATACACTATCATGGCTAGAAACGCAATATAGCGGCTATGTAATGATTAGAATCATCCATGACTATTACGTATTTCGTATTAATATATCTGCGAACCGCTGGCATTATTAGGTGGTGCCCAACGATAAGTTGCTTACAGCAGGGGGATTTCGGAACAGGCAGGAGATGGGCAATGGGCGGCTCCCGTTTGTGATATAACTAACTCCAAAATACGGAAAGGAAACCAGCAATAGCAGCGGGATAAGGAGGCAACATGAAACTGGCGCGATTCTCAGTAAATGGCTGGGAAAGCTACGGACAGGTGGAAGGAGACCGGGTACAGGTAATCCAGGGAGATATTTTTGGCGAGCACCGGCTGACTGATGCATCCTATCCCCTGGAGCGGGTCAGGCTGCTGCCGCCCACCAGGGCCAACACATTCTGGGCTATTGGCCTCAACTACGCGGCCCACGTGGCCCACCAGGAACATGCTTTGGACGCGGAACGCATCCGCCGGGACTCATCCGCCTTCCGTCCCTGGCAAAAGGGGACCAACTGCATCATAGGCCACAATGACTACATTGTGCTGCCGCCGGAAGCAGACTACGTTCACTACGAAGGAGAACTGGTCATAGTAATTGGCAAGCCGGCCCGCCGGGTGACGCCGGAGGATGCGCCCAATTTTATCTTGGGCTACACCTGCGCCAACGACGTGAGCGGCGAAGGCGCCTGGTCCAAGGACCTGTCCAACTGGCGGCGCAAGAGCAGCGACACTTTTGGCCCGGTGGGGCCGTGGATTGAGACGGACGTGGACCCCCATAACCTGGAGATTATCACCCGGTTGAACGGGCGGGAGCATGACCGGGGCAGCACTTCCGGCATGACCTACAACTGCTACGCCATTGTCAGCGGCATCAGCCAGTTTGCCACCCTGCGGCCCGGCGACCTGGTGCTCACCGGCGCGCCCGGTTCGGTGGAGCAGTTGCATCCCGGCGACGTGGTGGAGATAGAAATTCCCGGCATTGGCACCCTGCGCAACCCGGTGCGGGGGGAGTAGCATTGAATTCGGTCAACCAGGCAGGGGCGAGGCATGCCTCGCCCCTGCCCCCACTTATCCGCCCAGTTTCCACCCAATCCAGTTGCACAAGGCACGGCCCATAACCAGCTCTTTGTCCTTCTGCGGCAGCCAGGGCAGTTCCTCGGTAAAGAGGGTGACGCACTGATTCCAGGAGCAGGGCATCCGGGTAATATCGGTGCCCCAGAACATGCGCTGGGGGCCAAAGGCTTCGTAAATCTGGCGCAGGTAGCCGTGGATGGGTTTGAAGGGATACCCGGCGCTGGTGTAGCTGGGCGCGCCGGTGGCCTTGACCGCCACGTTGGGGTGCTTGCCCAGGGCCAGCAGTTCCGGCAGGTTGGCCCAGGCTGCGGCGTCCTTGCTGCCGCTGGGGCGGCCCAGATGGTCAATAATCAGCTTCACCCTGGGATACTGCTGCGCCACCTTGCCTACCACCGACAGGTTGGCAGAGGCTTGCAAAGCCACCGGGATTCCAGCCTTCTCCACCTCGGGCCACAACCAGTTCATAGTGCCGTCGGTCATCCAGGTCGCCATGTGGGGCTGGGTAAAGGAAAATCGCAGGCCCAGCATTCCAGGGTTCTTTTTCCAGCCCGCCACCAGCTTGCGGCTTTCCGGCTTATCCAGGGGGAAATGCCCCAGGATAGCCAGGCGGTCCGGGTGCTGGCGGGCGGCGTCAATAGCCACCTGGTTGCCGTTGGGGTCCCAGCCCGGCGGGTGGATAACCGCGGCGGTGACGCCGCCTTCGTCCATCTCCTTGAGCAAATCGTCTTTGGAAAAGCGCGGAATCTGCCGGTGGGCACGGTTGGTGGGAATGCCCTGGCTCCAGATATGCACCTGGGCGTCAACAATTAGCATGAGGCACTCCTTTTGCTAGGCGCAGGGGCAGCATGTCCCCAGATCCTGCTTAAAGAACAAGAATGCAAGAACCTATCCAGAAATGCCGCTCATGGTGAGCTCGTCGAACCATGAGCGATGCAAATCCGCTCGCCCCGAGCTGGTCCAAGGGCGGACCAGCTGGCTAGCTACAATGTCGGGACGGATTTAAGTTTATGCCCCCGGCAAATGCGCCGCAGGCATTTCCACAAGCTGCATGACCTCAGCAGTGTTGGCCGCCGTATCCAGTCCCTTGAGCGCGGGCGCCAACTCCCTGGCTTTGGCCTCCCCGGCCCGCAGCGTCACCAGGTCGCGGAATTTGGCGTCCAGGTCGGCGTCGTCCATGTAGCGGTAGCGCACTTCTTCCCGTAAGGTCCGGCCGTTTCTGGTCTTGAGCGTCACCACGGTGCGGAAGTGGTCTTCGTGGCCTGACCATTCCTTGCGCGGGGAGACGGATATGCGCTCCCGCAGCGACTGGACTTCCGGGTTCTGGCAGGCCGAGGGGGTGTAGGTCTCTTTGAAGCCACGGCCACCGTACACCGCCGCCAGCGCCAGCACATCCTTGCCCTCGATGGACGGGTGGTGGACATGGGTGATGGTGTTGTGGCCCGCAGGCTCTACCTCAACGTTAATTTCAGCAATATCCCTGGCAGCCAGGCGGTTCTTGGACATCATTTCCAGCAGGGCCTGCTTGGGGGCCTGGTTAGGGCCGCCGCCGCAGACCCGCTTGAACACAATGCCGCGAATGGCATAGTCCTCACCCAGTCCCTTCAAGAAGTCCGGGCCGGGGTCCTCTACCCCAATGCGGCCGTGAAATAATCCCTGGGGGCCCTCAAAAATGTCCTCTGGCGCATCATAGCCCGCCTTGGACATCAGTGCGGCGGCCACGCCGTTCCTGGCCCCTACGCCGCCCCGCACAAAGGACTTGAGCATGTGCTCGGTCTCCCGGCCAAAGGGCGTGACGCCGCAGGTCATGGCCGCAGCCAGGCCAAAGGCCACTTCCATGCGCTCCTGGGAAAGGCCCAGGGCGATGCCTGCCGCCGCGGTGGCGCCCATGGTATTGCCGGGGTCAATGGCGGCCCGGACCCTGCCCGTCTCTCCGCGGGCGCGTGCCGCCGCCCGGTTTAGCCGCTTGGCCAGCTCATAGCCAAAGACCACGCCCCGCAGCGCCTGCTGGCCCGGCGCTTCAGCCATTTGCGCCGCCGCCAATGCCGCCGCCGCAGGAGCCGCCAGGATGTGTGCGCCCAGGCCATCGCCCTCAATGGCGTCCACCTCGTCGCCGTGGCCCAGGGTGCCATTGACCACCGCCGCGTTCAGCACGGAGGTGCGGCCAGGGAACCCGGCAACCGAGCAGTCCGGCGAACCACCCGCCAGGTTGATAAAGTCCACCATGCGGTGGGCCAGGGGCAGCATGGAGCAGGCCAGCCAGCCGCCTACGCAGTCGTAGATTGCCATGGAGACCATATGACGCACGTCCGGCGGCAAGTCCTCAAAATCTGTAGCCGCCATCCAGTGGCAAAAGTCTTTGGTGGAGCCTGATGCGGCCATTGCTAACAGCCTCCTGAAAATTTGAGAGGCCAGGCCAGTGGCATGCTGCTGGCGCTGGCCTCCCAGATAAATTGCCTGGGGTTGTGGAGAGATTACACACCTAGCCTTAACTCTCTCCTGCAAGTGGCGTTGCCTCAAAAATCCCTGACTGCACTTTCGTCGTTCCGGCGAAAGCCGGAACCCATATCTGGCTTAAGCCATCTTGGGGCCTGGGCACCCCGACGAGTCGGGGTGCGACGATTGAGTTTTGAGGCAAGACCCCTGCAAGAGGGACAGGAAGGGAATCTCCCAACCCCTACCGGCTGGCCTTGACCTTGGGCTGCATTTCCCGGGCCTTGGCTTCCACCACGGGGAGCACAGCGTCAATCAGGCCCTGGTCAATATCGGCCGCCACGCCAGGGTACCCAGCCCGTTGGATCATGTCCCGCAGCTTGCCAGCCTTGAACTGCTGCAGCGTCCATTCCAGGGTATCGGGCACCAGGACCTTGTCCCAGAATATGCGGTAGTTCTTGTTCCGAGGACCGTAGTGGTAGTGCGGGGCCTCCCGGAAGCAGTCAAAGGCCAGCAGTTCCGTCTCTTCCATGTAGGCCTTCCCCGGCGTGCCCGCCAGGTCGGAGAGCACGTGGATGGCCAGGCCGCCATCGCCGTTGCTCTGGGTGCGCATCTCCAGGCCAAACCGGATGTTGCCCGCTTCAAACATGTCGGTGCCGCGGTTGTGCTTGACGGTGCTGCGGTCAGTGGCAAAGCTCTTGCGGGCCAGAGACTCCACTTCGCCCAGCTTGGCCTGCACTTCCCGCACCTTGACCTGGCGGGCCACGGACTCATACCCGGCTTCGGTAATCATGGTGGCAAGGTTGTCCTTGAGCTGCCGCATAGTCCAGGCAATGGCATTGCCGTCCACCGTGGGGTCCATGCGGCACAGCTTGTTCTTGCCTTCTGGGCCATAAATATAGCTGCGGTCAATGTCAAAGCAGTTGAACCGCAGCAGGGTGGTCTCCTTGCCGCTCACCTGTCCCAAGACCAGGATGGCCACTCCCTGGTCGCCGTGGTCGTGGATGTTCTGGTCCCAAACTTCGTGCTTGATGACAAACTTGAGACCACCGGCTTCCACCTGGGCTGGTTTATTGCGCTGGCGCTCCATTGCCTGGGGTTGGGCTCCCTCTCGCTGATACGCCATGACTGCACCTCTCACTCAAGTTTGGCGCTCTGCCAGCAGCGCCGTTGGCGCATATGATACCCCTCACGGAACCTCTTTGCCAGTGTTTGACGTAAAGCGCCATGTCCATGCCGTAACCACTATAAAATGGTCGCATTATCATCCATTTACGTCGTCCATGTTACAAAAACAGCCAGCTATTGTTAGACTGTAAAAAGCATACTTGTAAACTGCGAGGCCGCCCATGCCTGCCGCTGTTCTCGCCACAGTCCTTCTACTCATGCTGGCCGCATGTGCCCGCTTACAGGATGCTCCAATGCCGCCTGTGAACACGGCAACGCCTATCCCACCTCTGCCAGCCAGCCCCACTTCCACGCCCGCACTGTCTCCAGAACTCACTCCCACCACTGGCGCCAAACCCACCACTCCTGCACCGCCAACGGCCACGCCGGTCGCGCCTGCCACTGCTACAACGATACCAACACCAACGCCAACACCCGCGCCTTCACCTACAGCTGCTCCCCAGCCGCCGAAGCTGGCCCTGACGCCGGTAATCAGCGGGCTGCAACAGCCCTTGTTTCTGACCCATGCCGGAGACGGCAGCGGCGATGTTTATGTGGTGGAGCGGCGCGGCAAGATTAAGGTGGTCAAGAAGGGAACGACAAGGACGGAGCCATTCCTGGATATCTCTCCTCTGCTGCGCACCACCGGCAGTGAGCAGGGATTGCTGGGACTGGCCTTTCACCCTGGCTTTCAGGGCAACGGCTATTTGTTCGTCAACTACACCGACCTGCGGGGCAACACAGTAGTGGCCAGGTACACCGCTCCGGGCAATCGCGCAACCGCCGACCCGTCCAGCGCCAGGACCATTCTGACCATTGACCAGCCTTTCCCGAACCATAATGGCGGGATGCTGGCCTTTGGCCCCGATGGGATGCTGTGGATTGGCGTCGGCGATGGCGGCTCCGGCGGCGACCCACGGGGCAACGGCCAGAATTTGGGCCAGCTGCTGGGCAAACTGCTGCGCATTGACGTGGACCGGGGCGACCTTTACACCATTCCGCCGGATAACCCTTTTGCCGGGCAGGCTAATGTCCGTGGGGAAATCTGGGCCTACGGGCTGCGCAACCCCTGGAGGTTCAGTTTTGACCGGCTGACCGGCGACCTATACATAGGCGACGTGGGCCAGAACGCTTGGGAGGAGGTGGACTTTGCGGCTGCGGGCAGCAAGGGCGGCCTGAATTTTGGCTGGAACCGCATGGAAGGCACGCACTGTTACTCGCCTGCCGCCAATTGCGACCGCACAGGCCTGGTCTTGCCAATCGTTGAGTACGCCAACAATGGAGAGGGCTGCTCAGTGACTGGAGGATACGTTTACCGAGGCAAGGCCATCCCCAGCGCGGCGGGGACCTACTTCTTCACCGACTTTTGCAGCGGGACTTTATGGGCGGCGTCGCGGGATGATACCGGCACGTGGCGGCGGAGCGTTGCCGTGGCAGGCAAAGGCGCAGGCCACAGCTCCCTGGGTGAAGACGCAGCAGGAGAACTGTACGTGACCAACCTGAATGAGGGCACTGTGTACCGGCTGGCTGCGCAGTAATGGCCCAGGACTTTAGCCGCTTTCCCGGGCCTGGTTACTTAGCCATGAACTGAAAACTAATCAGTGGGCGCAATTCTTTCCCCCTCACCTCAATCCTCTTCCACAAGGGGGGTCTTGCCTCAAAAGTGTCATTCTGAGGAGTCCCGATGTTATCGGGACGACGAAGAATCTAGAAAACTGGGCAATAATCTACGATAGGCACCTATGCAACTTGCATTTTAGATCCTTCGCTTCGCTCAGGATGACAGTTTCAGTTAGACGCAGGTGTTTTGAGGCAAAGCCTACAAAGGGAGAGGAGGAATTCCTTCTCCCATAGAGGGAGAAGGTTGGGATGAGGGTGGTTAGTTATTAATGCACGCCTCAGCAACCCCGGCGCTCATCCAGCCCCCTTGTCGGCAACCGGCAGCCGGGCCGTGAAACGGCTGCCCTGCCCCATAGTGCTTTCCGCGCTTATAGAACCGCCGTGGGCCTCCACCAACTGCCGGGCAATGGTCAGGCCCAGGCCAGCGCCGCCGCTGTTCCTGGTGCGGGAAGGATCAACCCGGTAAAAACGCTCAAACACCCTGGGCAAGTCCTCAGCAGGAATTCCAGTCCCCTGGTCAACCACGCTCACGCTGATCCAGCCAGGCTCGGCCATCTCCGCAATGACTGACACCCCCTTCCCCGTGGGAGTATGAAAGATGGCGTTGTCCAGCAAGTTGCTCACCACCTGGGCAATGCGAGTCCGGTCAATATCCAGCACAGCCAAGTTGGGCGGCATTTGTAATTCCAGGCCGACGCCTTTGGACTCTGCCCGGGGCCTGAACGCTTCCACCACTTGGGAGAGCAAGCCTGCCAGGTCTTCTGGCTGCCGGTCCAACCGCAGCGCTCCTGCCTCGGCCTGGGCCAGCAGCCGCAGGTCCTCTACCAAGCGCACCAGGTGCTGCACCTGCTGGTGGACTGTAGTGATGGTGGCGCTGTCCGGCACCAGTACTCCGTCCTCAATTGCTTCCATATACCCTTGAATGTTGGACAACGGCGTCCGCAGTTCATGGGCTACGTCCGCCACCAGGTTGCGCCTCTGCCGTTCCGCATCTTCCAGATTGGCCGCCATAGTGTTGAACGTGCTGGCAAGCTGGCCTATCTCTCCCCGTCCGGAAGTGGCCACCCGCTGGGACAAATCGCCCCGGCCCAGGCGGCTGGCGGCGGCGCTCAGGGCATGCACCGGGGCCAGCACGCGGCGGGACAGGAAAATTATCAGCAAGACTCCTGCCGCCAGCCCAGTGTACAGCAAAGAGCGGTTCACCGAGGTGGCCATGCGGCTGGGCAGCGGCTCTGGAAAGGGCCGGGAATTGCCGGGAGGCCCCAAAAGCAGGGAACCTACAGGCCGCCCTTCCGCAACGACCGGCACTAGTGCGCTCCCAGAGGCGTCGGGGTCCCACGGGCTGGGGTTGTCCCGATCTGAATCTCCCATCACTGCGCCGGTCTGGTCTGTAATCACTACACGACGGTCAGACAGCGGCCCTGCCTGTTCCAAAGCGCCCTGGACGTTTCCCCAGCCCTGGTTGGACTGGTAGTGCCTGGCGGCGAAACGCTGGAGCCGGGCGATGCGGACATCCCTGCTCCGCTGCTCAAAATGCTTTACTTCCTGGCTGGCGGCCCATCCCACGTACAAGCTCACCGCACCCAGGGTCAGGGCCAGCACCAGGGCAAAACCCAAAATGAGCCGGAATTGGAGGCTGGAAGTCCAGCTACGCAACTTGGAACTTATATCCAATGCCATATATCGTATGTATATATCGAGATTTCCCCGAAGCAGCTTCAAGCTTGCGGCGCAAGTTGGAGACATGGGCGTCCACGGTGCGGTCAAACCCCTCAAAGTCGTAACCGAAGACCCGCTCCACAATTTGCGCCCGGCTAAAGACCTTGCCTGGCTCCTTCATAAGCAGTGCCAATAGCCGGAATTCGGTGGGAGTAAGGATTACTGGATTAGTTCCCACCTGAACCGTGCGGCGTTTCAAGTCCAGCTCCACGTCTCCGAAGGTCAGAGCGCCCGGCCCCGTCTCCAGATTGTCCCGCGCCGTGCGGCGGAGCACAGCCCTCACCCTGGCGGCCAGCTCCCGGGGGCTGAATGGCTTGGTGATGTAGTCATCGGCGCCCAGGTCCAGTCCAGACAGACGGTCTTCTTCATCAACCCTGGCAGTAAGCATTATGATGGGGACATCCGATTCTTTTCGCAGAGAGCGGCAAATCTCCCGCCCATCCAGGCCGGGCAGCATAAGATCCAGAACTATCAGGTCAGGACTAGATTCCCTGGCCATACGCAGCCCAGCGATGCCGTTGTCCGCGGTCAGCACCTTGTGCCCGTCCCGGCGCAGGTAAAGCCCCACCAATTCCACGGTGTGAGGATCATCTTCTACGATTAGAATTGCGCTGGGCAAGGGGACTGCTCCGCACTGACTGACCAGTTTAGGTGGAACCAGCAAATGAAAATCAAAGCGCCCGCGGGGCCGGAGGAGTGTGGTCCCGCAGGTGCCGGTAAAATTCACACCACGGACAAGCCCAGCATAACTATGAACTGGAGTCTTGCTGCGGCTGCGCCTGGGATGGCGCCGGCATTTGCCAATGCTCGGAGCCAGGGCCCATCCCGTGATGCCCAAAGGCTCGGCCCTTTCCGTGGCCGCCGAACCCAGGTCCCATGAATCCGGGCATATCAGCAGGCCGCGCCTTGTACCAGGACAGGTACTCGTCTGCCTGGGCCTGTGTCAGTTTCCCCGCCTGCACCATTGCGTCCAGCTTCTTTTGGACTGCCTCGTCCCTTACGTCCTTCCGGGCCTGGTCCATGGCGCTCTGGACCTTATCCGATTCTATACCCAGAATGGCCGCAACCCGGGACGCAAAATCGCCAACGGAGGTCGTGGCGTTGGTGGTGCTTTCCTGAGCCGCCGCATCCCGTACGGCCACTGCGCCAACGCCGCCAATGGCAATAATCGCCACGGCGACGGGCACTAACAACCAAACTTTCTTCGACTTCTGCATGGCGCTCCTTTATCTCGCCTGAAATTTATGGTTGGCAACCCTGATGCGTCAAACATTTATCATGGCACTCATGCGTCGCCTCCCCCTCCAGGTCATATTTCCCCGACCATGCAATAAGTCTATGCCAGAATTCTTAAGCCAGTTTGAAGAAAACTGGGCTGAACATGAATCAGCCTTGAGCACACTGCATGGTCATTCAGTTTTCGTGCTGCTCGTCGGGGCGCGCCCTGGGCAGGGGTTGTCACCCGTGGGCAGACACGCAGGTCTGCCCCTACTGCTGCTGACAACTGAAAGACCCTGGACATAATTCTGTCCCACTACCTCTACACCGCCCTGCGGCGTTATACTGCTGACCAGCAAATTTGCAGCTAATAGAGTTGGGACATGAAGTACGACTTCATCATAGTGGGCGCTGGCTCCGCCGGATGCGCGCTGGCCGCCCGGCTCTCGGAAGACCCGGCACGCTCAGTGCTGCTGCTGGAAGCTGGACCAGATTACCCGGACCCTGGCCACCTTCCGGAAGAGCTGAAGTTCGACTGCCACCAGGCAGCCTCCCAAGCCAATGCGCCCCACAACTGGTCTTTTGTGGGCCAGGCCACGCCCCAGCAGCCACGGCCCATTCCAGTGGCCCGCGGCAAAGTGACCGGCGGCACCAGCGCCATCAACCACCAGATTTTTCTGCGGGGCGCGCCGGAGGACTTTGACGGCTGGGCCGCCCTGGGCAATGACGAGTGGTCATATCTCAAGGTGCTGCCTTACTTTCGCAAGCTGGAGACCGACACGGACATCCAGGATGATTTTCACGGCGCCGACGGTCCCATCCCGGTGCGCCGCCACCCCCAGGAAAAGTGGCTCCCGCTCCATTCCGCCTTTCATGCCGCCTGTTTGGCTGCCGGGTTTCCCCACGACCCGGACATGAACAACCCGGAAGGCACCGGCGCGGGGGCCATGCCCTTGAACAACCCCGGCGGCGTGCGCATGAGCACCGCCCTTACTTACCTGGCGGACTGCCGCCACCGCATAAACCTTACCATCAAGCCCAACGTCCTGGCCTACCGCATTATTTTTGAGGGCAGGCGGGCCACTGGACTGGAGGTGGACAGCGGGGCCGAGACCTTTATTGTGGAAGGCAGGGAGATAATCCTGAGCTGCGGGGCCATCATGTCGCCGCAGCTGCTCATGCTGTCCGGTGTAGGTCCGGCGGAGCAATTGCAACGGCTGGGCATCCGGCCAGTGGTGGACTTGCCGGGCGTGGGGCAGAACATGAAAAATCACCCCTCAGCATCCATCCGTTTCCAGCCAGGACCGGACTATGCAGCAGACCCGGACGCCCCCCGGAACCAGGTGGGCCTGCGCTTCAGCCCTGCGGGGTCGCCCCACCGCAATGACATTCAAGTGCAGCCTACTACTTCCTATCCTGGCAGCCAGGAGGGCAATGACATCCGGGTGGGCTGCCGCCTGGAATTCCCCTTCAGCGTGGGCCAGCTCAACTTGAACTCTTGCGATCCCAGGGAGCAGCCCCGGCTAGACTACCAGTTCCTGACCCACCCGGAAGACCGGCGGCGTATGCGAGAGGCCGTGCGACTGTGCGTGCGCTTGTTCCAAGACCGTGGACTGCACCGGCTGGTTGGGCAGCGCATATCTCCCACCGACGCTGACCTTGCCAGCGACGCCACCCTGGACGCCTGGCTGCAAAAGACCGTGACTATTGCGGGGCACACTTCCTGCACCTGCAAAATGGGGCCAGCCAGCGACCCCACTGCGGTGGTGGATCAGCGCTGCAGGGTCCGGGGCCTGGAGTCCTTGCGGGTGGTGGACGCTTCCGTAATGCCGGAGATTGTGCGCGCCAACACCAACGCCACCGCCATTATGATTGGGGAGCGCGCCGCCGACCTGATTAAGGAGGACTGGGAATCTGAAAAGACGTAGGGGCAGACCCATGGGTCTGCCCACGGTTCATGCAGTCCAGCGCGGGCGCACATGCAGGCGCTCCCCTACGCATAAAGCAAGACTAAACCACCCCTAGCGGAGATATTGCCATGCCACAAGCCGATGAAATGGAACGTAAAGCCCAGGCCTTGCGCCCTCGCCTGCCGGAACACCCCTGGATGCCGAATGTTTCCGCGGACTACCAGCGCATCCAGGCGCCCCTGACCTGGGGCGGCATCTGGCAGGCGCCCGGCCTGGCCCTGGACTTGCGGTGCCTGGCTACTATATCGGCCCAGTGCGTCAACGGCTGGGACTTTGGCCTGCAACACCACATCCGCATGGGCCTGGGTCTGGGCATGAGTCCCCACAAAATCAAGGGCATCTTCATCCAGCTGCTGTTTTACGCGGGCATCCCCGCCACGGTGTTTGGCCTGCTGCAGGCCCAGAAGGTGATTAACGAACGCCCTGAATGGAAGCGTGCCGACACGCCTTCACAAGAACGCTGGCTGGACACCCTGGAGGAGAAATTGGCCGCCGCCACTGAACTGCGCACCAGCCTGTGGGGCGAGCAAGCCAACCAGGAAATAGAAAACTCCATCGCCCAGCAGTTGACGCCAGAGGCCTCGGACATCGTGGACGGCTACAACTTCGGCGAGGTGTGGCGGCGTTCGGACCTGACGCCCAAGGAGCGCATGGTATGCGTGCTGGCGGCGCTGATGGCCCGCGGCCACTGGTCTCAGCTCCGGCAGTACATTGGCTATGCGCTGAACATGGGCCTGGAGCGGCAGGAAATCTGCCAGGTCATTTCCCAGGCCGGCTGGTACCGGGGCTGGCCTCATGTAGAGGACGGCTTGGAGCAGGCGCGGCAGGTATTTGCAGGGCGGGACGGCTGACGATACATTCCCGGCGCAGACTAGCGGATGTAGGTGAACTCCCACCACCCGGACTTGGCGGGTTCCTTACCAGTATCATCCACACCCCAAACCCGCCAGCGCCCTGGTTGTGGGCCGGCGAAGTCGAAGGTGTAGTTAGTCCCGCTCAAGTTAGGAGCTACCTTCCAAGTCTTGCCAAGGTCAGTGCACCATGTACCGAGCTGGCAGCAATTGAAGCAGTCAATCTCGACAGTGTATTTGAATGTGCCGCGCAGGGAACGCCAACTCAGAGTAGTGGTCCTTGGGGAATTACTGAATGTGGTTCCGTCGGCAGGCGCCAGTTGAACCGGCGGCGGCGACAGTGTTTTCTCAATTGGGAGGATTGGAATATTTGGGGTAATGGGGAGGATTTGGACAGGCTTGGTTGGGACTAACATCGTTGGTGGCGTTGGCGCCGCCGCCGCAGGCAATGGCGTGGGAGTCCGCCGCTTAAGGGTTTCAATGGTCCGGATTTCCTGGATTTTGGTCATATATAAGTCCAAAGTAGCTTGGGGCGATATTATATTTGAGACGTCATACTACCCGCAATCTCCAATTCTTTTAAATAAAGCCAGGGTTGATTGATACTCGGCATATCGGTAAGGGCAGAGATTGCCCTGACTTGGGGCGTGAACTGTAGGAAAACCCGAGGCGCTGCCAGCATAGCTCATAGAAATGTATTGAGAATAAATCAACCCTGCTTTTGAAGTATTGTTTCTGAGGAGACAACACCCATGACCACTGTAAAGGACCTGCAAGAAAAGTCCGCCAAGCTGCGGAAGTTTTTTGACCAGCACCTGCCTTACGCCCGGCCCACGCCGGTGCTGGCCGACTTTGTCCGCGTGCAGCACGAGCTGATGTGGGGCGGCGTGTGGCTGGAGCCGGGGCTGGATATGAAGCTGAGGTGCATCGCCACCATCTCGGCCCAGTGCGTCAACGGCTGGGACTTCGGCGTGGAGCACCAGGTGCGGACTGGCCTTACTGTGGGCCTGACTCCCCAGCAAGTGAAGGGCATCTTCATCCAACTGCTGTTCTACGCAGGTGTTCCCGCCACGGCCTTCGGCCTGCGGGTGGCCCAGGATGTGATTAACGAGCGGGAGGAGTGGAAGTCCCAGGACACGCTGGTGGACGTGGAGTGGCTGGCCGGCCTGGAGGAGCGGTTGCAGCGGGGCCGGGAGCTGCGCATCCAGCTTTTGGGGCAGCAAGCAGACCAGGACGCCGCAGTCTCCGCAGCCCGCCAGTTGGCCCCGGAGGTCTGCGACCTGGTGGATGCTTATCACTTCGGCGGAGTTTGGGTCAGACCGGACCTGACCCCTAAAGAGCGCATGGTGTGCATCTTGGCGGCGCTGATGGCCCGCAGCCACTGGTCCCAGCTCCGGCAGAACGTGGGGTATGCTCTGGACGTGGGGTTAACCAAAGAAGAAATCTGCCAGGTGTTCTCCCAGGCGGGCTGGTACCGGGGCTGGCCTTGCGTGGAGGATGCCCTGCGGCAAGCCCAGCAGGTGTTTCAAGAACGGGGATTGTAGTAGAAGAAGTCTTCCTCTCCCCTTGTGGGAGAGGCCCAAGGTGAGGGGGATTTTCACCAAAGGAGCATCACCCATGACCGAAGCCAAGCAGCTGCACCGTCAGGCTATGAACCTGCACGCTTTTATTGACCAGTACGTGCCCGCCGGGCGGCTCACCGGTGCCTTGCCCAGCATCAGCACAGACTACGTGAAGCTGCAAGAGGAGGTCATGTGGGGCGGCATCTGGCAGGTGCCGGGGCTGGATATTAACTTGCGCAGTATCGCCACCATTGCCGCCCAATGCTGCAACGGCTGGGACTTCGGCCTGCACCACCAGATACGCGTGGGCATGACCCTGGGCATGACGCCCCAGAAGATCAAGGGCATCTTCCTGCAATTAATCTTTTACGCGGGCATCCCCGCCACCGTTTTTGCCCTGACCCAGGCGCAGAAGGTGATTAACGAGCAGGAGATGTGGCGGAAAGAGGACAAGCTGCCCCTTAAGGCAGACTGGCTGGCCTCGGTGGAGGAAAAGCTGGCCCGGGGGAAGAAGCTGCGCCGCCATTACTGGGGTGAACAGGCCAACGCCGAACTGGAAGAATCCCTAACCCAGCAACTGCTGCCCAACGTGGCTGACCTGGTGGAAGCCTACAACTACGGCGAGGTGTGGGCGCGGGCCGACCTGACCCACAAGGAGCGCATGGTGTGCATTATGGTGGCGCTGATGTGCCGAGGCCACATGGACCAACTGCGCCAGCATATTGGGTACGCCCTGGACATGGGCTTCACTTGCCGGGAGATTTGCGAGGTCTTTTCACAGGCGGGCTGGTACCGAGGCTGGCCCTACGTGGAGGATGCCCTGCGGGAGGCCAAGGCGGTGTTTGCGGAACGCGGGGAGTGAGGCGGCAACAAGGCGCAGGCTGATTGTCTCCTTAACGCCTATCCTAAAAACTCACCGCCAAGCACGCGGAGACCGCTGAGAAGATAGAAAACCACTCCAAACTCTCTGTACGAGCTTGTGTGACAATTCCCGCTCGTGGTGAGTCCCGACGTATCGGGATCCCGACCTGGTCGGGGCTTGTCGAACCATGAGCGGGCTAAAAGCTACTCATCCTTCGACAAGCTCGGGATGAGCGGAATTCCAGCCACACCCTCTAAGAGGGTGTCTAAAAAGTGCTGTGCACTACCAGCGCTCATCCTTCGACAAGCTCAGGATGAGCGTCCTTCGGCTGAAGGACCGCTCGTGGTGAGCCTGTCGAACCACGAGCGCCTAGCCTTTTTAGACATCCTCTAAGGAATCCCGCCAAGTTGCGCCAAGGGACTCCTTATTTGAGATTCCGCCAGGTGCAGGAAACAGCTCTCCTGCATGAATTGGCTTTACCACCAGCGGCTGTGCTACACTCGCAATACTCCCATCCCCACCTTACCCTTTACCAAGTGGGAAGTAAGTGTGGTGGTTTCTTGGCCAGGGAGTTATAGGGGTTGTATAAGCCGTAGGGCGCTGCTCGCCGCTCCCCTACATACCAATGGAGCCTCCTTGATATGCCCGTAACCAAACAAGTCCTGGACGAGATTGCCCTCAGCCAGGCCGAATATGAAATGATTGTGGACCGGCTGGACCGGGAGCCCAACCCGGTGGAGCTGGGAATGTTCGGCGCTCTGTGGAGCGAGCATTGCGGCTACAAGCACTCCCGCCCCCTGCTGCGCCTGTTACCCGGCAAGTCGTCCCGGGTGCTGTCCCGGCCCGGCGCGGAGAACGCTGGCGCAGTGGACATCGGCGATGGTCTGGCCCTGGTGTTCAAGGTGGAATCTCACAACCACCCCTCGGCGGTGGAGCCACGGCAGGGCGCGGCCACCGGCGTGGGCGGCATCGTGCGGGACATTTTGGCTATGGGGGCGCGGCCCATTGCCCTGCTCAACTCCCTGCGGTTCGGCCCCCTGGACGACCCCCACACCCGCCACCTGTTCCACGGCGTGGTGGAGGGCATCTCCTGGTACGGCAACTGCATCGGCGTGCCCGACGTGGCCGGGGAGATTTACTTTGATCCATCCTACGCCCAGAACCCCCTGGTCAATGCCATGTGCGTGGGCCTGGCGCCTGCCAACCGCGTCGCCACCGCCGCCGCCCGCGTGCCTGGCAGCGTGCTGCTGCTGGCGGGGGCGGAGACCGGCCGCGACGGCATCCACGGCGCTTCCGGCCTGGCCTCCCGTACCTTTGAAGAGGAGCAGGAGCGGCGGCCCACGGTGCAAGTGGGCAACCCTTTCATGGAAAAGATTCTCATCGAGGCCTGCCTGGAGGCCCTGGCCACCGGCGACGTGCTGGCGCTTCAAGACCTGGGCGCGGCGGGCCTGACCAGCTCCACCATCGAGTCCGCAGCTCGGGGCGGGCGCGGCGTGCTGCTGGACCTGTCCCTGGTGCACCGCCGGGAGCCGGGCATGAACGCCTACGAGGTGATGCTGTCCGAGTCCCAGGAGCGGATGCTGCTGGTGGTGCCGCCGGACCGGACGGAACGGGTCCGGGCGGTGTTCGACAAGTGGGAGATTCCCTGCCGGGAGATTGGGCAAATTACTGAGGAACCCCAGGCGCAGATTTACGACGGTGCCCGTCCGGTGGCGCACTTGCCCATCAAACATCTGTCAGAAGCCCCCAAGTATCGCATGAAGGGGGAGATGTCTGCGGAGCAGCGGGCGCGCCAACGCCTTAGTTTCCGCGACGTGCCCCTGCCCAAGGCCAGCCCTAGCGAAGTGCTGCTGCGGCTGCTGGCTTCGCCCAACATCGCCAGCAAGGCTAATGTGTACCGCCAGTACGACCACCAGGTGCAGACCAACACGGTGGCGCCGCCGGGCAGCGATGCCGCAGTGCTGCGCATCAAGGGCACTCACCGGGCCATCGCCCTGTGCATTGACGGCAACGGCCGCTACTGCTACCTGGACCCCTACCGGGGCGGGCAGATTGTCATTGCGGAAGTCTGCCGCAACCTGTCCTGCGTTGGGGCGGAGCCCCTGGCCCTCACCGACGGCCTGAATTTTGGCAACCCGGAGCGGCCCGAAGTTTACTACCAGATGGAGTGGTGCATCCGGGGCATGGCGCGGGCCTGCCGCATCCTGGGCGTGCCGGTGGTCAGCGGCAACGTCAGCCTGTATAACGAGTCTCGCGGCCAGGCTGTGTTCCCTACCCCCATCGTAGGCGGCGTGGGCCTGCTGGAGGATGCTAGCCGCCACACCCTGTCAGCCTTTGCTGAGGAGAGACTGGCCGTGGTGCTGCTGGGGGACTGGCCCGTCCGTGCCGCCGGCCTGGCAGGCAGCGAGTATCTGCAAGTAGTGCACGGCAAGGTGGCGGGACGCCCTGCCATTGACCTGGGCATGGAGCAGCGGGTGCAGGCTCTGTGCCGCCAGGCCATCCAGCAGAGGCTAGTTGCCTCGGCCCATGACTGCTCCGACGGCGGGCTGGCGGTGTCCCTGGCGGAAAGCTGCATCCAGGGCGGCGTGGGTTTCCAGGGGAATGGGGACTTTGAGCAACTGCCTGCCCGGTGGGACGCTGCCCTCTTTGGCGAAGGCCAGTCCCGCATCATTGTTTCAGTAAAGCCCGAAGACCTGCCTCAGTTGAGCCAGTTGGCCGCTGAACAGGGTGTGCCGGCATTGGAACTGGGCCGCACCGGCGGCGGGCGTGTCCGGCTGGGACGCCACGTGGACTTACCCCTAGCTGAGGCCTCCGATGCCTGGCAGGGCGGGTTGGCGCGGGCGCTGGGGTGAGCGGCCCACCCCTGCGCGTTCTCTTTCTAACGCCCTACTTTCGGCCCTACCTGGGCGGCATCGAGCGGGCTATCGAGCAGCTCTCTGCCCAGTTGCTACAGTCGTCCCAAGTGGAGGCGGTGGGCGTCCTCACCACCGAGTACGCCTTCTACATCATCCCCCATCCGGAGTGGCCCGACCGGGAGACCACTGCCCAGGGCATCGCCATTTACCGGCTGCGGGGCTGGCCGCGCCAGTCCCCGGCTCTGTCCACGGTGCCCCTGGTGTGGTTCTCCCCCTGGCAAATCCGGCGCTATGTAAAAGAGTTCAACCCCAGCGTCGTTCACTTAGTGGGCGATGGCTGGTTCTGGGGCCACTTCTGGGCCTGGTTCTGGTATCGGCGGCGCGCCAGGTTCATCTTCACTCCCTCCTATCATCCCTTGCCGCCGGGCAATTGGTGGCTGCGCCGCTTCAACCGCTTTCTGTGCCGGGTGGTTGACCAGGTGGTCTCTCTTTCCCGCCAGGAGGCAGAACAGGTGCGTAAGGACTACCATCTTGCGCCGGAAAAACAGCAGGTCATTGGCTGGGGGGCCTCGGTGCCGGATATCCCTCACCCCAGCCCTCTCCCGCAGGGGGAGAGGGAGGTGATAATTCCCTCTCCCGCCTTGGGAGAGGGTCAGGGTGAGGGTAAAGGCGAGGGTGATGCCCCCCTCACCATCCTGTGTGTGGGAAGACTGGGCGCCCACAAGGGCCAGGCATGGCTGCTGGAGGTTTATCGCCAGGCGCGTTTCCAGTTCAATCACCCCGCCCGGTTGGTGCTGGTGGGCCGCGACGAAGATGGCGAGGCAGACCTTCGCTCGGCAATAGCCGCCGCTGGCTTGGCACGGGAAGTCCTTTTGACCGGCGAAGTCTCCGACGCTGAACTGGCTGGGTGGTACCAGCAGGCTGACCTGTTCTCCCTGTTCTCCCAGTACGAGGCCTTTGGCCTGGCCTATTTTGAGGGCATGTCCTGCGGTGTGCCGGTGCTGACCCACGACGTGGGAGCCAACCGGGAGCTGCTGGCCCGCGGCGCAGTAATAGTGCCCCGGTATGATATGCCTGCGGCGGTGGGGCAAATGGTGCGGCTGGTGAATGACCACGGCCTGCGGCAGCGTCTGGGTGAGGAGGCGCGGCAGTACGCCCTGGCAGGGTTTAGCTGGGCCTCTGTGGCGGAGCGGTACTTGAGAGTTTATACAGGTTGACCCATTCTTGCCATCAAATACCCTTTTAGATATCATCCCATTCAGTAGAGCAGGCGGAGACTGGCGTGGAATCAACCAGGGTAAACGAGAATTTCCTGAACGAGCTGCGGGCCATTGTGGGGGCAGAGTATGTTATCAGCCACCCGGCGGACCTGCTGGTGTATGAGTACGACGGCTCCATTGACATGCGGCTGCCTCAAGCCGTAGTGCTGCCTGCCTCTACCCAGGAAGTCAGCCAGGTTATGGCTCTGGCCCACCGTTACGGCGTGCCCTTGGCAGGCCGTGGTTCGGGCACTGGCCTCAGCGGGGGGGCAATAGCCCCCCCCGGCGGTATGCAGATAGCCTTCACCCGCATGAACCGCATATTGGGAGTGGACACCGTCAACCGCACCGCCACTGTGGAGCCCGGTGTTATCAACCTGGACCTGGACCTGCACGCCAACAAATTTGGCCTGCGCTACGCGCCGGACCCCTCCAGCCAGAAGGCTTGCAGCCTGGGCGGCAACATCGCCGAGAACGCAGGCGGCCCCCACTGCCTGGCCTACGGCGCCACTACCAACCATGTCCTGGGCCTGGAGGTGGTGCTGGAAGATGGCGCGGTGGTGAACCTGGGCAACCTGGCTCGGGAGGCCCCAGGATACGATCTGCGGGGTGTGTTCGTTGGCTCCGAAGGCACCTTTGGCGTGGCGACCAAAATCGTGGTGCGTCTGCTGCCATTGCCGGAGACGGTCAAGACCTTCCTGGGCATTTTCCCAGACATAGACTCGGCCTGCACCGCAGTATCGGCGATTATTGGCTACGGCATTGTCCCGGCGGCCCTGGAGATGATTGACGCCCTGAGCATCCGGGCGGTTCAGAATGTCATGGATGCCGGTTACCCCCTGGATGCTGGGGCGGTGCTGCTGGTGGAGCTGGAGGGGCTGAAAGAAGAGGTTTCGGAGACCAGCCAGGAGGTGGAGGCGGCGCTGTGGGAAGCGGGCGCGGCCCAGGTGCGGGTGGCAGAAGCCGCCCAGGAGCGGGCCAGGCTGTGGCTGGGGCGTAAAAACGCCTTTGGGGCCTTTGGCAGCATTGCCCCCAACTACTTTCTGGTGGACGGCGTGGTGCCCCGCACTCGCCTTACTGAAGTGCTGCAGCGAGTTTCCGAAGTCAGCCAGAAGTACGGGATGCCCATTGCTAATGTGTTCCACGCCGGCGATGGCAACCTGCACCCCATCATGCTCTACGATGGGCGGGAACCCGGCGCCCATGAAAAAGCCCTGGCCGCGGGGGGTGAAATCCTGAGAGTCTGCGTGGAGTTCGGGGGCACGCTAAGCGGCGAGCATGGCATAGGTCTGGAGAAGAAAGAGTACATGCCCCTGGTCTATACTGAGGCCGACCTGGCGGCCATGCAGCGGGTGCGGGACGCCTTTGCTCCCTCGGGACGCCTGAACCCTGGCAAGATTTTCCCCGACGGCCAGCCGCCCCACAAGCCGCCGCCCCAGCGGGCCGCACCGGGCATGGTGGCGTAGCGGGAGGATGAAGAATGGCTTCTGATGTGCTTCGAGAGTACGTGTCACAGGCTCGTCCTGATGTAGACTCTGAAATTCAGGAACTGGCCACTCAACGGTTGCTGGACGTTCTTCAGCCCTTGATGTTTGCTAAGAACAACCGGCAGTTTCACAGCATCGTGGAAAAAGTTGTATTGGACTATGTGCCAGTACTGGAGATTATTTTTAGGCCAATTGCTTCGGAATTGTTGCGCGAAGGGAAATTCGACCAGGCGAGGATTAACCTGGTTCAGCAAGTTCTAAACGCATCTGAATCCAATGCGGTGGAATTCTTCTCATCCTCCGATAGGTGGATTTTGCTAGAAGTGTTCCAGATGCAAACACGGCTAAATCGGGTGCTTCAGCAAGCACCTGTGGATAGCAGGGCTGCTGTTATTGGGTCTGTCATGGATAGTTATTGGGCTAACACCAAACTTGATTTGTGTGTTCTTGCGGTTCGGCTGATACTATCTGGAGAGTTGGTTCCTCAAAATAAGATGATTCCTCATTGGCTTTGTCTTGCAATGAAGCATTATTTGAATAAGTGCCAGTCTGCTTGGTTCGCCAATGATCCCGTATTGCAGGCGCGGCTAAGGTCTCCAGCCAAAACCATCTCGCACGAGGAGATGAAGCGGCGCCTTGGCCTGTAGCATAGAGTGGCATCCAAACACAGAAGCCGAGCTTGCGATATTTCCTCAAAACCTGCGACTGACCATTGTCAATAAAGTCGAGCATATTGCGTCCAACGTTCCAATGAGCTTGCGGCTCAAGTCTGTCCAGGCAGTTAAGGGGCAACAACACCTGGGGTTACAGGGCAGATTGTATGAACTGGATATTGGGCGTGGAATTCGAGCAGCCTTCGTTGTGTACAACGACCACGAGCAGCTGATAGTTTATCTCGTGGGCAACCATGACTATGCTCTAGAGAACTACCTCAAGTCCGCGGAAGAGCGGTTGACTTAGCCTGACGTCACGGAGCATCTTTGAGCCTGAGTAGTTTCCTTCCCATTCAGTGCCAGGGCATCACGTCCCTGCCTGCCGGGCAGCTGCCTCACTATGCTGTGGACGGGCAGACGCCCCAGGCCGCGGTGCGGCCCGCCAACTGCCAGCAGGCGGCCTCAGTGCTGCAATGGGCTGCGGCCGAGAAGCTGTCGGTAATGCCCTGGGGCGGCGGCACGCAAATGTCCCTGGGCAATTCGCCCAGCCGCTACGACCTGGCCCTGGACTTGCGCGGCATGAATCACTTGCTGGACTTCCAGCCCAACGACCTGACCTGCACCGTGGAGGCGGGCATGACCCTGGCGGGCTTGCAGGCAGCCCTGGCCCAGGGGGGGAAGTTTTTGCCCTTGGAAGCGCCCCTGGCGGAGCGGGCAACCATCGGCGGCGTATTGGCTGCCGGGGCCAGCGGGCCGCTGCGGTTTGCTTTTGGTCTGCCCAGGGATTGGCTCATTGGCATTGGCGTGGTCAGCGGTCAGGGTGTAATGACCCGGGCGGGCGGTAAGGTGGTGAAGAACGTCACTGGCTATGACCTGAACAAGCTCTATACTGGTTCTCTAGGCACGCTGGGGGTGATAGTGGAGGCCACATTCAAACTATCGCCGCTGCCTGCCGCCTTCGGGGCCTTGTTGGCGCGGTTTGATTCTATGGGCCAAGCAGTAACGGCGGGGCAGGCGTTGTGCGCCCAGGTATTTGCTCCCCAGGGGTTGCAGGTGATAGCGGTTGGACAAATTTCAGGAGATAAATCCCCCCTAACCTCCCTTTACGAAAGGGGGGAAGGTCTAACCCCCCCTTTGCAAAGGGGGGTTGGGGGGATTTACGCTATCGCCTTCTTTGCTGGGCGGCCCAGTGCTGTGAAAAGACGGCTGGAAGATTCGGCGCGGTTCTTGCCAGAGCGCGGCGCCAAAGACCTGGAGCGGCTGGAAGAAGCCCCGGCCCGCGACCTGCTGCACCAGCTTACTGACCTGGGCTGGTCCTCTGAATCAGCTCCCAAGCTGGGGTTGAAAATCAGTGTGCCGCCCTCGGCGGTGGGGCAGGTAGTGGCGATGCTGGAGAAGTCCCCCCTTTATGAATCTGCAGTTGCGGGGATTATAGCCGACGCGGGCTTTGGCACCGTGCGATTGCTGCGGTGGGGAGAGGAAATCCCCCCTTGGCCAAAAGGCGGAGAAAAAGATTCACTTATGCAAGCCATCGCCGCACTGCGGGCGCAGGTTCGCGCCCTGGGCGGCGCGGTGGTGGTGGAACAGTGCCCCCTGGAGTGGAAGTCGCAGCTAGACGTGTGGGATGATGCGCCCCAGGGGCTGGAGATTATGCGGCGTCTGAAGCAGAAGTTCGATCCCCAAAGCATCCTGAACCCAGGCCGCTTCTTGGGGAGGCTGTAATGGCCGAACATTCTGCTGCCCAGCCTCATAACGAGCGGGAAATCCCCCCCTCCCCCCTTTACAAGGGGGGGCCGAATAGTCCTCCCTTTGACAAAGGAGATCGGGACAATCCTCCCCCGTACAAAGGGGAGCAGGATAATCCCCCCCTTTCGCAAAGGCGCCGCCCTGAGCTTGCCCAAGGGGGGGTCAGGGGAGATTTAACCCCAGCCCTGCTCCAAGGGCCAGGCTTTGGCGGTCCCGACGCGCCTGCCCCCGCTGATATGTACCGCTGCGTCCACTGCGGCCTGTGCCTCAGCGCCTGCCCCACCTACCGTACCCTGGGGTTGGAGACCGAATCTCCCAGGGGCCGCATCGCCTTGATGAAAGCAGTCCAGGAAGGCCGCACCGGCATTACCCCCCAGATAGTGTCCCACTGGGAGATGTGCCTCCAGTGCCGCGCCTGCGAGGCGGTGTGCCCCTCGGGTGTGCCATATGGCCGCATGATGTCAGCCACCCGCGCCCAGGCGCGTGCTGCGGGTTTGCAGTCCGACCGAGTCAAAGGTGTGAGTAGGCTATTCCTGCGGGGGGCGCTGCCCCATCCAGGGCGGCTACGTCTGGGCGCAAGGCTGCTGCGCTTTTACCAGCGCTGGGGCCTGCAAAAGCTGGTGCGGGCATCAAAAGTGCTTCGCTTGTTCCCCGGCGGCCTGGCCGGGCTGGAAGCCCAACTCCCGCCGCTGTCCCGCCGGTTTTTTGGCCCCTCCAAGAGGCCCGTAGGGGCAGGTTTTAAACCTGCCCTTACAACGGAGGGACGGCATACCCTCACCGTGGGCCTGCTCTCTGGCTGCGTTATGCCCCTGATGCAGGCCGACACCATGCGCGCCGCGGTACGGGTGCTGGCCCGCAACGGCTGCAAGGTAGTAGTCCCGCCGGGCCAGGGCTGCTGCGGCTCGCTGAACCTGCACGGCGGCGACCTGGAGTATGCCCGCAGCATGGCTCGCCGCAACATTGACGCCTTCCTGGCCGCCGGGGTGGAGCGCATCGTCACGGCCTCGGCAGGCTGCGGCTCCACCATGAAGGAGTACCACGAGCTGCTCCATAATGACCCGGACTACGCCGAAAAGGCCAGCCGCTTTTCCCAGATGACGGTGGACATCACCGAGTTCCTGGTTTCCCTGCCCTTTGCGCCTCCTACGGGCCGGTTGGAGCGCAGGGTGACCTACCAGGACCCCTGCCACCTGGCCCATGCCCAGCGCATCACCACGCCGCCGCGAGCCATCCTGAAGGCCATCCCCGGCCTGCAGCTGGTGGAGATGGACCACGCCGACCGCTGCTGCGGCGGGGCGGGCGTTTACTCCATGGTGCAGCCGGAGCTTTCGGCACAAATCCTGGCGAGCAAGCTGGACTGGATTGCCGCCACCGGCGCGGAGGTAGTGGCCACCGCCAACCCCGGCTGCATGATGCAGCTAGAGCAGGGCCTGCGGCGGCGGGGCAGTGCGGTGCGGGTCTGCCACGTGGTGGACCTGCTGGATGAGGGGTATGGGGGAGCGGCGTGAAATCAGGGTGGGTAGTGAGTGGAGATAAAATTTGTGTGGGCACCGCCAAGTACACTTCTGATATAGTAAGGCCATACACATTGGAAAGTCGGGGCAATTGGTATCAGCGGTCACTCGCGGATTCCTTCCAGCTTAAGGTACTTGTATAATTGGAAGTCCTGAGAACTAGTTCGAGGGAGTGACCTTCCCCCGTAATTTATACCACGGATAATGCGAGTTCGTGCTGTTGGCGGAAGGTCTCAGGAGCCAGGTAACCCAGAGAGCTATGGGGTCTGGCCAGGT
>VGZV01000004.1 GCA_016872385.1 SAR202 cluster bacterium | reverse complement strand
CGGCTGGGGCAGCACCCCAAGCTTGCCCCGGCAGCCAATCACAGGGACCCGGCAACAATGCTTCGGTAACATTCCTGGATCAGTGAATCATCTGCCCTTCGGTAACATTCTTGTTTGAGTTGACACGCAGGGTCGCCTTGGCTGCATTCCAGCACCAATGCTCGGATAGAATGAATGTTGACAAAGCGCCTGCCGCGCCCAAAGAGAACCGCCTTTAATGCCAGTTGAGCAGTTTGCTCGGCATGAAAGCAAACGTCAGACCAGAGGCCATTATCCATCAGGATCCGCGTGGCGTTCAGGCTATGCTCCGCTTGGGCCAGCCACCGTTTCGCCGTCTCCAGGGGTGCTTTCATAAATAGTGATGCCGTCCTTGAGCACCTGCTCAATAAAGGAGTTGCCTGACTGAATCATGGCCTGGAATTCCTGGGGAGTATACACAAAGACGTCCGCCGCCACGTCCCTGGGAACAAAGGCCATCACCGATACCAGACGCTGTACAAACCGCTCATCCGTATCCTTGATGACCACCAGGTCAATATCGCTGTACTCATCGAAATCCCCACGGGCGTAGGAACCAAACAGGATGACCTTTTGCAGCTTGTAAGCCATCAGGCCAGCCAGGACCCGGTCAACGGCATCCTGAACGCGCTGGTTCATCGCTAAAGAGATTCCCATTCATTCCTTGAAATCCCCGCTTGGCGCAAGATTCTAGCCAAAAGGTCACGGAAGATATCGCCCTGATGCGGGTTTGGCACCGCAAGCTTAACTTGCTCTCTCACCATATACTGGCGCCCTCCCCCAGTGTAAGGCCCGTGAAACCCGGCTTGTCGTAGGCAACCAAGTAGGCCGGCATGGCTAATCGGGCCGAATGCAGGCACTACCCAGTCGCCTCCGCAACCGCCAGAATTATACCTTCAACGACAGGCAACGAGTGTCCCATTTCCAGGCCGAGAATTATCTATCCCTCCAGTACTTCCTGGAGTTGGTCGCGGCAAGCCTCCAAAGAAGGTTGGTTAGCATAGACGCCTGGAAAACCGGGAATTTCACCTTAAAAGGCGCCAGCCTCTAAAGTCTCATATGTCGCCTGGTGCATGGCAGCGCGAACGTACTCTACTAACATTGCCACAGCACTGCTCCTGGAATCACACCTCACTCTCGCCGCATCAAATTCAGGCTGGTCACCAGACCCAGGTAGTGCCGCCACTTGGCGCCCAATTCCCGGGGCATCTGGGCCTCAGGCAAAGGCTGGAATCCAAACTGCCCAAAGAAGGCCACGCGGTTATCCTCGCACATGAGATACACTTGGCCCTGAAAGTTTTCCAGCAAGAGGGCCACCATCTCCCGGCCCACTCCCTGGCCGCGCCAGCCTTCCGCAATGGCCACGCTGGCCAATTCCACAAAGCCTGGGTAGGGCTTGAGCCGCGCACTGCCAATAATTGCGCCGGCGCCATCCTCCGCCACGACGAATTGCCCTGCCTTGGGACGCTCCCGGTCCCCATCCACCTGGGAGAGCAACTCCAGAATGGCTGGCAAGTTTCCGGTCTGCGCCGCCCTGACCCGCCACGACACGGAGATTAACCGTCACTCCCGCTGGGCCTGATTTTGGGTGCGCACCGGCAAACCGTAAATGGAGATGAACCCCACAGCGGCGGTGTGGTCAAACTGGTCACCCCGGTCATAGGTGGCCAGGCCATGCTGGTAAAGGGCGCTGGGAGACTTGCGGCCAGCTACAGCACAAGTGCCTTTGTGCAGGCGGACCCGCACATCGCCGGTGACAAACCGCTGAGTGTGACGGACATAGGCATCCAGGTCGGTGCGGTGGTGAGTGTACCAGAGGCCGTTATAAACTACGTCGGCGTACTCCTGGGCGATGCGCGCCTTGGTGCGGACCTGGTCCTTGCTCAGGGTAAGGGTTTCCAGGGCTTTATGGGCAACATGCAGCACCACTGCCGCCGGAGACTCATAAACTTCCCGGGACTTGATGCCCACCAAGCGGTTTTCCACGTGGTCAATGCGCCCCACGCCGTGGGCGCCCGCCACCGAGTTCAGGTGCCGCACCAGGTCAACCCCGGTCATGGCTTCGCCGTCCACCGCGGTGGGAATACCCTGTTCAAAATGGACTTCCACATAGGCAGGTTCATCGGGCGCAGCGGAGACCGGGCGAGTCCAGGCGTAGGCTTCCTCAGGCGGTTCCTGCCAGGGGTCTTCCAGTTCCCCTGCCTCCACGCTGCGGCCCCACAAGTTCTCGTCCACGGAGAAGCGGCTGGCCTTGGGGTTGATGGGCAGGTTGTGCGCGCGGGCATACTCAATTTCATCCTGGCGGCTCATGCCCCACTCCCGCACGGGAGCAATAACTTTAAGCTCCGGGGCTAATGCGGTGACGCCCACGTCCAGCCTGACCTGGTCGTTGCCCTTGCCGGTGCAGCCGTGGGCCACGGCGTAGGCACCCTCTGCCCGGGCGGCCTCTACCAGGCAGCGGGCGATGAGGGGACGCCCCAGGGCGGTGGCCAACGGGTACTGCTCCTCGTAGATGGCCCCGGCCTGCAGGGCGGGGAATAAAAACTCGTTGACCAGGGCTTCCCTGCCGTCCACAGTCAGGGCTTTGGCGGCTCCCACTTTCAGGGCGCGCTGGCGGATGGTCTCCAGGTCTACCATGCCCAGATCCACGGTCATGGTGACCACATCCACGTCGTATTTCTCATTGAACCAGGGGACAGCCACCGAGGTGTCCAGTCCGCCGCTGTAAGCCAGGATAACCTTTTTCCTTGCCATTATGTCTCCAAACTCTAATTTTAAGCGATGCCATGATTTACAGCCGCATCCGGCCGTTCCTGGCCCACTGCGACACCTCAGTGTCTAACGTAAGGGACTTGCACATTCTCCAGATTTAGCATGGGATAATGCCGACTGTTAAAAGTAACCAGAGTCGCCCCATGTATTTGAGCAGTTGCACCAATTAACGCATCGGCCAGACCAGTGCCATGACTGGGGCCGTAGTCTCGTCTGAACAAGCCCCCCACCTGACCCACCTCAGCGGTCACAGGCAATACCTCAAACGCCAGCAAGAACTGGGACAAGTGCCGCCTCTCCGATTCACCTCTGACCCCTGCATATAGTTCAGCAACCGTTATGGAGACGAGAGTAGTGCATCCTCCAGCTGCTCCAGGTATGTTATCGCCTCTGGGCGCCCGCGCAAGTGCTCGATCACCACAACGGTATCTATAAGCAACTGCGTAGGCATGTACTCTAACCACCGCCCAATGCTATCCGGCCCAGTTCCTTCCTGAGGGCGCTAAAATCCGGCAAGTCATTGCGGTCCTGCCAGAGGCCGCGGCCTTGCTAAAGAAGTTTGCGGCGGTCTTTTACCATGTGCTTTCCAACAAACTGGTCAATAGCCTCCCCCACCAGGTCGCTCTGAGTCCGTCCCGTCTGGATCGCCAGAATGCGAAGGGCCTGCCGCTCTGTTTCAGTCAGATAGATTTGTGTCCTTTGCACAGGTCTCTCCAAGAACGTATGTCCACAATGTATGAGACCAGACCACAGTCGTCAAGAGTTATGACAAGCCTAGCCTGCTGGAGGCGCCAGGCCAAGCTGCGTCAACAGACCCAGGCGGTCAATGGCTGCCCAATGGCCGGTAATTTTGCCGCCGGAGACCCGAAGCATATCAATGACCGAAATTGAGATGACCTTGCCCGTCGGCGGCGCTCCCATGAATTGGCCCCGGTGAGTGCCCCGAAGGGTCTTGCGGGTTACCACTATATCCCCCTCGGAAACCTGGTCATGGGTGATGGCCCGCACATCCGGCAAACCCGCGTACAGCACCTGGAAAAACTGCTTCACCCCATCCCTGTTAGGCGGTGTCCCGTACATGGCCGAGCTGTAATCCACAAAATCCGGGGAAAGAAACCGGTCCACCGCGGCCAATTTGTGCCGGGTCTGGGCCTCCTTAAAGAACCACCTTACTAGAGCCTTATTTTCTGATGCCTTACTGGCCCGGCGCGACCGGGCTTTGGAATCCACCGGCTGGCGGTCCGGACCGGGGTGCTGCTGCGCCGACGGCTGGGGAGCTGGAGATGGGATGACACCCAGTTGCTGGAGCAGGCCAAGAAAGTCCGCCTGGCTCCAGCGTTCAACACATTGCCCGTTGGCAAACCGCAGAACGGTGATGCCAGAGATAGCCACCTGCTTTCCGGTGGCAGGAATGCCGTTGAACTCGCCCAAGTGAAGGCCCGCCAGGGTGAAGGAGCAGGCCGCCTTGTCCCCTTCGGCAACCACCTGGTCCAGGTCAATACGGCTGCTGGGAAATGCCGACCAAAAACCCCCGTAGAATTGGCGGATGCCATCCAACCCCGGCCCAACGCCTTGATACCCGTGCAGCACAGCGCGGGAGTCATACAACTTTAAGTATGCCTCCCGGTCTCCCTGGTTCCAGCCCTCGATGGCGCGGCGCAAGGCCGCCCGATTATCTGCTGCTGACATGAGACACCCCCTTAAATCTTGCCCAGGGCCTGGGCCAGCCTCCCCAACCCCTCATCAATTTCGGCGGCAGTGATGGTCAGGGGCGGCATGAACCGGATGGCGTTGGGCCGCACGCCGTTCAAAAGTATCCCTGCCTGGTTGGCATGGGTGAGCACCTGGGGAGTGATGTTGCTTTCAAACTCGATGGCGGCCAGCAAGCCCTTGCCCCGGACGCCGGTAAGAAAGGAGAAGCGAGACTTCAGCTCATTCAGGCGCATAAGCAGATGCTCGCCCATCTGCCGGGCATGATCAGGTATATTATTTTCGATGAGGAACTTGGTGCCTGCGTAGGCGGCGGCGGTGGTCAGGGCGTTGCCGCCAAAGGTAGAGCCGTGGTCGCCAAAGGTCAAAGCCATGCTGGCCTGCTTGGACAAGAAAGCGCCAATGGGCACGCCATAGCCCAGACCCTTAGCCAGGGTCATCACGTCTGGCTCAACACCGTACTCCTGGTAGCCAAAAAGGCTGCCCAGGCGGCCCATGCCGGTCTGCACCTCATCCAACATGAGCAGCAAGCCCTGCTGGTCGCACCAGGCCCGCACCCGCTTCAAATAGTCCTCATCGGGGATAACCACGCCACCCTCGCCCTGCACCGGCTCCAGTAACACCGCCGCCGTCTTGTCAGTGGTGGCGTTCATGATGGCCTCTACATCGTTGAACTCCACGTGGACAAAACCAGGCAGCAGAGGCACAAAGCCCTCCTGGTAGTGGGGCTGGCCGGTGGCCGCCACGTTGGCCAAAGTGCGGCCGTGGAAGGAGTTGAAGGCTGTAATGACCTCAAAGGCCCCATTCCGGTGCAGCTTGCCGTAGCGGCGGGCTAACTTCAGGGCGCCTTCGTTGGCCTCCGCGCCGCTGTTGCCGAAGAACACCCGGTCCATGCAGCTGTTTTCGATGAGCAGCTGGGCCAGCATAATCTGCGGCACGGTATAAAACTGGTTGGAGGTCTGGAGCAAGGTGGCTGCCTGCTCCACAATGGCCTGGGTGACTACCGGGTGACTGTGGCCCAGGTTATCCACTGCCCAGCCAGCCACAAAGTCCAGGTACTCTTTACCATCGGCGTCCCACACGCGGGAACCCTGGCCCCGCACAATAACCACCGGCTGCCGCCGCACGGTCTGGGCATAGTATTTCTGTTCCAGGGCAATCCATTCTTCGCTCTTGCTCATGGCGGGCCACTTCCTCCTAACGAAATACCCAAGTCATCCAGCGCTTTTTGCAGGGCATCCAGGGACTGCTGCAGTTGCCGCACCGCATCCTGAATTCGTTCCAAATCTTCCCGGAACTGGGGCGGGCCGCCACCCGGCGCAGGCGGAGCAGTGACGCCGCCGGTCAGGCGGGCCAGCCCTTCGCGCACCGAATCGGCCATAACCAACCGGTTGCCGTCGGCGACAATGACTTTCTTCAGCTCTGGGAAAGCCACCACCTCCGACCGCAGGTAAAGCGGCTCCACATAGATTATCGCATTACCTATGGGTATGACCAGCAGTTGCCCCCGGACGATGCGGGAACCAGCCCCCTCCCACAGGGTGAACTGCTGGGACACTTGCTGGTCGTTTTCAATGCGCGCCTCCACCTGGCTGGGGCCGTCCACCTGCCGGTCTCCCGGCACCCGAAAGGCCATCAACTGCCCGTAGTGGGGGGCGTCGTTGCGCGCCACCAGCCAGCCCACCAGGTTCCGCTTCTCTCCTGCGGGGGAAAAGGGCACCATAAGTATAAACTCTGGGGCAACTTCACCGGGCAGGGTAGTCACCAGGTAGGTCGGCGTAACTTGCGCGCCGGGCTTGCCAAACCGCGTCTCCAGGGGGATGGCCCACTGCTCTGCCTGGTTGAAAAAAACCTGGGGATCGGTCACATGATAGCGCAGGTACTGCTGGGCCTGGGCCGAAAACAGATCCCTGGGATAGCGCAGGTGCTGGCGCAGGGCTTGGGGCATCTCCTCCAGGTCCCCAAACATCCCCGGAAAGGCCTTCCGGTACATGCGCAGCAGGGGGTCGGCGTCGTCCGCCGTGTAAAACTGGACGCTCCCATTGTAGGCGTCCACCGTCACCTTGACGCTATTGCGAATGTAATTGAACCTGCCGCGGTGAACGGTGGAGTATGGATAACTGCGCGTGGTGGTGTAACCATCCAGCAGCCACCACACCCGGCCCGCTTCATCCAGCGCAGGGTATGGGTCGCCATCCAAGGTAAGGAATGGAGCAAGGGCGCGCACCCGCTCCGCCACTTTGCGCCTGTACTGGATGCGGCTTTCTGGAGTAATCTGGTCGCTGAGCAATAAGTTAACGTCGCCAAACCGCACAGAGAAGGCCAGGCGGCGCAGATAAGAGTTGAGCAGCAAGTCCCCGGACCCTTGGTAGTGGCGTGCGCTGGCATCCGGGTCAACCTCCGGCATGGCGGTATTGACCAGGGTGAAACGGGCATCGCCCTCGCCGTAGAAGATTTGTGGCCTTGATACGGGAAATGCGCTGCGTATGGGAATGTCCCTGGAGAGAAACTCCGGGCGGCCGTCGCCAGGTGTAAAGCTGGTGGCGCGGCCCATGACAACGCCATAGCCGTGGGTGTATTGCAGCCGTTGGTTCACCCAGTTGCGGGCGTCAGCGGGAAGACTGTCCTGCTCCAGCTCCCGGGCCGCCACCAGAACTTGGACCAGGCGGCCATCCAGAAGGTAACGGTCCGAATCCACGTTCAGAAAAGTGTAGTAAAGCTGGCTGAACTGAAGCTGGTTCAGCACGTCCAGCAAAGGCTGCCCGTCCCAGAGGCGGATGTTATCCACCGTAGCCGGGTTCTGGACCACCGCCTCTTGGGTCAAGCTGACCAGAGCAGGGAAGGCTATTTCCTGCACCGAGTCTAGCTGATAGGCGCGCCGGGTTGCTTCGATATTACGCTGAATGTAGGGCGCTTCCCTGGCAAACTGGTTGGGCGAGACCTGAAGCTGCTGGAACGCCGCCGGATAGGCCACCCCAGCCAGCAAGGCCGCAATAACCCACAAGGTAAAGCAGCCTATCATTAAGCGAAGCCCGCCGAACCGCTGGCTGACGGCGAACCCTACAGCCGCCAGGACCGCCACGGCGGTAAGGAATAACAGCGCGGGCAGACGGGCATGGACGTCGGTATAAGTTGCGCCCGTGACTGCACCCCGGCTGGCCAGCGCCAGGCCAAACACGTGCAGGCCATGCCCCAAGGCAATGACCAGCATCAAGGCGGCGCCCAGGCCCGCCACGTGCTTGAGAATGCGCGGAGTGATGACCAGGTTAAGTCCCCGCAGGCTGAAGATGGCGGCGTAAAGGGCCAGCGACCCGGCAATGGCAGTGATGACCAACCCCAGCAGCCAGCCCTGCGCTAGTTGCAGCAACCGCAAAATCACTACGTAGAAAGTGATGTCCAGGCCAAACTGGGGGTCGGCCACGCCGAAGGGCACACGGTGGAAGAACAGCAGGAGGGTCTCCCAGCGGCCCATCAGCGCAGAGCCTAACACCAGGGCCGCTATGATAATTGCCGCTAATGCTGAACCTGCCACCAGCGCCCGCAGGAGCCGCAAGGTGTTTTCCGGAAGGGCAAGGGTGGATGGACCGCCAGCCAGCCGCAGCGCCAGGTACAAATTCAAGGACAGCACCGTAGCCGCCGCCAGGGCGCCGCCGGCAAACAGCCCGAACTTGAACAGAAGGATTTTGGCGAAGACCCCCAGAAAACCCAGATGGGAGAACCACAGCCAGTCGGTGTACAGGCGGGCCGCCCACCATACCAGCAAGGGTGCAAGGAAGAGGGCTGCGATGAGAATGAAGATTTTGCTGGCGCGGCGCAGGGCCAGCCTGGAGATGCCCGGATATTGGGGGTGAGCCTGGCCGCCAGCATCGCCGGGCAGGTTGTAGCTCATGATTGTGGAGCCTTACCCCGCCCGCCCCACTATGGGCTGGGCAGTGCGGCCTCGCCTGAAATGCGGGTGCCAAAGCCCCGGCCCTGGACGCAGGCCAACAGCGCCTCCGGCTGGCGTCCATCTATGATGTCGGCCACCGGCGTCCGCTCCAGGGCGCGCAAGCAGGCCCCCAGCTTGGGAATCATTCCGCCCTTGACCACTCCCGACTGGAGCAGCAGATCGGCCCGGGGGCGGTCCAGACGCGGGATGACCCGCCCGCTGGCGTCCATTATGCCTGGAACGTCCGTAAGAAAAATCAGCCGCTGGGCAGACAGCGCGTGGGCCAGTTCTCCAGCCACGGTATCGCCGTTAATGTTCAGGGAACCGCTGGAGTGCTGCGGCCCGTCCTGGCAGTGCATGGCCAGGGGTGCCACCAGAGGGATGTAGCCGCCGGCCAGAATGGCCTGCAGAGGTTCCGGATTGACGCGGGTGACTTCACCCACAAAGCCCAGTTCCGGGTCCACCACCTTGGCTTCCAGCATAGCGCCGTCAATGCCACTGACGCCGATGGCGCGCCCGCCCAAGCGATGCACCAGGCCCACCAGTTCCTTGTTAATCAGGCCGGTAAGCACTGCCACCACAATGTCCAGGCTGGGGCCGTCGGTAACGCGCAGGCCGTTAACAAAGCGGGGCGGAATGCCCTGGCGCTGCATCCACTGGGATATGACGTTGCCGCCGCCGTGAACCACCACTACATCAACGCCCTGCTTCTGGAGAGTGACCAGGTCCTTAAGGCTGGTATCGTGGCTTCCCAGGGTGCTGCCGCCAATCTTTATTACTATCGGCGGGCGCGGCACTACTTCATCCCCTGGCGAAGTTCAGCGGCCTGGCAGCAGAGGGACTGCGCAGCACTGCAAGGCTGTTGTCCCCCGGTAAGAAAACATGGGGAACAGCGACCATATGTTGAATACAAATCCATACGGGACCTGGGAAATGAACTAGCCACGGCATCCTACGTGGTGTAGGCGCTGTTGATGATGACGTACTGCTCGGTCAGGTCGCAGCCCCAGGCAGTGGCCTGGCCGTCCCCCAGGTTGAGCTGAAGGCGGAAGGACACCTCAGGCCCGCGCATCAGCGCCACCACCGCATCGCGGTGGAAGGGGATGGGCTTGCCGCCCTCCATGATGCAGACGCCGTTGACAAACAGGTCAATCTGGTTCTCATCTACGGAAGCGCCGCTGCGGCCCAGGGCGGCCAGCACCCGGCCCCAGTTGGGGTCGGAGCCGTACACCGCAGACTTGACCAGGCTGGAGGAAGCGATGGTGCGGGCGGCGCGGCGGGCGTCGGCGGTGTTCCTGGCGCCGTTGATTTCCACCACAATCAGGTGGGAAGCGCCTTCGCCATCCCGCGCCATCTCCCGGGCCAAGTGCACACACAACTGCCGCAGCGCCTCCTGGAATATGGCGGCGTCCGGAGAGCCTGCGGCGATGGGCCGGTTGCCCGCAGCGCCGTTGGCCATAACCAGCAGGGAGTCGTTGGTGCTGGTATCACCGTCCACTGTCACCATATTGAAAGACGTGTCGGCTGCTTCCCGCAGGGCGGTCTGCAGCAACCGGGGCTCCACTGCCGCATCGGTGGCGACAAAGGCCAGCATGGTAGCCATGTTGGGGTGAATCATGCCAGCGCCTTTAGCCACGCCGCCCATGTTAATCTGGCGACCGCCGGCTTGAAAGGTCACCGCCGCCTCTTTGGGACGGGTATCGGTGGTCATCATAGCGCGGGCCACCATGTGCCCGCCATCGGCGGCCAGGTCAATCTTGCTGATGCCGCTGCGGATGAGGGACATGGGCAGTTCCACGCCGATGACGCCGGTGCTGCAAATCAGCACTTCTTGCGGGCGAACACCCAAACGGGCAGCCGCCAGGGAAGTGGCTTCCTGGGCATCCTTATACCCCTGCTCACCCACGCAGGCGTTGGCAATACCGGCGTTAACCACCAGACCCCGCACGGGGCCCGCCGCAATGTGCTCCTGGCACACGGTCACCGAAGGCGACCGTATGGCGCTGGTGGTGAATACCCCCGCGGCGGTGCACGGTGTTTCCGAGAAGATAAGGCCCAGGTCCAGCTTGTCCGCGGCGTAGGTCTTGAGACCGGCGTAGGTGGCTCCGGCAGTGAAACCGCGGGCGCTGGTAATGGTGCCGTTCTCCACAAATTTGATTGCGCCTGGCATGGACAAGCACTCCCCTTAGGCTGCCAAATATCAGCCAAATCGGCAAGAAGTATATCACACTGGGTGATGGGCAGGAAGGAGAATTGCAACATGCGGGCAGAGCCGCCACGCCTAAATTAGCTTGCTGTTAAAAAGGTTGTATGATATTATTATAACTATCATATTTGATAGTATGATATGGTATATGTCTGTTATGATTGATAATATCTTCACGCCGCATTTTAGCATCACCCCAGACGTCAACGCTGATTTAGCAGATCTTGAGAGGAAGAGTTTCCTCGTCGAGCAGGCGCTGCTCATGCCCAAGCACGAAGCCTGGATACGGCGGGAAATTCAGGTCCGGCGTGCCGCCAGCACGACGCAAATTGAGGGAGCAAAACTGGACGAGGCAGCAGTAGGTCGCTTGGTCGCCCAAGGGGCCGGGGCCAGACCCACCGAAGACGAGCAAGCCAACCTGAATGCTTTGCGGGCATATGAATTCGTGGACTTCCTCAGCGACCAACATGACATTCCCATTGACGAGCTGGTTATACGGGAGTTGAACCGGCAGTTCATGCTGGGCGCTTCCGAGATGCTGACGCCCGGCGTGTACCGTAAGGGACAGAACACTGTGGGAAGGTACACGCCGCCGGACCAGGGCGACGTGCCCGCCCTGATGCGCGCCTTTGCCTTGTGGCTCCGCCAGGAGGATGAAACCCATCCAGTCATCAAGGCAGGCTTAGCACACATCCATCTGGTGGCCATCCACCCTTTCTGGGACGGCAACGGGCGGACATCACGGGCGCTGGCAACTCTATTGCTCCAACGGTCCCAATTTGGATTCCGAAAATTGCTGTCCTTGGAATCGCAACTTTTCCGCAACCGTGACGCCTACATTACCGCCTTGGAAAAGACACTGGGCACTAATTTTTTCTTAGAATATGATGCCACGCCCTGGCTAGAGGAGTTCATCCTCGCAGTAAGAAGCGAGGTTGGTTACCTTGTAGACGGGTTGACCGACTGGCATCGTTGGATGCAGCAAAGCTATAGTACAGGAGAGCAATACGGGCTGAGCCGTCGCCAGATGGAGGGCTTCATTTTCGCAAGACGTATTGGGCAAATCACCCGGGCCGACTACATGGAAATCACCGGGGTATCGGCCATCACCGCCTCCCGGGACCTGGCGGCGCTGGTCAAGGCCGGGCTGCTGGCGCCGGAAGGCAAGACCCGCTCCCGCGTTTACCACCCTGCGCCAATATAAGGCCCCACAGGTAATGTATCAGTTTGCCCCAAGCCTAAACTCGTCGCACCCCGACTTATCGGGGTGCCCAGATAGCTACGTGATTTAGGGATCCTCCTAGGTTCCGGCATTCGTCGGAACGACGAATCGCTAATTGATACACTACTGCCCCACAACATCGGTGGACTCCCCCGCCAGCCCCGGCTATAATCCTGGCAAAGGCAGGTGTGCGCATGGCAGATTTCCGTCCTTTCCGCGGCTGGCGATACAACCCTCAGGCAGCAGGAAACCTGGAGGACCTAATCTGCCCGCCCTACGACCTGATTGGCCCGGATATGGAGGAGTCCCTGCGCCAGCGCAGCCCCTACAACATTGTCCACGTGGAGGGAGGCGAAGCGCCCCATCCCGCCGGCCCCCAGGACGACCCCTACGCCAGGGCCGCCGCCACCCTGCACCAGTGGCAGCGGGAGCGGGTTCTAGTCCAGGACGCCCATCCCCAGTTTTACCTGGTGCGCCACGGCTTCCAATTCCGGGGACAGGCGCACCAGCGGCTGGAGTTGTTTGGCCGCCTGCGCATTGAAGAGTACGAGAAGCGGGTAGTGCTGCCCCACGAGTTCACCCGCCAGGCGCCGGTGGCGGACCGGGTGGCGCTGATGGCCGCCTGCCAGGCCAACGTAAGCCCCATCATGAGCCTGTACCGGGACCGGCATGGCCAGGTGGCTAAACTCCTTGCCCAGGTGATGTCCAGCAGGCCCGCCGTGGACATACGGGGCATGGGCGATCAGGACTACGCCCTGTGGCCCATTGGTGACACAGCAATTTGCAGCCGGATTAGCCAGGCCATTGCCGGCGAGCCAATTTTCCTGGCAGATGGGCACCACCGCTATGAAGCCGCGCTCCAGTTTCAACGCCGCCAGGCCAAGGCTATGCCCGCTGCCAGCCCCGAGGCGGGACACAACTTTGTCATGATGGCGCTGATTGCCTTTGAGGACCCAGGCCTGATGGTGCTGCCCTACCACCGGGTGCTGGGCGGCCTGTCCGCCGGGGAATTGGCTAAAGTGCGCCAGCGCTTGCAGCAGCTTTTTGAGACCCGCCACGTCTCTTTGGCGGGCGACTCCTCCGGCGATAAGCTGGTGGCGGAAGTGGCGGCTCTGGGCCGGACCGGGCAGGTGCTGGCGCTGGTGGAGGCGGGGAGCAGGGACGCCCAGATTTTGTCGCTCCGCAAGGACCTGGACCGCACAGGATGGGGGCTGCTCTCAGTGTCAGAAGCCTGGATACTGGAGGAGCAGGTGCTGAAACCCGCCCTGGGGACCACCGCCGGAAGCCGTCTCACCTATCTGCACGACCATCAGGCGGCGCTGCAAATGACGGCGTCGGGAGCGCAGCAGATGGCCTTTTTGCTGCGGCCTTTCCCCCTGGACCGGTTTGAGGAAGTGGTGGGCCAGGGACAAAGGCTGCCGCCCAAGTCCACCTTTTTCTATCCCAAGCTGGCCACCGGGCTGGTGATTAACCAGTTGAACGGTCTGGTCTAGGGGCCCTGCTGCCGCTCCAGGTAACTGGCAGTGATGGCCTGTTCCGCCCGCTTGCTGTTGTCGGCAATGAACTGCTCAAGCTGCCGGATTTCCTGCAGAATGTCCTCGCTGGCTGGAAACGCCAGGGCTTGACGCTTCAACCCTTGCAGCTTGTGCCTAGCCTCGTCTACTCGCTTGATTAGCTCCAGGGCCTCCAGCTCTTCCAGGGCAGCCTTGCGGATTACCAGCACCCGGCGGCGCGTGGCCAGGGCATCGGCCAAACGTTCCTCTATTTCCGCCATGGCCGACAGGGACAGGTCCAGGGAGGCCCTGCCATACATGACCTGGCGGGGCAGCCGCCGCAGCTGGTTGCGGAACTGCTGAATCAGGTTGTCCAGCTGCCGCTCTTTGTGCTGCAACTCCGCCAGGGTGATGCGGAGCGCCGACACCGCCTGCTGGTGTTGGGAAAGGGCCAAAATTCAGACCTCCCTTGGAGAGCGGACCAGAACGGACAGGGCGATACCCGCCGAAAGTCCCGATTATTTATTAGGTAGTGGTTCAGCTTGCCATTGCAGGAAATAAGAGGGCCATCCGTCACACCGGCAAAGGCCGGTGTCCAGATACGCACTAGGTTGACTTGCTTTACTGGATTCCGGCTTCCGCCGGAATGACGAGACCCAAAGTGAACCAGTACCGAGTTATTAGAGCGTGTTTAAAAAGTGCTGTGCACTACCAGCGCTCACCCTTCAACAAGCTCAGGGTGAGCGTCCTTCGGCTGAAGGACCGCTTGTGGTGAGCCTGTCGAACCACGAGCACCTAGCCTTTTTAGACACCCTCTTAGGGATGTTTGGAAATTGGTTCCCTCATCTCCCGCGTGGTGAGCCTATTGAACCATGAGCGGTCACTTTTGACACAGGCTCTCAGAGGGTGTGTGACAATTCCCGCTCGTGGTGAGTCCCGACGTATCGGGATCCCGACCAGGTCGGGGCTTGTCGAACCATGAGCGGGCTAAAAGCTACTCATCCTTCGACAAGCTCAGGATGAGCAGGCTGGGTAGACGGCATTTCTCACACAGGCTCTCAGAAAGCGCTGTAGCCGACCCTGGGCAGCACCCGCTTCAGCGCCGCCAGCACTTCCTCAATGTCCTCCCTGGACACATACCCCAGATGGCCGATGCGGAAAATCTTGCCCGCCAGTTTGCCCTGGCCGCCGGCCAGCACCACGTGCTCTTCATCGTGCATCAGCTTGACCAGCCGGGGGCCGTCCACGCTGGCAGGAATCTTTACCGCCGTAACGGTGTTGGAGGCCCGCGCTTCATCCTGGGAAAGCAGATCCAACCCCAGGTCCCGTACGCCTTCCCGGGTAAATTGTCCAATATCGGCGTGGTGCTCGAACACTGATTCCATACCCTGAACCAGCAGCTTGTCCAGGGCGGCGCTCAGGCCATAGAAAGCCGCCACGTTGGGCGTCCAGGGAGTCTGCCCCCGCTCCAGGTACTGACGGGCTGCTTTAAGGTCAAAGTAAAAACGGGGCATGGCAGCGGTCTTCTGAGCTTCCCAGGCCGCCGGGCTGACGCTGATGAAGGACAATCCCGGCGGAATCATAAAGCCCTTCTGGGAGGCGGTGCCCACCAGGTCGCAGTTCCAGCCGTCCACCGGCAGGGGGATGCACCCCAGGCTGCTTACTGCGTCCACCAACAGCAGCTTGTTGAACTCGCCCTTGACCACGCTGGAGATGGCCTCCAGATCGTGGGTAATGCCCGTGGAGGTCTCGTTGTGGGTGATAAGGACAGCCTTGATTTCCGGGTCGGCCCGCAGCGCCCGGCGGATAATATCCGGGTCAATGGCCGTGCCCCACTCCACAAGCAGGCGCTGCACCTGGGCGCCGTAGGCCTCTGCGGCATCGCCAAAGCGGTCGCCAAAGGCACCGGCAGTGGGCATAAGCACTTTGTCGCCTGGCGAGAGGGAGTTAACGATGGCCGCTTCCAGGGAGCCGGTGCCCGAGGCGGTGAGGATGAGCACATCATAGCGGGTCATAAAGACCTGCTTGAGCTGCGCGGTGACCTTCCGTATCAGGTCCCGGAATTCCGGGCCGCGATGGTCAATCATGGGGCTGCCCAGGGCCGCCACAATGTCGTCGGGGATGGGCGTAGGCCCTGGAGTCCTGAGGTTCTGCCGGATGACCATCTCGATGCTTCCTCCGCGGGCCAAAACCTGGCCCCTGGCTTTAAATTAGATACGCCCCAAATTCCGTGGGCAATCATATTTAATTGATGGGGATTATAGCATCAAGGCGCCAAGACTACTATGTGTCACCCAGGACGCCGCTGGACGCCACTGATAAAAGAGGGCCGGACACCTGATGGCATCCGGCCCCGTAAACCTGGTCAATCAAGAGTGGGTTTCTGAAGGCAATTACCTATTTTTGCTGCCCCAGCTACCCCCCTTGCCACCCTTGCTATCCCCCTTGCAGTCGTCGTCGCTGCCGCCGCTGACGCCAAAGGCCGACTTGCTGCCCTTGCCGCCCCAGCCCTTGCTGTCGTGGTCGTCGCAATCGTTTCCGCCATCGTCCTCGTCATCGTCGCAGTCGTCGTCGCTGCCGCCGCTGACGCCAAAGGCCGACTTGCTGCCCTTGCCGCCCCAGCCCTTGCTGTCGTGGTCGTCATCCTTGCAGTCATCCTTGCCCAGGGGGCAACCGCGCTCATTCTCCGCCGCCAGTTGGTCCTTGACGCCTTCATAGTCGCCGGAGACGTAAGCGCCCTGCACCATGGCAATGACTTCCGCCACGGTGAACTCGTAGTCCACGTCAGCGCTGGCCGCATTCAGGAGGGCTGCCACCGCGTGCCGGCCCAGGGCCTTTTCTCCACCGCCGCCCTGTTCCAGGGCGTCCAGCAAAGTGAAGCTGCTGCCGAAGGTGGATGTCACGCCGAACACGGTATTGTACTTATTGCCGGTGGCATAGGGAGCCGGCCAGGAACCGGTGTGGTTCTTCCAGTAACCGGGGGTGCAACCTTCGCCACCATCGGGAGTCTCAACGCCGAAGTAGTGGCTGGGGTCGCTGGCAGACACGTTAGGTCCAACTGGAGGCGTGCCTGTGGCCGTACCAATGTTGGCGTACTGGCCCGCCACTGCCGTGCCCGTGGCCGTGCAGGTGGCGGAAGCGCCCACTGCCAGGCTAGCGATGATGTTGTTGCCTGCGCCGCAGTTGATGGCCGTGGCGTCGTTGGCAATCTGGTCGTCGGTGACCGTCACGTTGGTCAGGGTCACGTTGCCGGTGTTGGTTACTTCGTAGGTCCAGGTTACCGCGCCGCCCACTGGGATGTTGGGGCCGGGCGCGGCGTTGGCGTCATCGCCATTGGTCTTTTTGACGATGGCGATGGCCGGGTTGCTGCCAAAGTAGTGGCTGGGATCATCGTCTGCCACTTGAGCGCCGTCGGGGGATTTGCCCGAAACTATGCCCAGGTTGGCGTACTGGCCCGCCACTGCCACTCCATTGGCCGTGCAGGTCATGGAGGCGCCCACCGCCAGGCTGGTGGCCGGGCAGGTCACCACCACGCCCTGGTCGTCGGTCACCACTACGTCCGTCAGAGCTACGTTGCCCGTGTTAGTTACTTCATAGGTCCAGTTCACCGCCCCGCCCGCGGGGATGTAGGGGCCGGTGGGGGTGTTGGCGTCGTCCCCGTTGGTGGACTTGATCAGGTCCACGGAGGGATTGTCCGGCACGCAGGGCACGCCAAAATAGTGGCTCAGGTCGGTGTCCGAGTATGTGACGCCATCAGGAGCGGTGCCTCGCGCCTGCGCACGGTTGACGTACTGCCCCAGCGCCGGGGTGCCATCCACGGCCTGGTAGCGCCAAACTTCGCCTTGCTCCAGGATGTTGTCATTGTTTCCCGGATTGTCTGCCAGTCGCGTGGGGAAGAAGTTGGGCGGCGCTACGCCGTTGCCGTCATCGTCCACCACCACGATGTTGGACAGGGGAGTCAGGGGGCCAGTGGCCTGAGGCGCGAAGAGCCGAACCTCGTAAGTCCACACTACCTGATCGCAGTTCTCGATTTGCGGGCCAGGCGCAGTATCGGCATCCTGCCCGTTAGTGTACTTCTTTATCTCGATGCCCGAAGTGGTGGCGTAGGCCAGCGTCACGGTCTGGAACACCAGCACCGCCAGCAGGCCCCAGCACTGCCAGCGCGCCCAGAACCGCCCGCGGCGTCTTGCTCAGTAAGGTTTTGCCTAGACCCCTAAGCATAATGGATTACCTCCAAATAACTTTCCCTTTTGGTCACCAATTATGTTACCAGCGAATGCGTTGGCACCAAAGGCCAAGGAGGTGACCACCTGGTGAAATACAGGTGCCAATTTTGGAACTACAACTAGCGCCGAAGAAATGACGAGGGAGGCCATCCCCAAACTTATGAGTAAAGGTCGCCATGCTATAATCGGCCTATGACTCCTGGATTGGAAGTGTTGCAGGGACTGAACCCGGCCCAGCGGCAAGCAGTGGAGACCATTGAAGGCCCGCTGTTGATAGTGGCCGGGCCGGGCAGCGGCAAAACGCGGGTAATTACCCACCGCATTGCTTACCTGGTGCGGGTCTGCGGGGTCAGCCCCCACCGCATTCTGGCAGTGACCTTCACCAACAAGGCGGCCCGGGAAATGCGGGACCGTCTAAGCCGCCTGGTTGGCCCCCGCGCTGATTCCCTGACCGTGGGCACCTTTCACGCTTTTTGCGCCCAGCTGCTGCGGCGGGACGGCGGAACGGTGGGAGTGCAGCCCAACTACACCATCTACGACACGGAAGACCAACTGGCCCTCATCAAGCAGGGCATGGAACTGGCGGAACTAGATGCCAAACGTTTCCCGCCCCAAGCGGTGCAGGGGGTAATCTCCCGGGCCAAGAGCGTATTGTGGGACTCCCAGACCCTGGGCCGCCAGCGCCAGAGTTTCTTTGAAGAGCGGTGCGCCCAGGTCTACCACCATTACGAGGAATTGCTAGCCCGCAACAACGCCCTGGACTTTGACGACCTGTTGATGCGCTCGGTGCAGCTTTTGCAGAGCAGCGCGGAAGTGCGCCACAAGTACCAGCAGCGCTACCAGTACGTCATGGTGGACGAGTTCCAGGACACCAACGTGGCCCAGTACCAGCTGGCCCGGCTGCTGGCGGAAGGGCGCCGCAACATTTGCGTGGTAGGCGACCCGGACCAGTCCATCTACTCCTGGCGCAGCGCGGACATCCGCAACATCCTCAGCTTTCAGAAGGACTACCCGGAGGCTCAGACCATTGCCCTGGAGCAGAACTACCGCTCCACAGGCACAATTCTGGAAGCCTCCAAAAAACTCATCTCGATCAACGGCATGCGGCTTCCCAAAGACCTGTTCACCGACAACGCCAAGGGCGCGCCGGTAATGGTGCATGAGGCCTACAACCCGGAGGAAGAGGCTGAATTCGTCGCCAGCGAAATCAGCCGGCTGGTGCGCCAGGAAAAGCGGCGTCCCGGCGACTGCGCAGTGATGTACCGGATTAACGCCCAGTCCCGCGCCCTGGAAGAGGCGTGCCTACGCATGGGCATCAAGTACCGGCTGGTGGGCGGCGTGCGGTTCTACCAGCGCCGGGAAATCAAGGACTTGATGGCCTACCTGCGGCTGTTGCATAACCCGCTGGACGAGGTCAACCTGACCCGCGTCATGAACGTGCCGCCCCGGGGCATCGGAGCCAAGTCGGTGCAGGACCTGGTAGCCTGGTCCCAGCGGGAGCGCCTGCCCCTGTTCGCCGCCATGCAGCGCATCGCCGCCGCCCTAGCCGCCAGGGAGCCTTGCCCGGTCCCTCTGACCGTCCGGGCCGCTAATTCCATAGCCAAGTTTGCCCAGTGCCTGGATACGCTGGTGAAACAAAGCACCGAGCTGTCCATTGTGGAGCTGATTGACCGGGTGGTGGAGGATACAGGATTCCGGCGGCACATCCAGGACAGCCCCGATAACGCTGAAGAGCGGTGGGAGAACATCCTGGAATTGCGGGAGACCGCCCGGGAGTTTAACGCTGAGGAGCCGCCCAACGGCTTGAGCAGCCTGCTGGAACGCCTTTCCCTGGTGGCCGACGTGGACACCTACGAAGAAGCCGAAGATTCAGCCACCCTGATTACCCTGCACCAGGCCAAGGGGCTGGAGTTCCCGGTGGTGTTCATAGTTGGCCTGGAAGAAGGGCTGCTGCCCCACAGCCGTTCCCTGGACGAACCCCACCAACTGGAAGAAGAGCGGCGGCTGTGTTACGTGGGAATCACGCGGGCCAAAGAGAAGCTGTATCTGCTGCGGGCCTTCAGGCGCGGTTTTGGCGGCAGCAGCGGGCCGGCCATTGCCTCCCGCTTCCTCCAGGAGATTCCACCCCACCTGTTGGCGTCGGCCCAGCCCGCCAGGGCCGCTTCGCCCATCGCTGAAGTCCAGACGGTACGCTACAACCGGCGGCCTGACGTAGCCGCTGCTCCGCCAGCCCCCATCTCGGCGCGCCCATCCCTGCAGCCAGGCAACCTGGTGCGCCATGCGGCCTTTGGGGAAGGGGTAGTGCTGAGCTGCATCCCTTCGGGAGGCGACCACGAAGTGACCGTGCAGTTCCGGGAGGGCGCAGGCATCAAGAGGCTGTTGTTAAGCTACGCTCCCCTGGAGAAGCTGGAGGGCTAACGCACATCAGGGATACCCGATCACCTTGAGCTAGCACCCGCTCATCCTGAGCTTGTCGAAGGATGGTTGGCAGCGGCGCTGGTGGTTCGACAGGCTCATCCTTCAACCGAAGGACTCACCACGGGCGGTCGAGGGTCTGGCCGCTACCACACAATCAAGTTCCAGCCCTGAAACAGGGCGCGCTCCTTGCCGTTGAGCTTCACGGTCTGGTCTGCCTTCACCCGGACCCAATACACCCAGCCATCCACCAACTTGGTTAGCGTGGCCACTGCCGCCAGATCTGGGTCTGGGTCAAAGAAGGTCCACGACTTGGTGGAATTATTCTGGTTCCACACCCGCAGAAGGTTATCGCTTACCGGGGCAAGGCCTTTCCCTGGCTCCACCGAAGGCGGCGCCTGCTCCGGGGGAACGTACCAGCTCCCCTCCAGGGTAAAAGGCAGTATATAGCTGATGTCCCCCACCTGCACCCGCACGGGATAGACGCCGTTTTCCAGGAGCGGCGTAACCAGAGTCAGCGTCACCTTACCAGTGGCGTCAGTATAAATGGGGGTGGCAGACACCTGGCTCACATGGGCAAAGGCCACCTCCCGCACCGGAGAGTAAGCTCGCAGGTTAGTTCCGGTAATGGTGACGGTAGTTTCTGGCTTGCCCGTGGCTGGAGAGAGGGTGAGTGATGCCGCCGGGACCGCATGGGTGGCGGTGACACCGGTAGAGGGCCCGCCCATGATAATTCCGCGTACCGTGTTGGTAGTGGCTGTGGCGTTCAGAGGGACCTGAAAGGTGGTAGTGAACTTGCCACTGGCATCGGGGGTAGCGGCGGCCACCACCCGCGGGCTCAAACCAGTGACTTCATACTGGATGTTGACCACCGGCAGGGTATCCGCGCCCACACGAGAACTGCTTACGGGAAAGTTAGTTCCGGTTACTGTCACCTTGCTGTCCAGGCCGCTGCTGCCCGGGCTGACCGACAAGCTGGGGGTAGCGATGGTCAGGGTAACAGACGCCTGGCTCCCCCGGCTGTCCACCACCGTCAATGTTTGGGACCCGCCCGCCAGCAGGGAGCCGCTGACCGGCACCAGGACAATGGCCACAAAATTCCCCGCGCTGTCCACTTGAACGGTATTGCCGGAGTTAATCTTGCCGCTGGACACCAGGACGCCGCCCAGGGACACGCTGGAAACTGTAACGCCGCTGCTGGCCGTAAAGCCCGTGCCGGTGACCGACACCGCCTGGTTGGACAGTGCCGTGGAAGGTGTAACGGTGACGGTGGGCGTGCCACCCAGGGGCGCAGCCAGCGATGGTCGTGGGGAAAGCCCGGCCCCGGCCAGCGCCAGGAGCAGTGCCGCCGTCACTATCAAACGCAGGGGAAAGGCGCAGCAAAATTTCATGATAATTATATCTTTGGCCGCGGCCTTCCCTGCGGCAAGGGGGTGAACCCCCAGGATTGACAGGCCCACACCAGGGAGCGATGATAGACGCCGATTCCCCCAAGGAGGCTTCTGCGTGAAGACGAAGGCTGCGGTGCTGTATAAGTATGGTCAACCCCTGGTGGTGGAGGAGGTAGAGCTGGACGAGCCTAAAGCGGGGGAGGTACTGGTGAAGATTGGCGCAGCGGGCATTTGCCGCAGCGACCGCCACTTCATGCACGGCCATGCCCACATTCGCCTGCCCGCAGTGCTGGGCCACGAAGGGGCAGGCACCGTGGAGAAAGTGGGTCCGGGCGTAACCCTATGCAAGCCCGGCGACCAGGTGGTGCTTTCCTTTGTGCCCGCCTGTGGACGCTGCCAGTCCTGCCTGGAAGGCCGCTCCAACATCTGTGACACCCATATGGCCACCGGCCCCAACATGATGGACGGCACCTGCCGACTGCACAAAGGCAGTCAATACATAAACCACATGGGCAAGGTGGCCTGTTTTGCCGAATACGCGGTGGTGCCGGACACCGGCTGCGTGCCCATTAAAACGCCCATCCCCATGGACAAGGCCGCCATGATTGGCTGCTGCGTACCCACCGGCGTGGGAGCCGCCCTGTTCAGCGCCAAGGTGCGGGCAGGCAGCACAGTGGCAGTGGTGGGCTGCGGCGGCGTGGGCCTCAACGTGATTATGGGGGCCAAGCTGGCCAACGCGGGCAAGATTATCGCGGTGGATATCTTGGAGGGCCAGCTAGAGTTCGCCATGAAGTTCGGCGCAACCCACATGGTCAACGCCGCCGACCGGGACCCGGTGGAACAGGTCAAAGAGATTACTGGCGGCCAGGGCGCGGACTATACTTTTGAGGTCTTTGGCTCCGCCGAGACCGTAAAGACCGCCTACGAGATGTGCCGCAAGAGCGGCACCGTGACGGTGGTAGGCATCGCTCCCATCGGGGCCGAGGCGGGCATCAACGCCGTGGACCTGGTGCGTAACGAAAAGACCCTGCGGGGCTGCTACTACGGCTCCGCCCACTCCCGCGTGGATATGCCCATGCTGGTGGAGCTATACCTATCCGGCAAGCTGCCCCTGGACGACCTGGTGGTGCGGCACTACAGCCTGGACCAGGTCAATGAGGCTTACGACGACATGGACCGGGGCGAAGTGGGCCGGGGCGCAATAGTGTTCCAGTAACCGCCGCTCCCTATGTCTGACGACACGCCCAAGAACTCCTTTACTTCCTTCTGGACCACGCTGCCGGGAATTCTCACCGGCCTGGCGGCGCTAATCACCGCCATCGGCGGACTGGTCACAGCCATTTACGTGGCCAGGGGGCCAGAGGACACCAGCAGAACCCAGGCCACCGGCTCCCCGCCCACCGCCACCCTGCCCGCGCCCGGACGCCCGGCGGCGGGTGCACCGCCTGCAGTGGCGACAGGAGCTCCCGCCGCGTCGGGCCAATCCCTGCCCATTCCAGGGGTTAGCCGTGCAGCGGCCTTACCGGGACTTAAGCAAGTCCACCAGATGAATATCCCGCCTCCCAGCCTGCTGGAGGGCGATGTCACCGCGGCCCAGACTTGCCTTCGCATGAGCCTGTCCGACGCCTCGGGCAACCCCGTGTACCACAACGGCGAGGACTGTTTCACATATGAGTACTTTGCGATCCTCACGGGAGGCTCCACTGGCGGAGTGTACGTGTTGACCGTGGAGAACTGCTCACCCGCCCAGGGTGAGTACTCGGTGGACCTGCGCCTGCGGGGCCAGGATGATGCAAATACCGGCGCCGACGCGGGAAGCGCTCCGGCCAATGCAATCTTGCTGGCTAATAACGGGGTCTATCAGGGCCTGGTGGGTTCGCAGGACCCGGAGGACTACTATATCTTTACTGCCGATTCCAGCATGGTGCTGACGTGCCGGTACGACCAGTGGGACGAGGTGGCAGTTACACTCCAGCGCCAGGACGCGGGGCCGCAGGCCAGTGAGGAAACTATTCCCAGAGACGGCCAGGTGGACTTCAGCCAGCGCCCGGCCGGACGTTACCTGCTAAAGTTCTCCAACCGGCTTCATGGCTCTCAGTACACCATCATCCTGGGGAGCCGCTGATTTGGCGGCGCGCCAGATTTTTGTGAAACTGGTGGAGACGGAGGCGGAGCTGGAGGCGGCCATCGCCGTGCGGTTCCGGGTGTTTGTGGCAGAGCAGGGCGTGCCGCCGGAAGAGGAGCTGGACGAGGCCGATGCCCAGGCCACCCACGCCATAGCCCTGGCAGGACACCAGGTTGTAGGCACTGGACGCCTGGTGCGCCGCGGCCCGGAGACCGCCCAGATTGGCCGCATGGCGGTGGACCAGCCCTGGCGGCGCCGGGGGGTGGGCGGGCTGCTGCTGGATTTGCTGGAGCAGCAGGCCCGCGCCCAAGGCATTAGCCACAGTTTTCTTCACGCCCAAGAGTACGTGAAAGCCTTCTACGCGGCCCACGGCTACCAGGAGCACGGCGGCGTATTCCTGGAAGCCAACATCCGCCACGTGGAGATGCGGAAAGACCTGTGACCTACCGGGGACCGGTGGTCACCGCCCGCTTGTTCAGCACTTCCCCGCGCACGCTCCCGGCGATAGCCATTACTTCCGCAACCAGGGGCGCAGCCACGCCCAGCTCCTTCAAAGTCGCCTGGAGATTTTCCGCCACGGCGTCAAAATGCTTGTCATTCAAGCCCCGGGCCACCAGGTACTTGTGCCCCTCCCGCAGGTCCTTGCCGGTATAGTTGTTGGGGCCGCCAAAGGCCATGGTGAGAAAGGTCTTCTGCTTTTCCGCCTGGCGCTGCATGTTTACGCCCCTGAAGAAGTGGTTAATCCGGTCGTCCGCCAGGACCTTCTGGTAAAAAAGGTCCACCGCTGCGTTAATGGCCGGCTCCCCGCCAAGTCTCTCGTACAGACTAGCCATCATTCCCTCTCCTGCGGGTGAGCGCCACCCGCCGTGCATTCCAGCAGTAAAGACTGCCTGATACTGATGCTACCTAGACCGGTCTTTAACTGCCAGGATGCAGAGTGGGAATCGCTGCTGTGGCCCGTGTGAGTGGCGTATGCCAGGGCCTGGCCGCCTCTGGCGGCAGAGGTCAGCCAGCCCGCAACGGGCAGGGAACTGGGGCCTGACTAACCCTCTGCCATGCTGAACATGGCAAGTTAGCCAAGGTTCCCTGGAGAGCGCACAAACACCGACCTTCAGCCCAGGGGGCAATAGGCATAGAGCGGGCTGCGTTGCTTTGGATGGGAATCAGCGCGCCCGAACTGGCGCAAGCACTTCCTGAATTACCCGGACTTCCATTTTGGCGATGTGGCTCTGGGGACGGTCACCAAGGGCCTTGCGCTCCGGTGAGGCGAAGTATTCGGCTTCCTTGGCAGGAATTTCTTCGGCGCTGTTGAACCGGCGCACCCAGATGAACTCGGTGCGATCAGCGTTGGTCCAGGCCGCCACCACCGGAATGCCCAGCCGGTCGTGCAACGGGCGGATGTGCTCATTGAACAGCTTCAAAAATGAGTCCATCATGCCCCGGTTGATGGTGTAGATGCGCAGTTGGGCAACCATTGTATCACTCTCCTGCTGGCTCACGAATTTCTGGCTCCACCAAGCGGGCCAGCAGCGTCAGCGACTCCTGCCAGCCCAGGTAACACATCTCCACCGGGATGACCTCAGGGATACCTTGCTGCACCACACTCAACTCTGTGCCACAAATCACGTTCTTCAGCGTGACAGTGGTGTCCATGCCACCTGGCAGATTGGGATCATCGAACTTGTCAGTGTAACGCAGCCGCTCATTGAGGGCCAACTCCAGGAACTGGCCGCCAAAGGAATTGGACTGTTCGGTGGTAAAGTTGGTAAATGACATTCTGAAGCTTCCGCCAACCCTCGGGTCGAATTCATGCACGGCCGCAGTAAAACCGTCAGGCGGCAGCCATTTGACCAGAGCCTGGGGATTAAGGAATGCACGATAGACTCGCTCTGGCGGCGCTCGAAGCACGCGGTGAATACGAACCGTTCCTGCAGGCATACTATCCCCCTCCTTTCACGCTTGAGAGGGTGTGTGACAATTCCCGCTCGTGGTGAGCTTGTCGAACCACGGGCGGGTTAGAGTCCGCCGCTCCTTTGACAAGCTCAGGATGAGCGGACAATTTCCTAGCAATTCTCACACAGGCTCTGATTGCGAAGCTGACTGATGTGAGCTGTTGGAGCCTGCGTAAGAATCGGTTTCTTCCCCACGTACCAGCTTTGCCCAAAATGTCATTCCGAGTCCCGATTGCATCGGGACGAAGAATCTAAAATCCTGGCATTTTAGACCCTTCGTCCTTCAGCCGAAGGACTCAGGGTGACAATAATTGGCTGCAAAACGTTACTGACTGTCGAAATTCATACTTTTTGGGCAAGGCCCCCACGTACCAAGAGGGGGGCTAGAAGGGGTCCGTCCTAGGCGGACGACCCCACCCTGTCCTCCCCTTATCAAGGGGAGGGATTTGTCAAACACACTCTCAGCCAATCTGGTACTGCCGGAAGGCGTCTTGGCTGAACTGAAGGCCCAGGCCAGGCTTTTGGGGCACCACAATCTGGCCGTCCTCAATGGCGGGGGTCTCCTCCCACAGCCGCAGCGTCCAGGGCATGTACTCCACTGTCAAGCCGTTGGGAATGGCGGTCATGGTATGCACCTGGATTTCCGGCACCAGGTGGCTTACCACCGGCAGGTTAAAGGCTTCCGCCATGCCCGCTACCTTGCGGAACTGGGTGATGCCACCCACCCGCAGCACATCTACCATCACAATGTCTATAGAGCGGTGTTCCACCATATTACGGAAGGGGACAATGCCGTAAACATACTCACCAGCAGCAATGGGCGTGGTCAGAGCATCGGCCACCCGGGCCAGGCCCTGGTAGTCGTCGTGGGCCACCACGTCCTCCAGCCAGAACAGGTGGTAGTCCTCCAGCCGAGTGCCAATGTCTATGGCCTGGTTAACGCTCCAGAGCTGGTTGATATCGCACATCAAGTCAATGTCGTCACCAATGCCTTCCCGCAGCACCTTGATGCGCTCCACGGCCTTGGCCACCGAAGGCTCCGCCCCCAACTGGGTCTTCATCTGGCGGAATCCCATGCCCACCAGTCGCGGGCCTGCCTCGGCCAGGTACTCAATGTTGAAGGGGCGCATCAACGCACCGCTGGCGTAGGTAGGCATGCGGTCCCGGTACCCGCCCAGCAGGGCGCTGACGGGCTGGTTGAGCGCCTTCCCCTTGATGTCCCACAGAGCGATGTCAATGGCAGACAGGGCCAGGGTGAAAACGCCCCCCGGACCGGCGCTGGCCGCCGCCCGGCGCAGCTTGGCGGTAATGGCCTCCACCAGCATGGGATCGTCCCCAATAATCAGGGCGGCCAGGTCGTCCACCGCCTGCTTCAGGGCCTGGGTCAGCGCGCCGCCAAAAAAGGTGACGCCCACCCCCTGGATGCCTTCATCAGTGTCCAGCTCCAGGGTCACAAACTCCCTGGTTCCGGGCTGGGGAATCCCCACCACCAGGGGGTTGTCGGCGGGAGTGCGCAGAACGCGGGTGCGGGCGTGGCTGATTTTCATGGCTGGTCTCCATAATATTTGGATTCCACACTACGGCTCAGGTTTAGAAGATTTAAGGTTGTAATTTCGCAGGCACAAGGCTGCATTAAACATCATCCATCAGGAGGACGGCGAAGGTGGGGCGGCTCCGACCTAAGGCCGATATTGGCTATTATTAGAGAATCTCCGTCTATGTAATACAAAATCCAATGAAAACCATCCTGAAACTGCCTTATAATCACCGGTGCAGCAAGAAAAGGCCTCTTGGAAGCATCATCCGGTTCAAAGTAGGGGTGATCGTTCAGCCATACGGCATCATTTACGAGTTTGGACCTAACATTGTGTGGCTGTCGGTCCAAGAATCGAATGGCGGATGGAGCAAAACGAACCTGCATCTACGCCATCTTATATCGCCTCTTTACTTCGTCTAAGCTGAGGGTCCCGTTCTCTTTCAAGTCACGCTGAAAAGCGTCCCAATCACCCGCTATTGCACTTATCGCAGGAGAAGACTGCTCCATGGAAAGCACACGGTACTGGGCGGCGTTCTTGAAGGGTGCAGTTTGCTTGCTTCTGGCGGTAATGGCTCTTACAGAGAGTGCGCCATATTCATGGATTACGTCCTCTATCACCATCTCAGCCTCAGGGGAAAGAGAAATGCCTTCCACACCAGTTCTTTGTGCAAAACTTATGGTTACACCGCCATGAATGTTCGGCTGTGAAATTATCTTCACAAGGTCCCTCTGAGCCAATTTCTCAGCTTCAGAGATAATCGCGTGCCCCAGTGCATTTGGGCCAAAATGGTCCCACTGGTACTGTAAGCCAGTGACTGTGCGCCCAAAATGCTGGAAGTGAAGATAATCTACAAGATATACAAGCTTGACCAATTTGGTCGAAGGCACCGCGCCCCGAACACCAGCCAAGACTCGGATGATGACTGCCTCTGTGAGATTCATAGCTCCGCCTCCCAGTGAACGGTTGCTGATGCGGCCCGCGACCTTACGGCGTGGTCTACTCTCCGATCCTCGTTACATCCATTATAGTATAGAAGAGAACGAATTTATGGGATAGCGAAGGCCGCCAAGCACCGTGATTTTGCTTTGCGCACCTGCTGCACAATCAACCTACAACCCAACGGGTATCCCATTCTACCACTGGCGGTTTGGACAGGGATGGACGGCTAAGGAATAGAGAGCTTGACAAATTATATGCTCAATCCAGTATACTAAACAAGGTTTAGTAATTTTGGTTTAGTAGTCACTTGAAGGTGTCCCGATGCGTGACGAAGCCTATTGGGAAAACCTGGTGAAGCGCAGCCTATGCCGGTTCCTGCTGCTGGCCCAGCTGAACCGGGGGCCGGTGCACGGCTACGGGCTGAACCAGGCCATCAAGGAGGCCTGCCAGGGCTGCTGTGAACCCACCGAGGCGATGGTCTATTCCACCATGAAGGAACTGGTGGAGGGCGGCTATGTAGAGTGCCGTACTGAGGAGCGCCGGGGACGCCAGCGCCGGGTGTGCTGGCTCACCCCCGACGGCCAGGAAGCGCTGCGGGCCGCGGTGCGGGTCTGGCAAAAAATGCTGCCCAAGGTGCAGGAAACGGTGGCCCAGGCGCTGGCAGCGCCGCTGGACGGCGCACCAGCAGGAACTCAAGGAAATGGCGACAGGAGGGAACCCATGAGCACAAACACTAACTCCGACGAGGTCAAACGGCTGGTAAGGAATAAGTACGGTGCCCGCGCCCAGCGGGTGAGTGAACTGTCTGAAGCACCCAAAGCGTCCGCCTCAAGTTGTGGCGACTCCGGTTGCTGCGGCCCCGCAGACTTGGACCGGGCTATGCGTCTCTACAATGAGGGCCAGATTGCCGGTTTGCCTGCCGAGGCGGTGGCCGCTTCCGCGGGCTGCGGCAACCCCACCGCCCTGGCCGGGCTGAAGCCAGGGGAGCGGGTGCTGGATCTGGGTTCCGGCGGCGGTATTGACTGTTTCCTGGCCTCCCAGCAGGTAGGACAAACCGGCCACGTCATTGGCCTGGATATGACTCCAGCCATGCTGGAACTGGCCCGCCAGAACCAGGCCAGGCTGGGCCTGACCAACGTGGAGTTTGTCCAAGGCGAGATGGAGAATATCCCACTGCCCAACTCTTCCGTGGACGTGGTGATTTCCAACTGCGTGGTGTGCCTATCGCCGGACAAGGACGCCGTGTTCCGGGAGGCTTTTCGTGTGCTGGCCCCAGGCGGCCGGGTTCATTTATCCGACATGATGGCTCTGACCAAGGAGGGCCCGGCCCGGGTTGACCCAGAAGCGTGGGCCTCTTGCATTGCCGGGGCGGAGCACCGGGACATTTACCTGGACCGGCTGCGCCGGGCGGGCTTCACCGACATCCGGATTACCGACGAGAATGTGCGGTTCGATGACGAGGGGATACCCCAGAACGTGGCCAGCGTGAAGGTGGTGGCGCGGAAGCCGTGGTAGGGGAATGGCAGGACTCGGTTCTGTCACCCCCACCCCCTAAGAGCGTGTGTGAGAAATGCCGTCTACCCAGCCCGCTCATCCTTCGACAAGCTCAGGATGAGTAGCTTTTAACCTGCTCATGGTTCAACAAGCTCACCACGAGCGGGGAATTCTCACACACGCTCTAAGTGCCTATCCTAAAAACTCACCGCTGAACACCCGGAGACCGCTGAGATAATGGGAAACTAATCTAAACTCTCTGCGTTCTTTGCGCTCTCTGCGGTTATTAGGATAGGCTCTAAATCCCCCTCTCCCGTTGGACAGGCCTTGTTCCAAATGTCATTCTTCGTCCCGATGCAATCGGGACGAAGAATCTAAATTTCCGGAATTTTAGACCCTTCGTCCTTCAGCCGAAGGACTCAGGGTGACAAGAATTGGATGAAAATCGTATTCTCACAGCGAAATCATTACTTTTGGAACAAGGCCCGTTGGACAGGAGAGGGGGTAGTGGGTCAATTAGCTTTTCGTCATTCCGGCTTCCGCCGGAATCCAGTAGAGAACTGTATCTATTCTGTATCTGGACACCGGCTTCCGCCGGTGTGACGAGTTAAGTCCTTAAGCAAACTGATACACTACCGGAGAGAGGGAAGTCATATTCATCCCAGCCGGAAGCGCTTGAAGGCTTCGGCATATGTGAAGCCCACCCTGGCGCCCAACTCGCTGCGCCAGCGGCGCACGTAAGTATCCGCTTCCTCCGGGGACACCTGGCTCTTATGCTCCTTGAGCGCCGCAATGGCGGTGTCTATGTAGTCGGTAATGTCCACGTACTGGTTGGCGTGGTCCTGGTCCATAACCCACACTTCCCGCACTTTGTGGGGTTCCAAACCCTCAGCCAGCAATTCCGGAAAGGTGAGCCGGTCCCGGGCTGCGGGGTACGCGGCCGCCAGAGCCGCCTCGCCAGAGGCCATATGGTCCGGGTGGCCCACGTAACTGTCGCTGGAAAAAGAGCGGACGGGGTTGGAGCAGATTAGCACGTCGGGCTTGTAGCGGCGGATTTCCCGGCTAATGTCCCGGCGCAGCTCCAGGGTGGGCTGCAAATAGGCGTCGGGGTAGTCCAGGAACACCACCTTATGTAATCCCAGCACCTTGCCGGCGTTGAGCTGCTCCTGATGCCGGATGGCCACCAGCTTCTCGCAGGTCATCTCCGGGTCGTCGCTGCCCTTGCTGCCGTCGGTGCAAAGCACGTACACCACCTCCCAGCCCTGGGCGCACCACCTGGCCACTGTGCCGGAACAGACCCAGTCGGCGTCGTCGGGGTGGGCCATCACCACCATGGCGCGCGAGTAGGGCTTTTCTTCCTGGGACTCATGCTGGGGCATGGGTTTAAGCCTCCAATTTGGCTAGTGCCTGTGTAGGATTCTACCGCCTGCGCCGCCGCGCCCGGCGGGAAGCGGCCCGCCTCTGCCGGACAGCAGCACCCTCTGCAGGCTTGGGCGCGCCGGACTGTCCATCTGTGGGAGCCTCTCTCTCCTGGAGCAGGACCCGGCGATACCCCTGCCAGTGCAGCTGGGTAATTGCGGTAAGCAAAAGGCCAGGGGCCGCCAGGGCCACGGTGCTGTAGGCAATGGTGCCGCCCTTGGCCAGCCGCACCGCGCCCAGGACAATGCCCACAATCAGCACGGCCCAGGCCAGAGAACCCAGAAAGAAGCTGCTCCGCCAGGGAGAGCGGATGGTCAGCACTGACCATAGGGGCCAGAAAAGGAAGGAGGGGTACAGGAACCACGCCTGGTAGTACCAGGGGCGCAGAGACTGGGGCGGCTGCCGGGGTTCCGGATCCACCTGGTCAGTTACGCGCCAGCAGCAGGTGAAACTCCAGGGTGTCAATGGCCCGGCGCTGCTTCAAGGACGCCACCACGTACTCAATGCACATGCGGGCAAATCCGGCGTACTGGAAAATGTCGGAGCCCAAGACCACCAGGGGGACTTCCCGCTCCAACTCCACCCGGATTTGGGTGGCTTCGGCCCGGTCCACTTGCAACTCAATGGCCCGGCCCGCCATGCGCTCTATCTTTTCCTGGATGCGGCCCAAGAACTGCCCGTCCTCCATCGACCTGGTCTCCTGCGGTAGTTTGAAAAGCGCGGCCCGTTTGAATGCGGACAGCTTACTGCCCATTCTACCATTGCCCCGCCAGCGCCGAGAAGAAGCTGGCAGCATGGTAGTGTATCAATTAACCCTTCGTCATTCCGGCTTCCGCCGGAATGGCCTTGTTCCAAAAGTAATGATTTCGCTGTGAGAATACGATTTTCATCCAATTCTTGTCACTCTGAGTCCTTCGGCTGAAGGACGAAGGGTCTACAATTCCGGAAATTTAGATTCTTCGTCCCGATGCAATCGGGACTCAGAATGACATTTGGAACAAGGCCCGCCGGAATCCAGTGGAGAACTGTATCTATTCTTTATCTGGACACCGGCTTTCGCCGGTGTGACGAGTTGAGTCCTTAAGCAAATTTATACACTACTGGCAGCATGGCAACATGGTTGTTGCATTTTCGGTGAGGGTAAGGGCAAACCGGAGCCTGCCCTGAGCCAACCGAAGGGTGTCTGCCCCGTAGCAAGGATTCTACCAGGGCGCACACGCAGGTGCGCCCCACGGCTACGGTGAAAGTGAATCAGCCCTGGTAATGGCAGCAGAGCCGTTTCATCTTCGGCAAGAAGGAACCAACCCTGGCGATCCAGCCAGCGCATGAAGCCATCCACACAGCCCGGCCATGCTTGGGAATTTTGTCACAAAGACTTCACATGAATGCCATCTTTCTTTACGTCCTCTTCACGGCGCTGCGTTAATTAAGAGCTTGAAATGAAATAAGTATTTTCGTCAGTCCAGAGATTACAACATTGGGGGAGAAGGAGATGGCCTCTGAAGGGAACAGGCACAAGCTAAAGCACGGGAAGGACAATGGTTCAAAGGTATCGCGACGCCAGTTCCTGCAGACTGCGCTGGGCGCAGCGGCGGGAGCTTCGGCGCTGGCCACGGCAGAATCCATCGGTTCTCTAGGGCTGGAACCGCTGTTTGCCGCGCCTGTCTTGATTCCCACCAGCCAGCTTATTAACCCGCTGGAGAATTACCCCAACCGCGGCTGGGAACAGGTGTATCACGACCAGTACGCTTATGACAGCAGTTTCACGTGGGTTTGTTCGCCCAATGACACCCACGAGTGCCGGCTGCGGGCCTTTGTGAAAAACGGCGTGGTGCTGCGCTCCGAGCAGAACTACGACTGCGGCAAAATTACCGACCTTTACGGCAACCAGGCCACTGCCCTGTGGCACCCCCGGGGATGCAGCAAGGGATATACCATGCACCGCCGGGTTTATGGCCGTACCGCCTGAAATACCCTTTCATTCGCCAGGGGTGGAAGCAATGGGCCGATGATGGCTTTCCCTCTTTGTCCGACGACCCATCCCTGCGGGACAAATACAAGTTCAACTCCCGCGGGACGGACACCTTCCTGCGGGCCACCTGGGATGAAGTCAACGGGTACATTGCCCGCGCCATGATTGCCATCTGCCAGACCTACACCGGCAGCGATGGCCGCCGCCGTCTGGGAAAAGACGGCTACCAGCCCGAAATGATTACCGAGACTCGCGGGGCGGGAGTCCGCACCATGAAGTTCCGGGGCGGCATGGGTTTGCTGGGCGTCATTGGCAAGTACGGCACGTACCGCATGTCCAATATGATGGCGCTGCTGGACGCCAGGGTGCGCTCTGTCGCTCCCCAGGAAGCCCTGGGCGGGCGCAACTGGTCCAACTACACCTGGCACGGCGACCAGGCCCCCGGCCAGCCCTTTGTCCACGGCCTGCAGTGCGCCGACTGCGACTTTAACGATCTCCGCAACACCAAGCTGCACGTGCAGGTGGGCAAGAACCTGGTGGAAAACAAGATGCCTGACTCCCACTGGTTCATTGAAATCATGGAGCGGGGCGGCAAAGTGGTCACCATCTCCCCGGAATACAGCCCCCCGGCCACCAAGTCCGACTACTGGATTTCGGTGCGGCCGGGCCTGTCGGACACCGCCATCTTCCTGGCTATCTCCAAACTCATCATGGACCGGCGCTGGTACGATGAGCCCTTTGTCAAGCAATTCACCGACCTGCCCTTGCTGGTGCGCACCGACACTTTGAAACGCCTGCAAGCCCAGGACGTTTTCCCCAACTATGCGCCCGGCCTGGCCAGGAGCGGCCCCAGCTATACCATCCAGGGGCTTACCGATGACCAGTACAAGCGCATCGGTGACTTTGTGGTCAGGGACCGCGCCACCGGGGAGTTCAAGCCCATCACCCGCGACGACGTGGGCAAAGTCATGGCGGACAAGGGCCTGGACCCGGAGCTGGAGTGGAAGGGCACGGTGCGGCTGGCCGACGGCTCCCAGGTGGAAGCTATGACCCTGTGGGAGATGTACAAAATTCACCTGCAGGACTACGACCTGGATGCCACGGCGGAAATCTGCGGCGCGCCCAAGGCAATGATTGAGCAACTGGCCCAGGACATTGCCACCATCAAACCCGCGGCAATTCACGTGGGCGAGGGCATTAACCACTGGTTCCACGCCACCCTGCACAACCGCGCCACTTACTTGCCGCTGATGCTTACCGGCAACATCGGCAAGCCGGGGGCAGGCTGCTACGCCTGGGCGGGCAACTATAAGGCGGCGCTGTTCCAGTCGGCGCCCTGGTCAGGGCCGGGATTTAAGGGCTGGGTAGCGGAAGACCCCTTCATGCCCAGCCTGGACCCCGCCGCCTCGGGCAAAGATGTCCGGGTCCGCGCCTATACCAAGGACGAGGAGCCTGCCTACTGGGACCACGGCGACCAGGCGCTTATTGTGGACACCCCCAGCCGCGGGCGCAAGAACTTTACCGGCGCTACCCATATGCCCACGCCTACCAAGTTTCTGTGGTTTACCAACGTAAACCTGATTAACAACGCCAAATGGGCCTACGGGCTGATTAAGAACGTCAACCCCAAGATTGACCTGATTATCAACCAGGACGTGGAGATGACTGCCACGGCGGAATACTCGGACATCACGCTGCCCGCCAGCACCTGGATGGAATTTGAACACCTGGAGGTGACGGCGTCTTGCTCCAACCCCTTCCTGCAAATCTGGGGCGGCCAGGGACTTAAACCCCTGTATGACACCAGGGACGACGCCATGATCCTGGCCGGCGTGGCCCAGAAGCTGGGTGAAATCCTCCAGGACCAGCGGTACGCGGATTACTGGAAATTCGCCCTGGAGGGAAGACCCCAGATCTACATCCAGCGGCTGCTGGACGCTTCCACCACCACCTCCGCTTACAAGGTGGAGGACATCATGGCGGGCAAGTACGGCGAACCCGGCACCGCCCTAATGCTCTTCCGCACCTACCCCCGCATTCCCTTCTGGGAGCAAATCCACGAGAACCTCCCTTTCTTTACCGACACGGGGCGCTTGAATGCCTACACGGATATTCCAGAGGCCATTGAATACGGAGAGAACTTCATCGTCCACCGGGAGGGGCCGGAAGCTACTCCCTATTTGCCCAACGTGATTGTTTCCACCAACCCGTACATCCGACCAGAGAACTACGGGATTACGCCAGCAATGCTCCAGCAGCAGCTCCTGGACGCAGACGTGCGCACCATCGCTAACAACAAGATGTCCTGGGCTGAAGCAAAACAGACCAAGAATCCCTTGTGGGAGCAGGGTTTCCGCTTCTACGCCTTGACCCCCAAAACCCGCCATCGCGCCCACTCCCAATGGAGCGCGGAAATCTGGCACAACATCTGGGACTCCAACTTTGGAGACCCTTACAGGAAGGACAAGCGGCTGCCTGCTTCCGGCGACCACCAGATGCACATGAACCCCGCCGCTGCCCAGGACCTGGGCATTCAAGATGGCGACTACGTATATGTGGACGCCAACCCAGCAGACCGTCCGTACTTGCACGCCACCTCGGACGACCCCTTCTTCAAGGTGGCGCGGCTCAAGCTGCGGGTCAAGTACAACCCTGCCTACCCCTACCAGATAATCATGATTAAGCACTCGCCCTTCATGGCTACCGAGAAGAGCGTGAAGGCCCATGAGACCCGGCCCGACGGCCGCGCGGTCTCTGAAGATACCGGCTACCAGGCCAATCTGCGCTACGGCTCCCACCAGAGCATCACCCGGGACTGGTCCATGCCCATGCACCAGACCGATACCCTGTTCCACAAGAAGAAGGTGGAGATGGCCTTTATGTTTGGCGGCGAGGCCGATAACCACGCCGTCAACACAGTGCCCAAGGAGACTCTGGTGCGGGTTGTCAAGGCGGAAGACGGAGGCCCAGAAGGGAAGGGCCTGTGGGAAGTAGCCAAGACTGAACGCGGCAGGACGCCGGCCAGCGAGGATGACTTCATGAAGAAATACCTCAGCGGCGGGCTGATAATTTCTACCTGAGCGCCTGGTGGAACTGACAGGGCCGAAGTCCCCCAAAAAGCACCCTAGCAGGAGCAGTGATGTCTAAGGAATTTGAGCCGGACGACCCCATGGAGTTGGTGGGGGTTGAACTGCCCGGCGGAGACATTGACCAGGCCTTGGATGACCTGGTGCTGGAATACCTGTCCATTGGCTGGAGTCCTACGGAAATCATGTTTCTGTTCCGGTCGCCCCACTACCAGGCTACCCATAACATCTACCGCCAGAAGGGCCACGGTTACGTGAAAGAGCGGATTGAAAATCTAGCCGGCGAGTGGAACCGGGGCTGGATTGCAGGAGGTATGTCCAATGCCTAACGTCTATAACTGGCAGCTGGGCCGGGAAATGTCTTATCCCTATGAGGCGGCCTTTCCCGACTGGCAGTGGGCCTTTGTCTTCAATATCAACCGGTGTATTGCCTGCCAGACTTGCACTTACGCCTGCAAGAGCACCTGGACCTTCTCCAAGGGCCAGGAATACATGTGGTGGAACAACGTGGAGACCAAACCCTACGGCGAATACCCGCGTTTCTGGGACGCCAAAATCCTGGCCCTGCTCCATGACGCCCACCAGCAAGCGGGAGAAGAGGCCCGGTGGGACACTTTCCACAAGGACGACAAGGCCAAACCCTACGGCACATATGAGGGGTTGACGATTTTTGAGGCTGCGGAGCGCCAGGCTCCCCAGAAGGAAGTGGCCATTGGCTATGAGCCTACCGACGATGAGTGGGCTGCCCCCAACCTCTACGAAGACACCGCCGCCGGGGCCATCAGCCACGCCGGGGACACCACCCTGGAACCAACTGCCCTGCCGGAGCACAAGACCTGGTTCTTTTACCTGCAGCGGGTCTGCAACCACTGCAATTTTGCCGCCTGCGTAGCCGCTTGTCCCCGGCAAGCCATTTACAAGCGCAAAGAAGACGGCATTGTGCTGCTGGACCAGGAACGCTGCCGCGGTTACCGCAAGTGCGTCATGGCATGCCCCTACAAAAAGGCCATGTACCGTCCCACCACCCGCGTCTCGGAAAAGTGCGTGGGCTGCTACCCGCGCATCGAGGGCAAAGATCCCATGCAGCCCGGCATCCCTCTGGAAACTCGCTGCATGTCCGCCTGCCCCGGCAAAATTCGCATCCAGGGGCTGGTGAAGATGGACCCCGACGGCAACTGGGCCGAGGACCGGCAGAACCCCATTTACTACCTGGTCAAGGTAGCCAAGGTGGCGCTGCCGCTGTACCCCCAGTTTGGCCTGGCCCCCAACGGCTACTACATACCGCCCCGCTGGGCGCCGCGCCCTTACTTGCGGCAAATGTTTGGCCCCGGCGTTGACGAAGCCATTGAGCGGTACGTGGCCCCTGACCGGGAACTGCTGGCAGTGCAGCAGCTCTTCCGGGCCACCCAGCAGATTATCTTCAAGTACGAAGTCCTCCCAGGCCCCAAAGTGTTTGAGGCCACCATCCGGGGCAGGCCCTGGGAGATGTTTGACGACACGGTAATCGGCTTCAACAAGAACGGCCAGGAAGTGGTGCGGGGCAAAGTGCAGGAGCCGCAGCATGTCCGTCCGGACAAACACTACAACTCCATCTGAGGTGGTTATGAACACCCAGGCAATATCTGCAACCAGCCGTACCCAGGAGACGCTGGCCCGCAGCGCCCTTTATGAACTGCTTTCGGCAGCCTTTCTCTACCCGGAAAAGGGCAGGGCGGCAGCGCTGGCCGGGGGCGTGCCCCGGCTGCAAGCTGCATGTTTGGCGCTGGGGTGGCAGCCGCTGGCGGAGGCCCTGGCCGAATTGGAGCGCCGCCTGGCAGGCCTGGATGACCTGGACCTGGAGAGGCAATACATCGCCGTCTTTGGCCACACTATATCCGGCGACTGCCCACCCTACGAGACTGAATACGACAACGCCCATGTCTTTCAAAAGTCCCAGACCCTGGCCGGCCTGGGCGCTTACTGCCAGGCCTTTGGGGTCCAGGTGAACCCCAAAATTAAGGAGCGGCCGGACCATATCAGCGTCGAACTGGGATTGATGAACCTGCTGGCTTTGAAAGAGGCCTACGCAGAACTTCAACATCACGGCGATGACAAGGCACTGATCTGCCGGCAGGCCCAAGAGGCCTTTCTCTCCCAGCACCTGGCCCACTGGATACGGGCCTTTATTCGCAGGCTGGGCCAGCGGAGCGGCAACGGCAGCCTATACGCCTCGGTAGGCCAGGTGCTGAGCCTGCATATGGAGCAGGAACTGGCGCGGTTTCGCCTGGTGGACACTCCAACCAAGGATATGCCTCTGGACCCGGAAGAGACGCCCGAAACCCGCGAAGATGACCTGGGCTGTGAAGTATGCCCCGCGGAGGGCAACCTGACTCAAGGAACGGAAGATGCATGAAGACGGCAACGAAGCGAATCAAGAGGCCCACTATCTTGCAGGCCGCTGCGGTAGCAGGGCTGGGGTGGCTAAGCCGCCCCCTGGCCGGAAAAGCGGCGGTGCAGCAGCAGGCCGCCGCCATCACCGCCAGACAGGTTAGCCGCGCTCCCACGGCACCGGATGACCCCGCATGGGGGACGGCAAACCCTGTATCCATCCCGCTGTCCCCGCAAAACCTGGTTTTGCCCAGGCTGGAGGAGGCCGGGGCCAAGGGGATAATTGTCCGGGCGCTGTTTGATGATGAACAGATTTCCTTTTTGCTGGAGTGGCCGGACGCTCACCCTGACCAGGACCTGGAAACAGTGATGCAATACCGGGACGCCGCCGCCATTCAGTTTCCCCGCGATCCCGCCATGACCGGCGCCTCCTTCATGATGGGCCACCAAGGCAATGCGGTCACGATTTATCACTGGAAGAGCGACTGGCAGTTTGGACGGCTCCTGGACGTGGACGAAGCATACCCCAACATGTACGCCGACTGGTACCAGCATTCCGGCGCGGAGGCCGGTGAAATACCAGAGGCATCAGATTACCTCACCAAGGGGGATAAAGCTTACCTTACAGCGGCGGCGGCGGGCAACACCCTGGCCGACCCCTTAATCCAGGAAAAAATAGGCCCCATCCAGAAAATGCAGGCCCAGGGCTTCGGTACCCTGGAGCCCCATGCCACCCAGGATGCCAAAGGATCAGGGCTGTGGCAAAACGGGTCATGGAAAATTGCCATGTCCTTCCCCCGCCAGCAGGAAGCGTTCACATTCCGGGAGGACACGCCTGTACTGGTGGCCTTTGCAGTGTGGGACGGCTCTCGCCAGGAACGCAACGGGCAAAAGGCCTACTCCACGTGGCAGGAGATGCGGCTGACCGCCGCTCCGGCGCCCACGCCTTTGCCCCAGGATCAAGAAAGAACAGGCATTCTGTGGCCAGCCGTTGGCGGCGCAGCTGCCGTTGCCGCGGCGGCAGGCGCAGCGCTAATAGCCCTGCGGCTGCGGAGGCCCCGGCAAGCCGCAGGTCCGCAAGAACCGCAAAACAGGTAAGGGAGGGTATTCATGCCGCCGGTCATAGCCGTGGTCGGGTTCTCGGACAGCGGCAAGACGCGGGTTGCTACAGCGCTGGTCAAGAACCTCAGCGCCCAGGGTTATCGCGTGGGCGCAGTGAAACACTGCCACGCCGGGCATGACATGGACCGCCCCGGCAGCGACACCCACCGCCTCTACTCTGCCGGGGCGCAAGTGGTGGTGGCCAGTTCCCCCGGCAAGCTAAGCAGAGTGGAACAGGTCCAGGGGGACGCGTCCCTGGAAGCCATAACGGCGGCGCTGGGGGATGGGCTGGACATCGTGATCGCCGAGGGGTTCAAGGGCAGCAGCGTCCCCAAGGTGCTGGTATCCGGAGAAGGCGGCCCGCCGGAGGTTTCCAACGTAATTGCGGTGGTCAGCCACCGTCCGGCCAGCAGCAATACGCCCGCATACAATTTCAGCCAACTGGATGACCTGGCCCAGCAGATTTGGAGCCAGTTCCTTTCCAAAGGAGATTCAAGTCCTGCTGTGTCCCTGCAGGTCAATGGAGTGCCTGTGCCGCTGCGGGCATACCCTGCCAGCGTCCTGCAGGGTATGCTGCAAGGCTTCATCGCATCTTTGCACGGCGTGCCAGACGAACCCTGGCGCATCAGCTTGACGGTGGACCTGGCCGGGTCTCCCTTATCAGGAGGAAAAGCCGGATACTTGTAGTATGGTATCATGGGGCCACTCTCTGCGTGAACGGAGGTCCCAGCTATGCCCTTTGGCGGCAACGACTGGCTGGCTTTAACCCAGGAGCCCATCCTGGAACCCGGCCTGCCCATCTGCGACCCGCACCACCACTTTTGGGACCGGCGTCCGGCGCGCCTGCCGTACCAGCAGTATTTGCTGGATGAACTGCTGGCCGACATTGGCAGCGGGCACAACGTCCGCTCCACCGTGTTTATTGAGACCCGGGCTATGTATCGGAAAGATGGGCCGGAAGAGATGCGCCCGGTGGGGGAAGTGGAATTTGCCCAGGGGTTGGCGGCGGCCAGCGCCAGCGGCATCTACGGCCCGGCCCGGGCCGCGGCGGCCATAGTGGGCCACGCCAACCTGCACTTGGGCAATAAAGTGCGCCCCGTGCTGGAGGCGCTGCAGGCGGCCAGCCCCAACCGCTTACGAGGCATTCGCCACACCGTGACCTGGGACCCCCACTCAGATATATCCAACACCGCCGCCCACAACGGCCAGGGACAGCTGGCCAGCGCCAATTTCCGCGCCGGGGCCAGGGAACTGGCAAGCATGGGGCTTTCCCTGGAAGCCTGGCTTTACTTTCCCCAGCTGCCTGAGCTGGCGGACTTTGCCAAGGCCGTGCCCAACCTGACCATCATTCTTAACCACATTGGCGGGCTGCTGCGGACCGGCCCCTATGCCAACCGGGACGCAGAGGTGCTGGCTACCTGGCGGAAGGGAATCGCAGCGGTGGCCCAATGTCCCAATGTGTACGTGAAGCTGGGGGGCATCGGCCAGCCCCGCACCGGCTTCGACTGGCACGCCCGCGAGAAGCCCATCGGCTCCGAAGAACTGGCCAAGACCATGGCCCCGCTGATGGACTACTGCATCCAGCAGTTCGGCCCGGACCGGTGCATGTTCGAGAGCAATTTCCCGCCGGACAAGGTGGGGTACTCTTACCACGTGCTTTTCAATGCTTTCAAGCGCATGTCCCAGGGTTACACCTCTTCGGAACGGGCGGCCATGTTTCATGACACCGCCGTGCGGGCGTACCGGATTGCCGCTTAGTGCCTGTGTGAGAAATGCCGTCTACCCAGCCCGCTCATCCTGAGCTTGTCGAAGGATGAGTAGCTTTTAGCCCGCTCATGGTTCGACAAGCCCCGACCTGGTCGGGATCCCGATACGTCGGGACTCACCACGAGCGGGAATTGTCACACACCCGCTTAGTGCCCATCCTAAGAACTCACCGCTGAGTACGCAGAGACCTCTGAAATAACAAGAAATCAGTCTAGAACTCACAGCATTTTTTGCGCCCTCCCGTTTGTCCAGGCCAGACTCTTAGCGGGCAGTCTGGGCCGCAGACGCCGGCGGCGCGGGCCTGCGCATGAACAGGCAGGTTACAGCGCTCAGGCCGTACAGGGGCATAAAAGTCCACAGCACCAGGTTATAGCTACCCGTTTTGTCCACTACCCAACCCGCGTAAAGCGGAGTCAGCAGCATGCCAATGTTAAAGCAAACACTCATGATGCCCATGAGGGTGGCAAAACTAGCCCGCCCAAAATAGTCGCCCAGAGCCACCCAGTTCAGCGTGCTGGTGCCTTGCTCCACGGCAAACAGAACCACGAAGAGGTACACCGCAAGCAGTCCCGGCAAGAACAGCAGCGAGGCCATTGAAATTCCCGCCAGGACTTCGCCAACAAACAATAGGAACTGACTGTCCCAGCGCTGTCCCAACGCTCCTGCCGCCAAGCGCATGGGCACCGCTAGCAAGAACATTAACGAGAACATCAACCCCGCCGCCTGAAATTCCATGCCACGCCATACCAGCAACTCCACGGCATGGACCGATATGCCTCCCCACAAACTGGTCCTCACCACCACTCCCGCCAGCAATATCCAGAAGGCCCGCGTTCTCAAAGCCTCCCGGGTGCTGAAATCGTAAACGGCGGCGGCGCTGCGCCGCCCGACGCTGGACTTTTGGGACTGGCTTCCCCCGTCGGCCTCCAGCCCCATGTCTTCTGGAGAAGAGCGGATTAGCAGGGCCAGCGGCACGGTGACCGCCGCCACAAAGATACCAGAGTAGAACATGGTGGCGCGCCAGCCAATGGACTGCACGCCCAGGGTAACCAGGGGCAGCAATACCGCGCCACCGGAGGTGAACCCGGTGATGCATATGGACATGGCCAAGGACCGGCGCTGCACAAACCATTTGTTTACTGCACCCAGGAGAGTCTGTCCCAGTCCTGCGCTCCTGCCGGTGGACACAACCCCAATGAAGATAAGCAGATAAAGCCAGTACTGATGCACCCCGGACAGGAGCATGAAGCCAATGCCGGCGGCCAGGCCGCCCGCAATGACCATAGGCCTGGCACCGAAACGATCCACCACCCAGCCCACCAGCGGCCCAGCCACGCTGCCTTGCGCCCGCGTCAGGCTGAATATCAGCGAGGTCTGGGCGCTGCTCAAACCCAGGTCCTGCTTGACCGGGCCAAAGAATATGGCATTGCTGCTGCCCAGCAGACCGCCGGAAATGGCGCCTAAAAAGAAGGTAGCCGCCAGCACCCACCAACCGTAGTAAACACCCTTCAGCCGGGCCTTAACGGAAGAGACTGATACCAAGGGCCTTGCCGCCTCTGCAATACGTTTGATGTTCAGTCAGGAAAGAAAAAGCATATACCATGACGCAATGGGCTGAGAACCACTGGCGCGCCGGAAGACAGGGCCGTTTCATTCTCGGAGATGCGCCGGTCGAGTAGGCCCGATGAAATTGGGCCGTATCGAAACCAACTAAGCACATCCCAAATTTCGAGAATGAAACGACTCTGCGCCGGAAGACGCCAGCAACTGCCCACGGAGTCCTCCATCTGCGCAAGGAAGAAATGGGGTGCAGTCCCATTGGGACTTTGCCATTCCGTGGATTAGGGTAATGGCAAAAGCAAAGAGTCCTGAGGGGAACCATGCAGACCAGCCATCACCGCGTCCGTAAAGCGTGGCTGCTGTTCGCGGCACTCAGCACCATCGCAGTGCTATGGACAGCCTGCTCGTCACGGACACCGCCAACCCCTGCACTGCCTGACGTTTCTTCCCAGCAGATGATGGAGACGCTGGAGCGGGTGCTGGAGATGAGGCCCCAGATGCAGCAGCAGCTGGACATGATTGAAAAGCTGAACCCTGGGACCAGCACCAAGTGCGCGTCGTCTTACCCAGAAAGGTGCATTCCGCCACCGCCGCCCAGACTGACTTGCCAAGACATTGGACTGCACAACTTCCTGGTGCTGCCGCCGGACCCCCACCACTTTGACCCAGACAAGAACGGCATAGGATGCGAGAGGTAGGCCTAGCGCGAGGCTACTCTACCACTCGCGCCTGGGCAGCCTTCCGAACGGCCGGAGCTGGCAGCCCCCAAGTAAAAAGGCAGGCTGCCAACTCCGGCAGACGGGACAACCACCCAGCCTCAGCCAGGGCTACTTGCAGTTGGCTTCCAGTTCCGCCTTGGTTATGGAGATGGGCGCGCCCGAACCGAAGCCCACCAGTTCCATTATGGTGGTCATGGCGCCCGGAGACATGGGCATCGTCCCCATGAGCTTCACCGAGTAGGTGGGCACCCGATCGCTAATCCACATCTCCTGCTCCGTGGTCATACCCTGAACCGTGATGGTGCTGCGGTACTTCCAAACCTTGATGCTCTGTCCCGTCTCTGGGACTTTGTAAGTGTCCGTGCCCAGCAGCGTCATCTCGGGCCGGATGAGTTGCTGCGGGTTCTGAGGGACCGGGGTAGGCTGGCCTGGAGTTCCCGCCCGGGTGCAGATCACCTGGGTGCCGGTTTTGCTCACTCCCCAGGCCTTGCCGGCGGGATTGCCCTTTTCCACCAGGCCATAGATATAGGTGGGACCGGACGGAAATCCGGGAATAGTCGGCCCACCTGGAATGGCCGGATTGTGGGCAGGACAGGCATGCCGGTCAGCTCGGTGACAGTCTCGTTGCCCACATAAGTGGTGCCGCCAAACTCAATTTCCACCACCTTCTGCGTGCTGGCGCCCATCATCATGGTGTACTTGGCCCAGTCGCCAGATTTGAAGTTGGCGGGGGCAAAGGGAAACCCGCCGGCCGTTGCGGGAGTAGGAGTTGCCGGCTGCGCGGTGGCCGTCGCAGCGGGCGCGGCAGTAGCCGGCTTGGCCGTGGGACTGGCACCCGGCGCGGCAGTGGCAGGAGCGGGGGCTGCGGTGGCCGCAGGCGTCATTGCGCCGCCACCGGCAGGAGCAGCCGGAGCCGTGGCCGAAGGGGCCGGCGTGGCGGCGGCCTTGGGCCCGCAAGCCGTCAGGACCGCCAGCATCATTGCGCCCAGGACCAGGGGCGCCAAACCATGTTTCAATAGACCTTGCGTCACCTTTACCTCCATATTTATGCCGTGCAATACTGTGAACCCATCGCCGGGGCGCAGTTAGTCGTTTATCCGGTACATCCTGGCCGCAGTGCCATGGAACATGGCGGCGCGCTCGCCAGTCGAATAGCCTTTGGACAGGCGCTTGAAGGCGTTATACATGACGTTGTACGAGTAGGACACTTTGTCCGGCGGGAAGTTGCTCTCGAACATGCACCGGTCCGGCCCAAACTGCTGTATGCAATAGCCCATCCAGGGGGACATGGCTTCAGCCAGTTCCGCTGAACCGATGGGTTTCTCCCTGGCGTGCCAGCCAAAACCCCACCGGGGCATGCCCATGCCGCCCAATTTAACGGTCACGTTGGGACAGGCCGCCACGGCGGCAATTCCCTTCCGCCAGGCCGCCTGCACCTCGGCGTCCTTGTTGGCATAAAGACCTACCCGGCTGACGCCGCCCATGTGGTTGAGAATTATGGGCAGGTTGGGCACGGCTTTGGCAAAGTCCGCCAATTCAGGCAGCTGGGGGAATGACAACATGGCATCCAAGGACAGGCCCCGCTGGGCCAGCACCATCGCTCCCTTACGGAAGTTGCTGTTGGCCAGTATTCCCTGGGTCTCCCGGTTGCCCAGCGTCGGGTCGGGACTCCAGGTCACATTATGGCGGATGCCTTTGAAACGGTTGGGGCTGGCCGCCTGCAGGGCATCCAGCACCGGAGCAACTTTGTCGCCCAGCTTGAGGTCAGCGTGGCCCACTATGGCTGAGGCGGCCCGGCCGGGGCCATACATGCCGCTGGCGCTGGCCGCTGCCAGACCTTGCACAAATTCCACTTCGCCCACGGGCCGCATCTCCGCCGGCCCGCTAGCCCGGTACATGGACCTGGCCTCCACAAAGACCGTGGAGCGGACGTTATGTCCGCTGTTGATGTCCGCTGCCAGCTCATGAAGCAGGTATCGCTGGTAGGGAATACTCTGCACACGGAAGTCCCAGAAGTGGTGATGGGGGTCACAAATGGGAAGTTCCGGTTCCAGGGCAGGTTCCTGGGTCAGAGCCAGCCAGTCATTGCCGCCGAAGGGCATGGGGGTACCTCCATACTCTTACTCGATAATTCCATCGCGCCGTTGGTGTTCAGGTGTGCGCCAGCATATTGGCGCAGGTACTGCAAAACTAGAGACTGCGTTCAAGCAGAGGTTGCTGCGCAGCGCACGGCCAATGGCGAAAGAGGGGGGTGACAGGGGGCAAAAAGTGCGGGGTCTCTGCGGAGGCTTGCATAGCCGCCATGACCCATCCCAGCAACTGCTGTTTACCAGTCCAGCCCGTCTAGATGGTCGGGGCGAGTGGATTCGAACCACCGACCTCCACGTCCCGAACGTGGCGCGCTAGCCGCTGCGCTACGCCCCGATCCCCATGCAAAGGCAGCCTCATTCACCAGCCGCGACTAAGGCTCCTACACACTACAAGGCACTGTACCGGCCAGAAGCCCAATAGTCAAGTACAGTGCACAACCGAGCGCACAACCACCGCCAGCCCCGCCTGGCACAGCAGGGCCAGTCCATATGCACCGGGGCATTGTGCTAGAATTGGCATCCACATCCCCAGTCAGGCGCATTAACGGAGTGGACATGCTGCGGGCTGAGGTGCACTTCCGGTTGCACAGTTTGGGCCGGTGGCGGGACCCCGCGCTGGAAGTAGCCTTATATTTGGGCGCTTACCTGGTTTACCTGGGCATGCGCAGGGGCTTTGCCAGCGACCCGGCGGCGGCTGCCCTGGATAACGCCCAGCAGTTAATGGCTTTAGAACGGCGCCTGGGCATCTTTTGGGAGCCAGCCTGGCAGTCCTGGTGGGTGGAAAATGTTCCAGCCCTGGTAAAAACCCTCAACTGGTTTTACATTGTCACCTACTGGCCGGTTATTCTGGCGGCAGCGGTGGCGTTGTACCTGTCCAACCGTCCCTTGTATTGCCGCTACCGCAACGTGATGGTGGCCAGCCTGACCCTGGCGCTGGCGGTTTTCGCCCTGTTCCCGGTAGCCCCGCCGCTCAAACTTACGGAGCACTTCACCGATACCGTCCAGCAGTTTGGCCCGTCTCTCTACGGCGGCCCTCAGATGGCGCCCTTCTACAACGCCTATGCGGCCATGCCCAGCCTGCACTTTACATGGACAATCATATTGGGGGTAATGTTCTTGCAGTTGTTGCAGGGCTGGCAACGCTGGTTGGCGCTGGCCTACCCAGGCCTTACTCTGGCCGCTATCATCATCACCGGCAACCATTTCTTGCTGGACGCCCTGGCGGGAGGAGTATTGGCGCTGGCGGGATTTGCTGCGGCGGACCGTATGCCGGGGCATCCTAAAGCAGGATCACTGGCCCATAATGCTGGTCAGCGCGGTGATCCAGAATAAGGAGCCTGCCAGGGCAAAGAGCACTTCCCCCAAGCTGATGCCAGGAACCACAGCCCGGCCCACACCCAGACTGGCCCAGTAACGGTTCAGATTGCCTTGCACCTGCATTAGCAACCCGGCCACCAGCGCCAGCCCCACCAGGTCTATTAGCATGGCCTTGATGGCCATTTCCCTGGTTATCTCCACGGCGCCAGTGACTGCTGGGATGCCACCTGAGGCGGCAAAGGACGCCCATTCCAGCATGGAGTAAAGCAATATTACCGCCACAGCCCATCCAGGACTGATGGTGGAAGGCACATTGCCCTGCAACATAAGCTCTTTGAAGGACCGCATGTGGGCGTAGGTGCGAAACAGGCCGTAAACCGGCACAATCAAAGAGAGAGCATGCCAAACTGGAAAGACCGGCCTGCCCGTGTGGTCTCGGTAATGACGCCAGGTGAGATACATCCAGTAGAACAGGTACAGACCGTAGGACAGTACGACCATGACCAGGACACGAGAGGGAGAAACCAAGCTTGGCAAGGCCTGGCTGCCTAGACTCGCCGGCCGCTCGAAGGGGGGCGCTGGGGCTGGGGTCGGTGAAGGCTGCGCCTCTGCCACCGGACGGCCGCATTGGCCGCAGAACCGGTGGGCCTGTTCCAGGGGCGCGCCGCAATTGGTGCAGGCGGGCATGAATCACTCCTCAGTGGATAGTTTCCGTCTAAAGCCAGATTTCCTCAAGGGGCATAGATACTGCTGAGTCAGCGGGAGCGGCCCCAAATTGTCGGCGGCTGCCGCTGCATAAGCAGAATGCACTTCCGGCGATACCAATCAGCTTATCACCTTCATCGCCCGCAGGCGCTGCAACTCCTCCTGGGAGTAGCCCAGTTCTTCCAGCACTTCCTGGGTGTGCTGCCCCAGGAGCGGCGCGGGACGACGGAGGCCTCCCGGCGTATCCGATAATCGCACCGGCACATCCACCATATCCACCCGGCCTGCCTGGGGATGCTCCTGGGTGGCAAACATTCCGTTGGCCTGCACCTGGGGGTGATCAAAAACCTCATTGCGTTCCAGCACCGGCGCGGCGGCCACGTCGTGCCGCTCCAACGTCTCCAGCCACTCATCCCTGGACCGCGTGGCGACAATGCCCGCAATCAACTCGTGCAGCTCCTGGCTGCGCTGGGCGCGCTTCAAGCTGTCGCCAAACTCCGGGTCGTCTATGAGATGCTCCAGTTCCAGGGCGCGGCACATGGCAGCAAACTGCTGGTCGCCAATAACCGCCAGCTGGATAAAGCGTCCATCCTGGCATCTATAGGGCGAGTAGAGGGCCTGGGCGGAGAAGTCTGTGCCGAACTGCTGGGGATTTTCCCGCTCCACCCGCACCATGTCCACCGTCTGCATAGCCAGGGCCATGTGGAGCAGGGCGGCCTCCACCCGCTGGCCTCGCCCTGTGCGTTGTCGGGCCAGCAAAGCCAGGGTCACGCCATACGCAATGGCGATAGGAGTGGAGGCGTCGGCCACCCACACTCCGCTGGCGATGGGCGTTCCTTCAGCGGTGCGCCGCTTGCTGAGAATTCCTGAAAGGGACTGGAATAGCAGGTCGTAGCCCCGGCGGCGGGCGTAAGGGCCATGCTGCCCAAAGGCTGAGACCTCCACATAGACCAGCCGTGGGTTGCGCCGGGACAGAGTCTGGTAATCGTAGCCCAGCTTTGGGGCCACGCCGGGGCGGAAGTTGTGGATGAATACGTCTGACTGGTCTACCAGGCGATAAAGCACATCCTGGCCTTGCGGATGGGCAATGTCCAGAGCAATACCCCGCTTGTTGCGGTTGATGGCCAGAAAGGCGCGGCTTTCCCCACCGGCGATGGGAGGCTGGGTCAGCAAACGGCGGGCCTCGTCTCCCCAGGGCGGCTCCACCTTAATCACATCGGCGCCCTGGTCGGCCAGATACATACCCGCACCCGGAGCAGCCCAGACCTGGGCCACCTCCACCACACGTACGCCTTCCAGTGCTTGCACCTGAAACGTCTCCAAAGTGTACACAGCCAGACCAAAACTGCCCTGAGAATACCCCAATCTCACCAGGAAGGCAATTACAACCTTGCGGGATGCGGGGCAATCGCGTCTTAAGAGCCTGTGTGAGAAGTGCCGTCTACCCAGCCCGCTCATCCTGAGCTTGTCGAAGGATGAGTAGCTTTTAGCCCGCTCATGGTTCGACAAGCCCCGACCTGGTCGGGATCCCGATACGTCGGGACTCACCACGAGCGGGGAATTCTCACACACCCTGTAAGACATGCTGGAGTTGAAATATCCCCAACCCCCTTTGGGAATGGGGGCAGGGGGATTTCGCTCCTTGATGTCTCCAGTCTTGTCAAGCCATGCAAATGGGCATTTTTAACATGCGATTGCCTTGTACTTCCTGGCGGCAGTTTGCCGCCTTATGCAGTTGCCGCTAGAATATGACGAGTTTTCACTTCAGGAGGCAGTTCTTGAGCGCGGTAACTCCTACCTCACCAGCGTCCGCCCCGGCCCGGGGAAGCCGCAGCAGGGCGTTTGTCCTGGGCAATCTGGCCGTGGGCCACGCCATCACCCATTGGTACAACCAGAGCCTGCTGGTAATCCTCCCCTTCATCCGGGACTCCATGTCCCTGACCAACCTTGAGTTTGCTGCCCTGGCCACCATCCGGCAAGTCAGTTCCGGAGTAGCCAACGTTCCCGCCGGCTTTGCCATTGACATGGCCAAGCGGCAGTGGGGCCTCATCCTCACCGCCTGCATGGTGGTGGCGGCCATCTCCTTTACCCTGGTGGCCTTCTCTCCTAACTACGGAGTGCTGGCGGTGGTAATGGTATTTGTAGCTCTGCCGGGCACCGTTTGGCACATGCCCGCCATTGCCGCCATATCCCAGCGATTCCCGGAGCGAAGGGGGTTTGGCCTGTCCATCCACGGCGCCGGGGGCAACGTGGGCAACTTTATTGGCCCACTGGTAGCCGGGGCATTGCTGGGCATTATGGTGTGGCAGAAGGTCACCCTGCTTTTTGTGGTCCCGGCGCTGGTAGTGGCGGTGATAGTGTGGCTGAGCCTGCGGGACATTGGGGTCAGCGGCGTGGCCCCCAACGAGTCCAAGCCCCTGAAGGAGCGGGTGCATAACGCCCTGCGGTTACTGCGCCAGCGCACCATCCTTTCCTTGACGCTGGTGACCATGCTGCGCAACATGGGGTTCAACTCCCTGCTGGTGTGGTTGCCCGTGTACCTGAAAGACCCGGTGGAAAGCGGGGGCCTGGGCATGAGCGGCTTTATGGTGGGCTTGCACACCGCCTTCCTCACCGGCCTGGGAGTAGCCTCGGCGCCGGTGCTGGGGTACTTGTCCGACCGGTTTGGCCGCAAAATTGTGGTAGTGCCAGGCCTGGTAATCACGGCAGTGCTGGCAGGAGTGATGGGACTGGTGGGCGCTGGCCTCTTGCTCACGCTGGTGGTGCTGGTGGTCGGCCTGTTTACCTATGCCCTGGCCCAGATACTGCAAGCCACGGTACTGGACCACATTGACCGCGGCAGCGAAGGGGCGTCTATGGGGCTGATTCTGGGCAGCAACGCCGCCATCACCGCTGTATCTCCCATCTTCGCGGCCCTCATCGTAAACAACTATGGCCTGGGCGCAGTCTTTTACTACAACGCAGCCCTAATTGGCGCAGCGGCCGTGGTGTTGCTGTTCACCGCCCTGCGGCGTCCGCCTGCGGCGCGGCCCCGGCACGGGCACGCCGCAGCAGGGTAGGGAGAAATGCCAGAACTCATTGATCTGACCCTGACCCTGGGAAGCCCACGGGTCACGCCCGTGCCGGGTCTGATTGGCGTGAGCATGGAGCCGCTCCAGACCCACCAGAGCCACGCCCGCTCCAACACCAAGCTGACCCTGGCCACCCACCTGGGCACCCACGTGGACGCTCCCTACCACTTCCATCCCGGCGGCGTGACGGTGGACAACATGCCCCTGGAGCGGTACATGGGCCAGGCGCTGCTGCTGGACCTGCGCCAACTCTACCGCAGCCAGACGCCCATCTCCGTGGCGGACTTGCAGCAGGCGGGCGGCAGGCCGGAGGCCCTGCGGGGCCAGATTGCGGTGCTGTTCACCGGCTGGGCGGAAGCCGAGTCCGGCGGGCCGCGTTTCTACTCCCAGGGGCCATACCTCAGCACCGAGGGCGCGGCCTACTTGCTGGACTGCGGCATCAACGCCGTAGCGGTGGACTTCCCCATAGACAAGCACCCGGCCACGCCCCAGTCCACCATCCGGGACTTTCCGGTGCACCGGCTGGTGCTGGGCCGGGGCGTGCCCATCATCGAAAACCTGATTAACCTGGACAAGCTGGCGGGCCGCAGGTTCGAGTTGTGGGCGCTGCCCATCAAGCTCCTGGGCGGCGACGGCGCGGCGGCGCGGGCGGTGGCAAGAATACTGTAAGGGAAATCCCCCCAACCCCCTTTGCGAAAGGGGGGCACAGGGGGATTTCTATCAGGTTTAGCTAAAATTCACGTGGATACAGGGTTGTCAGCAAGCACCCCCCTCCTCCTGGCCACTACCAACCCGGCCAAGCAGTCCACTTTGCGGGAATTGCTGGCGGGGCTGTCCCTGCGCCTGGTGACGCCCCAGGAACTGGGCCTGACTGCTGCCCCTGAAGAGGTGGGCGACACCCACGAGGAAATTGCCCGCCTCAAGGCGCGGGAGTGGTCCCTGGCTGCTGACATGCTGGTCATCGCCACCGACGGCGGGCTGGTGATTCCGGCCCTGGGCGGCCGCTGGGAGAGCCGTTTCACCCACCGCTTTGCCGGCCCCGCCGCCGATGACTCCGAGCGCATCAGCCGCCTGCTGGATCTGATGCGGACCTACAAGGACAACCAGCGGGCTGCCTCCTGGGTGGAAGCCCTCGCCATTGCCGACCGTGGCCAGGTGCTGGCCTCCTGGGAGCTAGCGGGGAGCGCAGGAGTCATTGCCGAGAGCGCCCAGGGCAAGCCCTATGTGCCCGGCTTCTGGGCCTTCACAGTGTGGGAGTTTCCCAACCTGGGCAAGATCTACAACCAGCTTTCTCAACAGGAGCGGGAGTCCCTGGGCGACCACTGGGGGCGGCTGCGCGCCCTGGTGCAGGAGTTCTTCCGGGAGTATCTGGCGAGGCGCCGAGGCCAGGGGAGTAGATAAGCAATTCCTCCCCTTGGCAAGGGGAGGCTAGGAGGGGTGGTCCAACCCCCTCCATCGCCCCCCTGGTAAGGAGGAGAACTGGAACCCCCGGTGGTGAACCCTCCGGCCAATACGCTACAATGCAGATGTACCATATATCTGCTACGCGGGAGTGCCTTGCCGTGACCACCTCCTCTATCACCCTGCCCGACTCTGTAGAGGCCGTCCAGGAACTGCTGCGCCAGCAGACCTACGTCACCGACCGGGGCTTGGCCGTGGCGATCTTTCTGGCCCTCAAGCTCCAGCGCCCCCTGTTCCTGGAGGGCGAAGCTGGTGTGGGCAAGACCGAAATCGCCCGCGCCCTGGCCAAAGGGCTGGACACGGAGCTAATCCGGCTCCAGTGCTACGAGGGGCTGGACATCAACCACGCCGTTTACGAATGGGACCACGCCCGGCAGATGCTGGAAATCCGGCTGATGGAGGCGGCGGGTGGTGCGGACCGGCAGGAAGCCTCCGCCAGCCTGTTCAGCGAGAGGTTCCTCATCAAACGCCCCCTGCTACAGGCCATTGACCAGAGCCGCCAGCGCCCGCCGGTGCTGCTTATTGACGAGCTGGACCGGGCCGACGAAGAATTTGAGGGTTTTCTGCTGGAATTGCTGGCGGACTTTCAGGTGACTGTCCCAGAACTGGGCACTTACCGCGCCGCGCACCCGCCCATTGTAATCATCACCTCCAACCGCACCCGGGAAATCCACGACGCCCTGAAACGGCGCTGCCTGTACTACTGGATAGACTACCCGGACTTCCAGAAAGAGCTGCAAATCGTCACCACCAGGATGCCTGATGCCCCCCGGCGGCTGGCGGAACAAGTCACGGGCTTTGTGCAGGAACTACGGCAGGCCGAGCTTTACAAGGTGCCTGGCGTGTCGGAGACTCTGGACTGGACCGCCGCCCTGGTGGCCCTGGACCAGAAGACTCTGGAGCCAGAGGTTATTGACGACACTTTGGGCATTATGCTCAAGTACCAGGACGACATAGAACTGGTGCGGGGCGAGCCGGTGCGGGCCATGCTGGACCGCTCCCGCAACCGCGGCCCGCGCCGGGGCGGCCGCGGCGGGGGAGGAGGCGCATCGCCGTGAGCGAGACGAAAGTGCCCATTGACCAGCTTCTGAAAGAGAAGCGGGAGGAAATCCTGCGCCTGGCCGCCAAGCACGGGGCGTACAATGTACGGGTCTTCGGCTCGGTGGCGCGCGGCCAAGCCCGCCCCGACAGCGACGTGGACTTGCTGGTGGAGATGGGCCGCGAACATAGCCCCTTCTTTCCAGGGGGGCTGCTGGCCGACCTGGAGGACTTGCTTGGATGCAAGGTGGACATAGTTACCGAGGCTGCACTCTTTTGGCCCATTCGTGAGAAAGTCCTGAAAGAAGCAGTGCCCTTTTGAACGTCTATGATGGTGCATAACTACTTGGGGGTGGACCTGGAACAAGTGTGGGATGTAGTGGAACGGGACTTACCGGACGTGAGACCCAAATTTGAGTCCATGCTCCGCGGCGTAGAAGGCCAGTCGTGACCGTCCCTTCCAGCAACAGCCAACCCGACGGCGCCTTGTTGCACAACCTGATGCTCTTCGGCCAGGTGCTGCGGCGGGCGGGCCTGGACGTGGGTTCTGGCAACATCCTGGACCTGGTGCAGGCCACGGAGCACCTGCCCGTCTCCCGCAAGGAGGACTTCCGCCAGGCCGCCCGCTGCCTGCTGGTGCACCGCAAGCAGGACCTGCCCATCTTCGATGAGGCCTTCCAGGTGTTCTGGCGGCGGCCCGCTGGCGACCAGACCACCCACGACTTGCGCTCCATGGGCGAGCAGCGCCGCTACCGCCAGCCCAGGGTAGCGCCTCCGGCGTTTGAGTCTGCCGACACCGAAGGCCAGGGTGAAGGAGATGGCGGGGGCGACCGTGTGGACCTGGGTTACAGCTACAGCGCCCGGGAGGTGCTGCGGGCCAAGGACTTCGGGGATTTTGCTCCGTCGGAAGTAACCGACGCCCGCAGGATGATGGCGGAGCTGGCCTGGGACCTGGGCCGCCGCCGCACCCGGCGCATGACTCCCGGCCAAGGGGCAGCCCTGGATTGGCGGCGCACCCTGCGGCGCAACCTAAAGTACGGCGGCGAGTGGCTGGAACTGGCGCGCCGCCATCCCAAGGACAAGCCCCGCAGCTTGGCGCTGCTGTGCGACGTCAGCGGCTCGATGGAGCAATACACCCGGATGCTGTTGCACTTCATCCACACCATTGCCGGCGGGCTGGACCGGGTGGAGGCTTTCCTTTTTGCCACCAGGCTGACCCGCATCACCCGATGCCTTCGCCACCGCAGCGTTGACCAGGCCATCAACGAGGTGTCCAGAGCAGTGCCCGACTGGTCCGGCGGCACCCGCATTGGCGAAGCCGTCAAAACCTTTAACTACCGCTGGGCGCGGCGCGTGCTGCGCAGCAGCTCGGTAGTTCTGGTAATCTCCGACGGCTGGGACCGGGGCGAGCCGGAGCTGCTGGGCCGGGAGATGGCCCGCCTGCAGAGAAGCTGCTACCGGCTGGTGTGGCTCAACCCGCTGTTAGGTTCGCCGGAGTACCAACCTCTAACCCGGGGAATGCAGGCGGCGCTGCCCTACGTGGACGACTTTCTGCCAGTGCACAACCTGAACAGCCTGGCATCGCTGGCCCAGCATCTGAACCAGCTAAGCCCGCGGCGCAGCTCAACCCTCCAGCGCCATCCGCCCAAAGACGCCGCACCGGAACCGGCAGAGCATCCCTCGCCGCAGCCTGCGCCGCCGCCCATTGACCCCGCGCTGGCTCCCACTTTCCGCCATCCTCTATGGGGTAAGCCCCAGCCCAGGGCTACTCCGCCCAGCCCATGTTAAACAGGTTGTCATAGGCCAATGCCCACGGGGGCCTCAGAAACCCCAGGGCCCGCACATCGTCCAGCCAGGCTCCCAGGGGAGAGTACCAGGTGTAGGCCGTGCCGCCCGACAGCCGGCATAGCCGCCCCAGCGCCGACTCGGCCAGCTGCGCCACACATTCTTTGGTCATGAGTATGGTGCGGCGATTGATAATACCCCGGTCCAGGGACTGCAGGGTCCCTTCCCAAGCCCGGTCAATCAAAAACGCTTCCTGTTCGGCCTTGGTCCACTCAATCTGCTGATAAGCCCGCAGGGCGCTGCCCCGGGCGCGGGATGCCTTCAACTGCTGCCGGGTGTAATCCATGGCCGCGTCCATTACGCCGGAGATGACCGAGGCCCACGACATTCCACCCAGGCCGCTGTTGGCCGCCATCAGTTCCGATTGGTGGCCCGGCCACGCCACGCGGGTGGCAGGGAAATCTTTGAACTCGAAGGCGTGGCTGTTGGTGGACATCATGCCGTGGCCCTGCCACTCCGCCGACAATTTCATACCGGTGCTGCCGTCCCAGGGCTGATTACGCACCTCCATGAAAAATAGGTCAGGAGCGGTCTCTCCTTCGGGAATAGCCCGGGTAGTCATAAAAGAGGTCAGCCCGGACCCACTGCCGAAGTGTTTCTGTCCGGACATCCGGTATTTCAGTGAATCGCGGCCCTCAGGCACACAGCGGGACCGCGTCAGACCGGTGTCGCCGCCGCTGCCCGGCTCCGAGACGATGGTGCCCCACCAGGCCCCATCCACCACCGTCTGGAACACCTCTTTACGCTGTTTTTGCCAGCCGGCGTTGTAAGGCTCTGGAACGGCGGGTATGCGCCAGGAGGCAAGCACTCCAAGGTGCATGGCGCTGGCCAGAGTGATGGACGGGTCTCCCTGGGCCAGGGTGCGCAGAAAGGTGCAAAGGGGCCGGGCCGACTGGGATATATCCTTCCAGGTGCCGCCAAATTCCACCGGCACCGCCAACAGGGGTACGCCCAGTTTACGGAGCTGTTCGTAATCAGCCGGGTCAGCTTTGGTACGCCGCTGCCGTTCCGCCCGCTGGGCAGCCCACTCCTGGGCTAGCTTGGGAGTCTGTTCAAGGATGCTCTGGATGGTCACTGAAGTCACCTCATTGCGTATTGGTCACTGTCTCGTCGTTCCGGCGAAGGCCGGAACCCAGGGTGTCGCTCTACGTATGCCTTTGGATTCCAGCTATAACTGGAATCCGCATCTAGCAATAACTCCAGCAGGGCCTGGGCACCGGCTTTCGCCGGTGCGACGTTCAATTATCATTGCATTGGTACATTCCCAGCCCCAAGGACCAGGACTTTGCTTTGGGCCTAACCTCCCTCCGGAAACATCAGCGGTATCATACCCTGGTAGGCCACGTCGTTGGCCATGCCCATGACCATGCCTGCCCGGGCATCCCGGAAGTAGCGCTCAAAGGGCAGCCGTCCCGCAAAGGCCGTGCCGCCGAAGATGGTCATCAGGTCCTGGGTGACACGCACTCCCGCTTCGGAAGACGCCACCTTGGCTTGCATGTACGGAAGCTGGCCCACTGCCCTGCCCTGGTCATAGGCCGAGGCCGTGGCGTGGACCAGCGCACGCGCCGCCTCAATTTGCGTCCCCATCTCGGCCATGCGCCGCTGGTGCACCGCGTTGTCCAGCCGCCGGGACCCGCTGGGGAACTTTCGGGCAATTTCCTGGCAGCCCAACTCAAAGGCTCCGGAAGCAATGCCCAGGTAGGCGGCGGCGTAGGTAAGGGCCACCACCGGGCGAAAAAAATTGTTGGTGACATTCTGCACGGTGTGTTCAGGACCTATGCGGTTCTCTTCCGGGACAAAGCCGCTGAACATCATGGGAGAGCTGCTGTTGCCACGCATCCCCAGACCATGCCAAGGCTCGACCACATTCCACTGGACCTTGGCTGCCTCCACAAATAGCTGGCTGACGCTGCTCTGGGGACTGCTGGCTCCCACCCGGCAGCGGAGCTGGTAGTGGGTGGCGTGGCCCGCGGACGTCACGTAAGATTTGCGTATCTGGCTCATCTGGTAGCCGCCGGAGACTTTATCAACGTGGGAAACGTTCTGGCTGGGCGTCCAGTTGTCACCAGCGCCAGAAGACTCGCCTCCAGCAATGGTGGTAAAGACCTGGCCTTTGGCCATCGGCTCCACAAAGTGCGTCACCTGGTAGGGGGTGGGAATGCGGCAAATGAGCTCGGCGGCTTCCAGGTGCATCTTGTAGCACATGGCAGTAGAAGGACACTTCTTGGCCAGTTCCTCCACTATCAGGCAAGTGGTAAGCAGGTCTTCTCCCAAGCCCCCATGTTCCTTGGAGACTCGCAGGCCCCATAACCCTTCCCGCTTCAGTGCATCCAGGGCCACCTGAGGATACTGGCTGGTACGGTCAGTCTGTTCCGCCCGCGGGGCCAGCTCCCGGGCGGCAATCTCCCTGGCCCGCTCTTGCCAGTCTTGCTGCTGCTTGGTTAAAGGAAAATAGTTCATAGGCTGTGTCGCTTCACCCCTTCATGATAACTGACAGCTAACTACAACACTTATGCTCCAGGGCTTCCTCCCAACGTAGGTAGTCCATCATATCGGCGTAGGTGGCAGCGGGCATGGCGGCGCCTCAACTAACAATAGAAGTTTGACAATCTGGCGGCAACCGCATCTGCTGAAGCTTAGAGATGACGGCTGCGGTGGCAATCGGCAATTCGCACTCCCAAATGGTGAAAACTTGCCAACCAGCCGCTTTGAGTTCTGCTATATTTGCAGCGTCTCTGGCCTGGTTCCTGGAAATCTTTCGTTCCCAATATTCAGAGTGTGCGACAGGCATTCTAAAGCGCTTGCAATGATGACCATGCCAAAGGCAGCCGTTAACAAAAATGGCTGTGTGGAACCTTGGAAGCACTATATCGGGTTTTCCTGGAAGAGATTCTGCGTGCACGCGAAATCTGAACCCGGCGCTGTGCAGCGCTCGGCGGACACGCACTTCAGGAGCTGTATCCTTTGAGTGCACTTGCGCCATGATTCGGCTTCGCTCTAACATAGAGAATGGATCACTCATCAGGTTCGACATTCTCTCCCGGCACTGGCGGTCCACCAATCTCTTCCAAGCGTTGACTAGCCAGGTGTTCCAAACGCCTTGCCTGAGTCAAAAGCGTAGCCCGAAGACCGGGTTGTACGGAACGTTCGCTGATTATCTGAGCCAAGCGAGCAATTGTGTTGGCTCTTCGCGCAATGCGAATATCAGAATGTAGCCGTCTTTGGTAAATGTCGTCCGGGACGATGCGGCCCCGCACTGAACTGGGCAAGGTTACGATGGGGGCAGGAGTAACGGGCACTTCATTCAGCACCGCACAGAAAAGCGACCCAGCGACAACTTGTTGGAACACTGTGTATTCCGCTGAATTCAATCGCTCTTTGATCTCAGCCTGATTTCCTGGCGATGCTGTGAGATCCCACAGAGGCCACATCTCGATTTCGGCAACTTCAAAGGGGTCAAGCACGCTCATGGCTACGGCATCAGTCCGCTGGTTGGTAAGGTGTCTCCTTATTCGTGTTCGCAGGCGTTCCGTGGTCTGACCAACATAAATGGGTTCGCCGTCATAGTCAAAGAAAGCGTAAGCGCCGTACTTTGCATTTCCGACCTTCCGGCCAGTGCTATCAATCTGGTCAAGCAAATGCGATAGGGCTTCCAAAATCGCAGCAACTTCTTCCGGAGGCTCACCCCTGCGCCGTGCATTACGCATTTCCCAATGCCAACTCCATTTGAGTTCTATTCCGGCAATGCATAATCTTGCAGGCAGCCGGGGCTAGATAACTTCTTGCAAGCCAGGCCACTGCCGGTACACAAACCGCGTCTCCCAAGGCGAATTTCGCCTGACTTTCCGTGGCATCTCCCCATTGGAATTCTGGAGCGCCTTGGAGTCTTGCATATTCTCGGGCCGTCATCCATCGAACACGAGCATTCCCTTGTCCAGCTTCCACAATGGCTTGCTTGCTTGAACCACCCCGTGACGTTCTAAGACAGCCGCTAATAGAATCCCCGCGGATTTCCCACACTGCCTTGCCGTGACGAGTACGCCGGTACGCTGTTCGGTGAATGACCGTCGCGGACTGTTTAAAATCATTGAGACGTTTCCTGTTGACACTGCTAAGTGATTCCAAGAACGCGGTCTCCCTTGATAAGTCCCACCACTGTGGATTGTCAACTTGCATTGCTTCCACTATTTCCTCAAGATTTGCCCTTGGCAGTGGAGGCAGCGGCGGCCAAGGCACAGCTTGAAGCCGAAGTTCTGGAAACCGCATGGGCAATGTCACCACCCACTCTGGTCTCACTTCACTGGAGAGCCAATCACCAGGGACAACCAGGCCTTGCCTTGCCGCAACCACAAAAAGCCGCTCCCGGCTTTGTGGCACGAAAGAGCGCGCATCCAATACTATTACATCGCAAAGGTAATCCAACTGGTTTAAAGCCGCCAATGCATCTCTGAGATCCTGCCCGCCATTGGAAATGGCAAAACCAGTGACATTTTCTAAAGCTACTATCCCTGGCCGTCTTCCTCCCATCTCGCCCAGAATTCTGATGAACTCATACAACAGGCCGGAATCTTTGCCCCTCAGTCCAGCTCTGTTTCCCGCCTGTGAGAGGTCAGTGCACGGGAAAGAAGCGACAGCGACTTCAATGTCCGGCACATCATAGCCATGCAAATTGCGGACATCTTTGCAAACAAAACAGGAGGCGTCAAAGTTTAGGGCGTAGATGTCTCGTTTAGTTAGATTATTGTCATTGGCGAAGACCACTTGCAGGCCAGCTTGTTCAAGCCCCATGCGCACGAGGCCCACTCCAGCGAAAAACTCCGCCGCCCGTGGCAGAGGACCCCTAGCCGTAGCAGGTTGCGCCACCATCCTTACTCTAACGCCCGCCTTCAGCAGTTATCGTATTTCCTGGTGACAAATGGCGACACCCTGCCAGTCTCCAGGTCGTAGGTACAGCGGTCCAGGCCCCGCAAGTCCTTGCCGTAAACGTGAATCTCTACCGTGGGGCGGTCCGTAAAATTGTCCATCTGGTGGATTTCGTCCACCTCGGGCACCAGCAGGGAAATCTCTCCCGGCTTGACCACCGCCGTGCGGTCCTTCTCCAGCTTGGCGTAGTCCACGCGGGTGCGGTCGTCCAGGCGTTGGAAGCGGGTCTCGGTCAGGGCGTTGTCCCAAACTCCAATCATACCCCAGGTGTTGTGGTTGTGGGGCGGCGCGTGGTCGCCGGGCCCCCAGACCACCGCAGTCACTTGCAAGCCGCTGGCGCCCTGGTACAAAAGATAGGAGCCGTGGTTGCGCGGCGACCAGCGCCGGTTGGCACGCGGAACCGGTTTGGGACAGCGTTGGGGTTGCTGATGAGGCCGGACAAATAAGTGGAGCCAGAGTCGAACAGCTTCTGTTGGTCCGGTTGGGTCTTGAGCAGCGCCTCCATTTCAGCCACAAAGTCGTTCAGAGTATATTTCACTATCGTCATGGCGTGCTCCTCGGGCAGGTTGCCTCAATTATCGCACCACCTACAGGAGTGTCAAGCAAATCAATTGACGCCGGCGGCACCGGGCGCTATTCTGTTTATGTCTCGCCAGCGCCTGGCAGGCCTATGGGGCCGCCAGGCCGCTGCGTATTTGACCCAGTACAGCCAGGTGCGACGATGGCTCAGTCCAAGGAGTTCCGAGTAATCCGGGAGCGCAACGTCATGGTGCCGATGCGCGACGGCACCCGGCTGGCGGCGGATATTTTCCGCCCCGACGCCCCGGGACGGTATCCCGTGCTGGTCACCCGCGGGCCTTACGGCAAAGACGGCTACGTGGACAACCCGGACCACTCGGTATGGTTCTTCCCCAAGCATGGTTACGTGGTGGTGAGCCAGGATTGCCGCGCCCGCTTTGATTCCGAGGGCGTCTATTACGAGCCGCTGTTCCAGGAGGCTCAGGACGGCTACGACACTGTGGAGTGGGCCGCCCGCCAGCCCTGGTCCAACGGCAGAGTGGGCACCACCGGCCAGTCCTACCTGGGAGCTACTCAATATACCCTGGCCGCCAGCAGCCCGCTGCCGCCTTCCCTCCAGACTATGGCTCCAGTCTCGGCGTCTTCTGACTTTCACCAGAGCTGGGTGTACCACACCGGCGGCGCCATGGAGTGGGGCTGGATGGTGCCCTACGCCATTCATAAAGGCCGCAACACCCTGCAGCGCCAGGGCCGCAGCGATTTGCTGGCCCGCATGGACCAATACGTACTGCCGCCGGGCAACTTTGGCCAGCCGCTGAAAGAAGAATGGTACAAGCACCTGCCCCTGCGGGACTGGACTGACTGGCTCAAGGAGACCGCTCCCTATTTCAGCCAGTATTTTGATAACGAGACTGACGGCCCCTACTGGTGGCGCATTAACTTGCTGCGACACGTGGCAGGTATCACCGTGCCCATGTTCCATGTCACTTCCTGGTACGATATCTTTTTGGAAGGGGCGCTGAACGCCTACCAGTCCATCCGGCAGCAGGGCGGGAACGAACTGGCGCGCCGCAGCCAAAAGCTCCTGGTGGGCCCCTGGGCGCATATCCGGCCCTATACTGCTCCTACGTCCGGAGGCGCGGGCGATATTGACTTTGGTCCGGAAGCCCGCATTGAACTGCACAATTATCTGCTGCGTTGGTTTGACTACTGGCTGAAAGACCAGGCTACCGGGATTATGGAAGCGCCGCCGGTGCGCATCTTTGTCATGGGGGAGAACCGCTGGCGCGACGAGCAGGAATGGCCGCTGGCCCGCACCCACTACACCCGCTATTACCTGCACAGCCAGGGCCAGGCCAACAGCCGCTTCGGTGATGGCAGTCTTTCCACCGTGCCGCCTGGCGACGAGCCGCTGGACACTTTTATTTATAACCCCAACGACCCGATGCCCACCTTGTGCGGAAATACCCTGATTATCCCCCACGGGGTGGCCGACCAGCGTCCCGTGGAAAATCGTCCGGATGTGCTGGTTTACACCTCCGAGCCGCTGGAACGAGACCTGGAGCTTACCGGCCCCATCAAGGTGAACCTGTTTGCCGCCAGCAGCGCCGTGGACACGGACTTCACCGCCAAGCTGGTGGACGTGCGCCCCGACGGCTACGCCCAGAACCTGCAAGACGGCATCGTGCGCGCCAGGTACCGGTCCGGCCCCGTGCAGGCGTCTTTCATACGTCCGGGCCAAGTGTACGAATACACCATAGACCTGTGGGCCACCAGCCACGTGCTGTTCGCCGGACACCGTCTGCGCCTGGAGATTGCCAGCAGCAACTTCCCGCGCTTTGACCGCAACCCCAACACGGGCGCGCCCCTGGGGCAGGACGCCCGGCTGGAGCTGGCCCAACAGTCAGTCCACCATTCGGCGGCTTATCCGTCCCACGTAGTGCTGCCGGTCATACCCAGGTAGCCAGCCCTGGACTTCAACCTGACAATACCTTACTCTTACTTCCGAGGTGCCCACCGTGACCACTAGCCCCACTATTTTCAGCCCAGGGCAGAAACAGCTCCTGATGACGGTGCTGAACCGGATCGTGCCTCAAGAGGGGAAGATGCCTGCTGCCGGAGACGTCGGCGTGGCCGACTTTGTCGAGTCGGCGGTAGCGAAAGACACCCGGCTGCGGCGGCTCTTTGGGGAGGGTTTGGCCCAGATTGACATCGTCGCTGCGGCCCAGGAAGGCCGGGAATTCCAGGAGCTAGCCCAGGCATCCCAGGAAGCAGTGCTGCGCCAGGTAGAGAAAGCCCAACCCCAGTTTTTCGATGCCCTGGTGCTCCAGACATATAATGGTTATTACACCAATCCCCAGGTATTCCAGCTTATTAATTACGTGCAGTCGCCGGAAGGTGAGCCTACGGAGCTATTGGACACCAGCCTTCTGGAAAAGCAACGGCAGCGCGCCCCATTCTGGCGGCGCGTGTGACCAGGCAAGGAAGGTGATTTATGCCTCGTCTAGACCTGGACAACCAGCTTAAGGCATTGCGCCAGGAAGTCATCTTCATGGCTGGCATGGTGGAAAAAGCCATCGCCCGGTCAGTGGACGCCCTGAAACAGCGCGACCTGGAGGCATCCCGCCAGGTGGTGCGCGAGGACGACATCATTGACCAGACGCGCTTTGAAATTGAGGAGCGCTGCATAGATATCATTGCCACCCAGCAACCCATTGCCCGGGACCTGCGGGCCATCATTGCCCTGCTGCACATCACTGGCGAACTGGAACGCATGGGCGACTATGCCGAGGGCATTGCCAAGATTAGCCTGATGATGGGCGACACCCCCTTGCTTAAGCCCCTGATAGACATACCGAGGATGGCTGACAAGGCCACCCAGATGCTCAGGGAGAGCCTGGATGCCCTGAGCAACCGGGACGTCGTGAAGGCCCAGCGGGTCTGCAAAGACGACGACGAAGTAGACGCGCTCTATGACCAGGTTTACCGGGAGTTGCTGCTCTACATGATTCAGGACCCGCAGACTATCCAGCGGGCCACGTGGCTGCTGTGGGCCGCCCACGACCTGGAGCGCATCGCCGACCGGGCCACCAACATCGCGGAACGGGTCATCTACCTGGTCACCGGCAAGATGGTGGAAATTAACGTCTCCCGGTACTGAGGGCGATACCCCTCACCTTATTCTTCTCACGCAAGGAGCTTTGACCGAAAAATCGTCGTCACACCGGCTTTCGCCGGTGTCCAGGCCCTCTGCGGGGCTGTAGCTATATCTGGGTTCCGGCTTACTCCGGAACGACAAGCTGTCCTCTTGCAATTTTCGGGCAAATCCTCCGCAAGGGGAGAGGATACCCCTATTAGTTGGGGCATCTTAGGCGCTAAACGCCAACTGTAACTGGCCCTGGGCGCTTTTCAGTTCCCGCGGCGGCGTGGCAAAGGGCAACTGCCACTTGCGTCGCGCCTCGTTCACCACCCGCAGCACTCGCTGGGTATAGTCCTGCTCCGGATAGGTCTTGTGGTATAGCCTGCTGTACGCAGCGGCCAGGTGGGGATAAGTCTCCCGCAGCAGGGGCATAAACCACTCCTTGGAACCCGGCTTGAGGAACAGCAAGTTGGCCGAAAGAAACTGGGCCTTGTGGGCAGCGGCGGCGGCCACCACGGTGTGGATGCTTTCCCAGCCATCAGACAGGCCCGGCAGCAGAGGGGCCATCATCACACCAGCAGGGATGCCGCTTTCCACCAAATACTGCATGGCCTCCAGGCGGGCCTGCGGGCTGGGAGTGCCCGGCTCGGTCTGCTTCCAGACCTTCTCGTCCAGAGTGCCCACGCTGAACACCACCTGCACCTCCGCAGCCTGGTGCAGTTGCTGCAGCACGTCCACGTCCCGGCGCACCAGCACGCCCTTGGTGGTGATGGAGGCCGGGTTGCGGAACTCCGCCAGCACCTCCAGGATGCGGCGGGTCAGGCCGTACTGGGCCTCGGCAGGCTCATAGGGGTCCGAGGCGGTGCCCAGGGCAATGGCTTCGCCCTGCCACCTGGGGCGGGACAACTCCTGGCGCAGCACCGCAGGTGCGTTAACCTTGGCAAACACCCGCTGCTCAAACTCGCGGCCTGAATCCATCCCCCAAAACTCGTGGGTAGGGCGGGCATAGCAGTAAGTGCAGGCGTGGCGGCATCCCCGGTAGGGGTTAATGGTCCAGCGGAAGGGGAAGTTGGGGATATCCACCCGGTTCAGCAGGGACTTGCACTGGATTTCCTGAACGTCGGCGGCGGCCATAAAACACCATCTAGGACAACTTTGGAACTGGCGTGCTAATCCTAGATGCAGAACGGCCGTTCGTCAACGGGGAGGTGTCAGTGCCGATGTGCTAAAATCGGTTAGTGAAATGCACCGGCGGACAATACAATGCTCAGTAATATTGGCAACTGGGCCAGCATTGTGGGGTTGGCCGTGTCGGTCTTCGGCTTGGGCTTTGCATTATGGCAGTTGAAGCAACTGCGGGGTGAGACCCGGGCAGCCAGGGAGGCGGCGGAAAGGACGCGTCGGGAAGTGGCACGGGATCTAGCCATAGCCGAAGTCAGCCGGGTAAGCGAGAAAATTCAGAGTTTGAAAGAACTACACCGCCAGAGAGAATGGAGCCGAGCGCTGTACATTTACCCTGAAATTCGGAAAGGACTGATAGACATTAGGGTAAAATATCCAGAATTATCACCCGACGAAGCAGGGACGTTAGAAGCAGGAGTATCTATATTACTGGAAATGGAACGCTCCGCTGAAACATCAGCAGTAGGGAGCGAGATCCCACAAGAAACTGTCAGTAAGTTTAATGGGGACTTGAATAATATGCAGTTGACTCTGGCAGGGTTAGAAAGCAGGCTACAACAATCCCCGCTGGGAGAATAGTTATGACCGATGTGAAGATGCTGGAACTCGCCAACGAACTTCTCAACCGGTCTAAAGAGGGAAAAGTAGACTGGAAATTAATTGGGGGCGGCATTTATACTGTGCGATTCCCAGAGAGTATCCGCATAGATATTATGCTAGCTTCAGGCGGCGCTTACTTACTCTGGCTCTATAATGCCAGAATGCAGAGGGCAGGTGAATTGATCGGGGATAGATCGGCTCCCGAAATTTATAAGACCTTGCGGGAAATCCACGAACTGGCTCGCCGCAAGGCCATTGACGCCGAAGGAGTGATAGACAAAGCACTGGATTACCTCAAGGCCAGCGCCAAGGGTTAAGGTATTTTGCCTACTGTATCTCCCTTTACTTCTGGTACCGGTACCCCGCAGCCGTGCGCTCGCAGTTGAGGCGGCGGTTCAGGTGCAGCCCCTCAAGGACAAACTCTGCCGCAGATGCAACAACCTCGGGCCGCTGGTCGTCGCCGGTGAGCTTCCGCACCACGGGGCCTAGCCCGTCCACCTGGCGCACCAGCCCCGGGTAGTCCGCCGCCCGTCGCTCGCTGCCTGAATCGGCCCGGCCGCCCTGCTCGAAAAAGGCCACCACCTCTTCCAATTGGCCCATATCCACGTGCTGCCCAAACACCCGCAGCACCGCCCGCCGGGTCAGGTCGTCCACCAGCTTGCCCTCACGCCCCTCCTCAAAGGTCTCCAGCTCAATCTTGCCGGCAAAGGAGGCCACAATATAGGGCAGGTCGGTAATGCGGGGGCAGGCTATCTGGTCGCCGTGGCGGATGGCCCGTCGCACGGCGTTGCCCAGCAGCGTCTCGTAATTGGCAATGGACACCCGCACGCTGACGCCGGAACGCTGGTTAATCTCGTTGCTGCGGCGGGCCTGGTTGGTAATCTCCGCCACAATTTCCTTCATATAGGCGGGGGCCACCAGCTTGTCCTCGTCGGCGAACTTGCCCCGCTCCTGCTCCATTATGTCAATTTCCTGGCGGACTTCCCTGGGGTAGTGGGTGCGAATTTGCGCCCCGTACCGGTCCTTGAGCGGGGTGACGATGCGGCCCCGGTTGGTGTAGTCCTCCGGGTTGGCCGTGGCTACCACGTACACATCCAGAGGCAGGCGCAGGCGATAGCCCTTGATTTGCACGTCCCGCTCCTCCATTAGGTTGAACAGGCCCACCTGAATGCGCTCCGCCAGGTCAGGCAGCTCATTGATGGAAAAGATGCCGCGGTTGGTGCGGGGCACCAATCCGTAATGGATAGCCAGTTCGTTGGACAGGTGGCGGCCCTCGGCCACCTTGATGGGGTCAATCTCGCCGATGAGGTCGGCGATGGAAATATCCGGAGTAGCCAGCTTCTCCGAGTACCGTTCTTCCCGAGTCATCCACTCGATTTCGGTGTCGTCCCCGTGGGCATCCACCAGGTCCCGGCAGGCCCGGCAGATGGGCTTGTAGGGGTTGTCGTTAATTTCGCAGCCGGCGATGCGCGGTGCATATTCGTCCAAGAGGGTGGTCAAGCTGCGGATGAGCCGGGACTTGGCCTGTCCGCGCTCCCCCAGCAAGATGATGTCCTGTCCGGCCAGAATGGCGTTCTCCAACTGGGGAATCACGGTGTCATCAAAGCCCACAATGCCTGGAAACACAATTTCTTCGGCGCGGATCTTGGCCACCAGGTTCTTCCGAAGTTCTTCCCGCACAGGCAGCACCTGATAACCGCTGCGCCGCAAATCGCCAATGGTCCTGGCCTGGTTGACTGGACTCATTTCCCTGCTTCCTCCCTGATTGGTTCCGGCATGACCCAGCAATGTGGCACTGTGGCAAAAGTATAGCACAGCCAAAGGGCAAGTCCCCTTGGGTTACAATTGATGTGTGGCAAGATTCCGGTAAGAGTCCCATTGAGCAAAGGCTTGAGGCGCGCAGCTCGTTAACGACCTTCCGATTACATTGCCTTTGACGTTGACGGTGATTTGCATTGGACTATAAACTGCCGTTAATTAAGGCATCTCGCACAAGGAGCGGAAGCATGTCATTTGAAGGCAAGGCATTGAATCCCGGTGAAGGGGAGCAATACTCGGTGCTGGGCGACGCATATACTTTTAAGGCCTCCAATGCCGACACCGGCGGCGCCTACACACTAACCGAGATTACCACCATCGGCGATGGCGCGCCGCCCCACATCCACCGAACCGAAGAAGAAGCCTTTTACGTCCTTGAAGGCGAAGTCAAAGTCCGGGTCGGGGAGAACGTGGTGACTGGAACTCCTGGTTCCTTCGTGCTTATCCCCAGGGGCGTGATGCACACTTTCTCCAAAGTGGGTGACGCTCCCGCCAAGCTGCTGGTCATCATCTCCCCACCGGGGTTCGAGCAGTTCTTCAAGGAGATTCACGGCGTTACAGACATGGATGCGGTTATGGATGCCGCGCAACGCCACAATCTGGAAATAATTGGCCCACCGCCGGGCTAGGATCCACAAGATGGTGGTGCAATACGCTCTGGGGAAGCGCTCGCCAGCCGGACGTGGCATGATTCCAATCTACACACCAGATAGACGGCAAATCTTTGGGCAGGCTCCTTGATGCTTAGATGGGCAATCCCGCTACTACTGGGATTTCTTTTATTGCTCCTCTTGCCCGCGGCGTTGAAGCGGCTGGCCCTGGTGTGGCGGCTGGTGCGGGACCCGCGGGTGCCCTTCTTGTTGCGGATATTGCCCGCTCTGGCGCTGATTTATGTCCTATCTCCCCTGGACCTGCTGCGGGGCCGGGGCATGTTGGCTTGGGCCGACGACCTGCTTGTTCTGCTGCTGGCCTGCTGGCTGCTGCTATGGTTAGCCCCCAAGGCGGTGGTACGGGAGCGCCGGGGAAGCCACGGTCAAACTTCGGAGCATCCGCCAGAGCAGCCCACACGTAAAGTGGTGGAGGGCCACAGCCGCCGCCTGGATTAATGGTATGAACTCCCATAAAACAACTGCAACTTCCGCGTCCTGTCCAATAGTCCCATCCCAGGGCATGGGGCTGTACATTCACGTGCCCTTCTGCCAGACCCGCTGCCCATATTGCGACTTCAACACTTACCAGGGCATTGACCGCCTCATGGAGCCTTACGCGGCAGCCCTGAATAGCGAGATAGCCGCCTGGGGTAAAGTCCTGTCCAAGCCGCAGGTCAACACCGTGTTTTTTGGCGGCGGCACCCCTTCTTATCTGCCCGATGGCGCCCTGGGCCGGATTCTGTCCGCCGCCCAGGCAGCCTTTGCTATCAAAGACAACGCCGAGGTGACAGTGGAGGCCAACCCCGGCGACCTATCCCAGGAGGCGTGCCGGAGACTGCTGGAGCAGGGGGTCAACCGGTTGAGCATCGGCGTGCAAAGCCTGGATGACGGCTTGCTCAATCTGCTGGGCCGCCGACATAGCGCAGCCCAGGCGGTGCAGGCTCTCCAGGACGCCCAGCAGGCCGGATTAAAAAACATCAACCTGGACCTGATGTACGGGCTGCCCCACCAGGCCATGGCCCAGTGGCGGGACACGCTGCACCAGATGATGGAGTTGCGCCCGGCCCACCTGTCCCTCTACTGCCTCACCCTGGAGGAAGGCACACCCTTGCACGCCTGGGTGGCCCAGGGAAAGCTGCCGGAACCGGACCCAGACCTGGCAGCGGATATGTACCATTATGCCGAGGATGTGCTGGAGCGGCACGGCTACCAGCATTACGAGATTTCCAATTGGTCCCTGCCGGGACGCCAGTCCCAGCACAACTTGACTTACTGGCGGAATCTCCCCTACCTGGGAGTTGGCCCCGGCGCCCACTCCCGCCTGGGCAGCTTCCGCTTTTGGGACATGGATTCGCCCCTGGGCTACATCGCTCAGGTGAAGAAGTGGGCGGCCAGCAACCCCCCGCCGCTGCCGGAGCTGGACCACCTGGCCCTGGAGGCTATTCCGCAAATCGGCGGCCAGGAAGAAATCAGTCCGGAAGTATCAGCCTCCGAGACCATGTTCCTGGGCCTGCGGCTCTTGCTGGAAGGGCTGGACCTGGCGGCAGCCCAAGAGCGCACGGGCCTGAATCTCGCCAGCCGGTACAAATCCGAGATTGCGGGACTGATTGACCAGAGACTTCTGGGGCAGCAGGGCACGGTGCTGCGGCTGACCAAGCCTGCCTACCTGGTATCCAACCAGGTATTCACCAGATTCTTGGCCTGAGGGAGGTAGTGTTGGAACTCCCCGTGGATTATTGACACTGGTCGGTCTCGTCCGCGTTTTGTCACTGCGTATCCCGTGTAACACAAATTCCGGGAGCATTGTATGATCCAAGAATTAGATACTGTTGTCCTAGTTCACGACATAACAGAACGCGGCCTTAAGAAGGGCGACGTGGGAGCAGTAGTGCATTGCTACAGAGGCAGGGGGGAACCAACTTTCGAGGTTGAATTTGTAACGGCTGAAGGCCGCACTGTAGCCTTGTTGACTCTGACCTTTTCGGACATCCGGGTAATGAATAGTAGCGAGATCTTGCACGTCCGGGAATTCACACCGGCCTAGCATCGAACGCCTTGGAAATCACCCTAGCAATGGCGGTAGCCGTGGCGGTGCGTCTGCTGGCGCCGCTTCTGATTTTCAAGTGGCGCATTGCCGGCATGGTGCTGGCAGTGCTGGCGGACGCGCTGGATGTAGTTCTGGCAGACTTCTTTGCCATCCTGCTGGGGGAAGCGGCAGGGTTTGGCGAGCGCTATCAGTTATTTGACAAGCTGCTGGATACCTATTGCTCCGCTCTGTGGTTGATAGTTTCCCTATCGTGGAAGAACACCCTGGCCAGAAATACCAGCATCATTCTGTTTGCCTACCGGCTCACCGGCTTTATACTCTTTGAAGTCACCGGCATCCGCGCGCTGTTCTTATTCTTTCCCAACCTTTTTGCCATCTTCTTTTTCTTCTACACCATTGCCGAGCGGTTCTTCCCACGGCTCGCGCCAAAGACACTTCCGAGTCTTCTGCTGGCGCTCCTGCTACTCTCCATCCCCAAGTTCCTCCAGGAATGGGGCCTGCACTATGCTCAACTCCATCCGTGGCAATGGATAAAGGGGCTTTTCTAACCTGTCGTTCCAACGCCCTCACAAGTATCCCGTCACTCTCAATCCGGGCCAGAGTCCAGGGCAGCAAGGCATAACCCGGCGTCAAATACTCCGCCGCCCACGCACCCAGGGCGTCTTGGCATGGCGTGCCATCGCGCTCAGAGCCTGTATTAAAAGGTTGTATATACTTCTATGCTCACCCTTCGACAGGCTCAGGGTGAGCGTCCTTCGGCTGAAGGACCGCGCGTGGTGAGCTTGTCGAAGGGTGAGCGCTGGTAGTGCACAGCACTTTTTAGACACCCTCTCAGATGTTTCACACCCCCTCAGGGGTGTTTGCTGTCCGCCATAGCGGTGATTCTGGTATGCGCCATTTCAGTTGGCCCTGAATGCGATTACCATGACTGGAGAGCAAATGCGCAATCAGCGCTTGCCGGCGGAGCGAAGGCAATGTCGCGTGAACAATACGAGGTTACCTGGAAAGACTACTACGAGATTCTAGGCGTCCAGCCCAATGCCAGCCAGCGGACCATCCGCAGGGTGTGGCACCGGCTGTCCCAGATTTACCACCCCGATGTGGCTGGCGATGGCGAGGTTGACCAGCACCGGATGCAGGATTTAAACGAGGCCTATGAGGTGCTGTCCAACCTCCAGCGCCGGGCCAAATACGACGAAGCCTACTTGAACCGTGGGCACGACAAATCATCCGTATCTGCGGATGAAGCGAAGGCCCCAGCCCCGGAATCATCGCCATCCCCAGTCCATGGAGAGCCTCCAGAAGCGCCAGTAACTCCCAAGCCTGCGCCGCCCCGTCGCGGCAAAGCCCTGGCCCTGGCAGGCACAGCGGGCGTGGCGGTGCTGGTGGGCGTGGGCCTGCTGCCCGCCTTACTCGGCAACCAGCCCGGACCGGCAACACCCGTGCCAAGTGCATACCGCCCCACGGCACAGGCTCCGCTGCCCAGTTCCACCTCCGCTGCAACCCCTGCCCCTGCGCCCACGGCAGGCCCTGACCCTGCCGGAACCCTTGCTGCACCTGCCCTCGCCGAGCCAGAGATACTCACGCCCGAACCGACGCCATTGCCCACCGTTGCCGCCACCTTGGCCTCCACAGCAACGCCCAGGGCATCTGTACCCCTGGCTTCCCTGGAATCCAAGGGCCTGGGGTTTGAAGAGTTCCAGGTATCTGGCAACTCCTGGCTGGTGGACTTTTCCAGCCAGTGCAAGGATGCGCCCTGCCTGCGTTCCGGCGCCATCAACGGCGGAGGCTTCTCCACCCTGTGGCTGCCCAAATACTACCTGCCCTCCACAGTGAAGTACATCTCCTTTGACGTGAAGGCGTCATCGGAAGCCTGCTGCGGCACCTTCCGCATCATGGCTTCCCCCAGGCCGGTGGAAACAAAGCTGCCCAATGCCACCACCTGGACCAGAATTGAGCTGCCAGTGCCCGAAGTGCGGCCGGTGGCCTTTGAGTGGCAATTCTACAGCGGGCCGGTCCTGCTCAACGGCCAGGACGGCATGTGGATTGACAACATCCAGTTCCGGTAAGGCGACCTACCCATCTCCTCGGCAGAGTGCTATGCTTAGGGCATATCCCTCATCGAGGGTTCCCCTATGTACGTCATTGGCACTTCCGGCCACGTGGACCACGGCAAGTCCACCCTGGTCACCGCCCTGACCAGCATTGACCCAGACCGTCTCCCGGAAGAGAAAGAGCGGGAGATGACCATTGACCTGGGCTTTGCCTGGATGACATTGCCCAGCGGCCGGGAAGTCAGTATTGTGGACGTTCCCGGCCACGAGCGGTTCATAAAGAACATGCTGGCGGGCGTCGGCGCCATTGACCTGGCCCTGCTGATTGTGGCTGCGGACGAAAGCGTAATGCCCCAGACCAGGGAGCACCTGGCGATCCTGGACCTGCTGCAAATCCGGCGGTGCATCGTGGTCATCACCAAGGCAGACCTGGTGGACGCCGAACTGGTGGAGCTGGTCAAGGCAGAAGTGGAGGATACCCTGGCGGGCACCTCTTTCCAGGGCTGCCCCATGCTGGCGGTATCGGCCAAGACCGGCGCAGGGCTGGACAACCTCAAGGCGGAAATTGACCGCATCCTGGGGGAGACGGAAGCCCGCCGCGACCTGGGGCGGCCGCGCCTGCCCATAGACCGATGCTTCTCCATCTCCGGCTTCGGCACCGTGGTCACCGGCACTCTAATTGACGGCGGGCTGGCGGTGGGGCAGGAAGTGGAACTGGCGCCCTCGGGCCTGGCCTGCCGCATCCGCGGTCTGCAAAGCCACAAAAGCAAGGTTGACCAATCAGGCCCCGGTGTACGAATGGCGGTCAACCTTACTGGGGCCGCCCGCAGCGACATCCAGCGGGGCGAAGTACTGACCACCCCCGGCTGGCTGCGGCCCACCCAGCGGCTGGACGCCCGGCTGCGCATGGTGCGGGGCGCGCCCCATCCCCTGCGCCACAACGAAGGCGTCACCTTGCACATTTTCACCAGCGAGACCCCGGCCCGCGTGCGGCTGCTGGAGCAAGACCAGCTAAACGCCGGCGAGGAGGGTTGGGTGCAGCTACTGCTGGAAAACCCCGTGCCTGCAGTAAAGGGTGACTTCTTTATCCTGCGCTCCGCCGAAGATACCCTGGGCGGCGGACAGGTGGTTGACCCCAACCCGCGGCGCCGCCATCGCCGCTTCAGTGAAGATGTGGTGGAGCAACTTGCCACTCTAGACCAGGGCACGGGCGAAGACGTTCTGGTCAGCCTGGCCGACCAGGCAGGGGCCTGCGACCTGAAAATGTTATCCCAGAAGTCCAACCTGCCTGCGGAAGAAGTGCGGCAACGGGTCTCCCAATTGGCGGAGCAAGGCGGCATGGTGGCGCTGGGCAACCTGGAGACCGAGGCCGACGCCGTGGTCTATTCCAGCCAGGGGTGGAACAAGCTCAAGGGCCAGGCTTCTGCCGCCTTGCAAGCCTACCACCAGCAATACCCCCTGCGCCGCGGGATGCCCGCCCAGGAACTGCGCAGCCGTTTGGGGTTGTCCCAGCCGGTATTTCTGCGGGTGGCGGCCAGAGTCTCCCAAGAGGGGCTGCTGGCGGAAGACGGCCAGCAAGTCCGGCTGCCCAGTCACCAGGTGTCGCTGACCCCGGCCCTGGAGCGCCAGGCCGCCGAGTACCTGCGTACACTGGCCCAGGACCCTTATTCGCCGCCCACGGACTTGCCACTGGACGGGGAATTGCTGGGCGCGCTAATTGACCAGGGCAAAGTAGTGAAGGTCAACGAATCGGTGGTGTTCACCGCCGAAGCCTACCGTCAGATTAGCGATAAAATCATCGCCCACCTCAAGGCCAACGGCAAGATAACCGTGGCGGAGGCCCGCACCATGCTCAACAGCAGCCGCAAGTACGTGCTGCCCCTGCTGGAGCACCTGGACCAGCAGCGCATTACCCGCCGGGTGGGCGACGAGCGGGTGCTAAGGTAAGCCGATGTCGCTAGACCTGGGTCAAACTTTGCTCCAGCTTGACCAGGCAGCCCAGCGCCTTGGCCAGCGCAAGACCGACCGCCAGGCCCGCCTGGCTGCCCTGCTGGACGCCGCAAGCCGGGTCAGTCCCGCCGAAGCGGTGGCGAAGACCCGCAGCGCCCACGAGCGGCCCTTCCTGGCACCCCAGGTGGTGGAGGCCCTGCTGGGCAGCTACACCCCCACGCCGCCGCCTGCCGGCTGGTGCGTGGCCGCAGTGGACGGGTCGCATATTGACGTGGACCGGCACCTGCCCGCCGCCTGCTACCTGCTGAACCTGGGCGGCTGCGTTCTGACCTACGGCGACAAGCCCGACGCCCGCCTGTTCAGTGCGCCCCGCCTGGCTTTTGAGGAGCAGGACCTGTACCTGAGCGACCCTGCCAACCCCGCCAGCGAGGAGGCCGTCACCGGCCCGGTGCTGGGGCTGATCCGCACGGTGCGGGAGCTGGAGCGGCTGGCGGAGGTGGTGGAAGAGTGCCCCGCGGACCTCCCTATCCTGGCCCTGGTGGACGGCTCCCTGGTGCTGTGGGGACTTTCAGGATCAGAGCAAGGCTACCGGTACTTTGTGATGACCCACATCATCAACGGCCTGCTGTCGGCCCTGGAACGCCTGCAGGAATTATCCCGCACCCGGACTGTAACCCTGGCGGCTTACGTCTCCCTGCCCCGCAGCGCCGAGGTCATCAACGCCATCCGCACCTGCCTGTGCCCCCATGACCTGGGCCGCTGCAAGACCGCCTGCGGACACCGGCGCGCCCTGCTGGAGCCGTGCCGCAACACTACGGACTTTCTGGACCGGGAGCTGTTTCAGCGCACTCTCCAGCCGGGATGGCGGTCCGCCCTGTACCAGACCAACTCCTCCGTGCCGCGGGAATACTACGGGGAGCAGCAAGTCTATTTCTACTACCTGCACTGCGGCGAGGAGATTGCCCGGGTGGAGGTGCCCCAGTGGGTGGCCCATGACGAGAAGCTGCTGGCCCTGGGCCACAGCCTGATTCTGGACCAGTGCCAGCGGGGGCAGGGCTACCCCGTGGCCATTTCCGAGTCCCACGAGCAGGCGGTCATCCGCGGCCCGGAGCGGCGGCTGTTCAAAGAGTTGGTGGCCCAAAGCCTGGAGCGGCAGGGTTTGCCCACCTACACCTCGGAAAAGGAACGGTCCAAACGCACGCCGTGGGTTTAGAGGGTGTCTAAAAAGGCTAGAGCGTGTCGTCAAAATAACTTACTCCAGATTATTACCGCTCGGATCTGACAGGAAGCTAGGTAAGAGGCAGACCCTTTGGCATAACGGGTCGCTATGCCCCGCCACTGTTTGAAAAGGAGGAAGGAGTTCTCCACCAGGTGGCGTAATTT